>NZ_CP167894.1:2592767-2916863 GCF_041504345.1 Vibrio sp. BS-M-Sm-2
ATGAAAGTACTAGTTTGCACGCTAGGTATTCAAATAAGGTGACGATGCCTTTTGCACCCTCTGTTGTTATGGGATTAGCGATGTATAGCTACTTTACTTAAACCTGTTGTTGGTTAGCTTTGTGGAGAGGAATAATATATGGATATTATAGGGCGTACTGCTCCAACAACTTTGAAGCCTCAAATTTCAGCCCCAGCCGTTCCTACATCTATTGATATGTTGGGTGTTCCTGAAGTCGTTATTGAAAACCTTGTACTCAAGCATTTGTCTGCTTACCCTAAGTCGGATGTGTTAGAACTCTCTAATTATATGTGTGTTGTCACCCATATTGTGGAAAGTGCTTTGGCCGTTTTAAGGAAAAAGTCGTTAATTGAGGTATTTCAGCCTACCTCAGATCTTTCTCTATCATCAGTTTCCCATAGTCATGTCCGTTACTCCCTTTCTGAAAAAGGGCTGGAAGAAGCTGATCTTGCCTTTAAACGTGATGCTTATTTAGGGCCCGCGCCAGTTTCGCTTGACCAGTACAGTGATGTGGTCAAACAGCAAGACCTGAGAGTAGAGCTAGTCACTAGACCACATGTCGAAGCTGCTCTGGATGATGTATATGGTGTCGATAAAATGATTTCAGTGCTAGGGCCTGCAATCAATTCTGGACGTGCTTTGTTGTTATATGGGCACGCTGGTACTGGTAAAACCTTTGTCGCGAGCCGAATTGTCAATGCGCTGCACACCTCTGTGTTTATCCCTTATGCAGTCTATGCCTTAGGTAATATTATCAAGGTGTTTTCTGCACAACATCATAAACCGTTGGATAGTAACGGCAGTGATCAAAGTATTTCTCTCAAAGATCAATACGACAAGCGTTGGCTTAATTGTGAAAGGCCAAATATCCAAGTTGGGGGTGAACTGACTATGGATATGCTTGAAGTTAATCATTCAGAAAATAGTCGAGTCTGGTTAGCCCCAGTACAAATGATGGCAAATAATGGGATTTTTGTCATTGATGACCTTGGTCGTCAGCCTATGCCGGTGGATGCGCTTCTTAATCGTTGGATTGTACCGATGGAGTACTCATTCGACTATTTGTCGCTGCCTAATGGTCAGCAGATAACGATGCCATTTGTATTAACTCTTGCCTTTTCTACCAATCTAAACCCAAAGAAAATAAGCGATCCCGCCTTTTTACGTCGTTTAGGTTACAAGATTGAATTCAAGCCACTTAACCAGCGAGATTATGAAGCTTTATGGATGAGCGTCGTTGCTGATAGAGAAGTAGAGCTTCAAGACGGCTTCTTTGAGCGTTTGTCTCAAATGCACACGCTGCTTAAGGTGCCACTTTTCCCATGTTTACCGAAAGATCTCGTTGGTATAAGCAAAGATATTCTTTCGTTTGAGCAGCTACCACCTGTTATCACATTCGATATTCTTTCCATGGCATGGGAAGTCTATTTTACCTCTGATGGACACGAGGAAGAGAATAATGAATAAGAGTCAAGTTTTCCTACTGTTTTTACTGTCCGTAGTATTCGGCTTAGCGGCTGTATTTTTTGCTAAGCAGTGGATGGATGATCAAGTTCAGCCAACCGTTGAAGTTGAAACGGTCGAGCGTCACCCCGTTGTTGTCGCATCACAAGAAATTGAAGCCGGAACTATTATCGAGGATCAGTTTTTAACCACCAGATTGATGGAAGTTGATTGGATTAATGAAAATAACTATTCGGATAAAGCAGAGCTGATTGGCAAGGTTGTTGCGAATACTGTCTATGCGGGAGAGGTGCTTCACAAGTTACGATTTACTGTACCAGGAGAAGGGTCAACGCTTGCAGCTCTTATCCCTGAAAATAAACGTGCGGTAACGATACGTGTTGATGATGTTATTGGTGTGGCGGGTTTCTTATTACCGGGTAACAAGGTTGATATTCTCAATACCGTTTCTTACGGAAAAAATTCTGCAGCGACTCAAACAGTATTAAAAGACATCAAGGTTTTGGCTGTCGACCAAACGGCTAAAACGAAAGAAAACAGTCCGATTATTGTACGAGCGGTAACACTTGAGATGACGCCGAAAGAGGCAGAGAAACTTCTCACGGCTAAAAGCAAAGGCGATATTCAGCTGACTTTGAGAAACCCACATGAAGTTGAGAAAAAAGTGGTTCGTCGATATGTGCCTAGACCAAGTGTCACCATTATCAAAGGTACAGAAACATCTAATGTGCGCGTCAAGGATTGAGGTGAAATATGAGAATATTAATTGCGTGTGTTTTGAGCCTGATTTGTATTTCGACGGCCAGTGTTGCGGCGTTACAAACGGGAAAAACAGTCACGGTTCCACATCATAAATCTACGCATGTCGTGCTGTCGGGAAAAGCGGCGAAGGTTTCTCTTGGTGATCCTGATGTTTTAGATATTGTAATTTTAAAATCAAATGAAGTGTTTTTAATTGGTAAAAAATTAGGTGCGACAAACCTAATGGCTTGGGACTCTCGAGGTCGGTTAATTGAGTCTATTAACATTGAGGTTACTCATGATCTTAATAGCCTCAAAGCTAAATTATATGAGTTCCTTCCAGATGAAACTATCGAAGTGCACAGTGCGCAGAACCGTCTATTATTGAGCGGTCAGGTGAGTAATCAACAACAAATGAATGTCGCGATGCGAATTGCAGAAACGTATTCATCTGGGCAAACCGCTGACAAATCAAATGAAAGTGGTAGCGAGCAAGCCGCTGCTACCGGTGTTATCAATTTGATGTCCATTGGCGGGGCCCAACAAGTCATGTTAGAGGTAACCGTTGCCGAGGTTCAAAGAAGCTTGGTAAGAAAGTTTGATGCAAACTTCCACTTCTTCCAAACCAGTGGGTCTGACTTTTCTTGGGGGGCGTCTTCCGTACCTGCAGGAGTATTAGGAGCAACGCCTATCTTTAATATTCCTACGTCGACGGACTACGGCATATTAGGGTCATTCATTGATAGTAATACATTGTTTACTTTCGCACTGGACGTAGCAAAACAAAACGGGGTCGCTAAGGTATTGGCTGAACCGAATTTAACCGCATTAAGTGGTTCTAAGGCTGAGTTTTTAGCTGGTGGGGAATTTCCAATTCCAGTGCCTGATGAGGATGGTATTACGATTGAGTACAAAGAGTATGGTGTAGGTTTAAAGTTCATCCCAACGGTACTCAGTGACAAAAAAATCAACCTAAACTTAGCGGTTGATGTTAGTGAAATTGCCAATAGTAGCTCGTTAACGATTGATCCTGGTACTACCAATGCGACTTACTTTATCCCTCCGATTACACGAAGAAGTGCGTCATCGACGCTTGAGTTAGCCGACGGTCAAACTATCGGTATTGCGGGGTTGCTGAGTGAGAATGTTAGGGACATCAGTAACAAGATGCCAGGCTTTGGCGATGTGCCGATTTTAGGTCAGCTTTTCAATAGCCAAGAGTATGTATCTGGTGAAACAGAGCTCGTTATTCTTGTAACTCCTCGACTCGCTAAACCTATTGATCGAACGAAAGTGACGTTACCAACCGATGCTTTTGTTGATCCTAATGACTTGGAATATTACTTATTGGGTCGAAGCGCTTATATAGCTGAACCGTCTGAATCTGATTCAGAACAGTCTCAAGCGTCACAGGATATATCACCGACCGATGGTGGTAGTGAAGGTTCATTTGGGCATGATTTATAAGGAGATAGATATGATTAGAATAATGATGGTCTTTCTCGTGATGGTGTTGGTTGGCTGTGCAAATGATGCTCGTCTAGGGCACTCGGTAGCACTAGTGAAAACAGAGCAAACGTATAACCCTAATGCGACCCAAGAGAATTTACTCGAAGTACCTGATGGTACAGGGGAGCGGATGCAGACTGGTTACGACAGATATGTAGGCAGAGGTGAAAATGATCTGTCCGGAAGTAGTAGCCAGATCTTAGAAGATTTTAACTAAATCTGGAGGTACTCACATGTTGTATCGAGTATCACAAAGCCCGAAAAAACAACAAGGCTTAGTTGCGGTGATGATTACTGCTGCCTTGTTGGTTTTTCTAGCTGTCTCAGCGCTAGCTGTAGACATAAACCATATGGTCGTGAATAAAACGCGCTTACAAAATGCAGTCGATTCTGCAGCGTTGGCTGCCGCAACCATATTAGACAATAGTAAAGATAAAGACGCTGTAGACGCAGAAGTGGGTAAGGCACTTAATGCTATGGCGGCTTCAACCGGGAACCAAGAAATTGATTTCTCTACCGCTTCTATAGGTATTGATTATTCCAATGATCCACAGGACTTTACTGGCAGCGCAACTTTTGGTGCAAATGATGATGTTTATGTGCGTGTTCGCGTAGATGCACTAGAAATGGACGAATTCTTTATTCAACTGTTTGGTCTTGAAAAAGTGGTATCGGCAAGTGCTGTCGCAGGACCGAGTTCAGGCCTCGCTTATAATAATGTTGTACCCATTGGAGTGTGTATTGGTGATGGTACTTCTGATAATGATGTTAATGAAGATGGTTATCATGACGAAACCGGTGAAGAGATAACCAATGTGTTCGGTTATGAAGTTGGAACCGTTCACGCTTTAAAGGTTGGAGACAGTAGTCTATCTGAAATGGGTAATGGTAATTATCACCTGCTGGACTTTGGTTCTGGTGGTAACACTATCAAAGAAGGCTTAGGTGGTAGTTATGATCAGCCAGTTAAAATTGGTGAAGATATCACAACCAAACCTGGCGGCACGGTTGGTCCGACAGGTGATGGTTTAAATACTCGTTTTGGTGATTATGGCGGTGGATTATCGGCATCTGATTACCCTTCAGATTATGTGACCACAGAACCTACCAATGAAATAACGATTGATGCCAATACTGGAGAGATCACTTTCGATGATAGCTACGATTACGCTCAATATAAGTTAGATACCAATGCCTGTATAGCAAGTGGCGGTTCTGGGTGCGCATCTAATGGTGTTGCTTGGCGTCGTATTTTACCTATACCTATGGTGGACTGCTCGGGTAAAAGTGGCGGCTCTACCGACTTTACAGTGAATAAAATTGGCTGCTTTTTCTTGTTGCAAAAAGCACCAACTAACAACTCAGGTACACCCGCCGTTTTTGGTGAGTTTATACATTCTTGCAGTGTTACTGGTGGCTCTAGTAGTAATCAGTCGACAACCGAAGGGGCTTACAGGATTGTTTTGTATAAGGACCCTGATAGCGGGGAGTCGTAATTATGACACTATCTAATAAACATCAACGTGGTTTTTCTGCTGTTGAGATGGTCATTGCGACCCCTGTGTTACTGTTTTTTTTGGGGTTGGTGATCGAGCTTGGCAATATTTTGATTCACTACAATGTTATCTCTAAATCTGTACAAAATGGCGCACGATATGCTGTTAGTGAGGTTTACGATACCAAAGGTGGCACTATTGCCCCAACGTTGGAGATTCAAAATGTGGTGGTTTATGGCCAGAGCAGCGTAGGGACGGCTGTGTTATCTACATTGACGACATCAGATGTAACGGTAACACCACCCTCTATTGACAGCTATGTACGAGTCAGCGTGACATATGACTATGTGCCGTTGTTTTTGTCTATTCCTTTATCCGCCACAAGTTTTTCTATTCCGTTAAGTGTCACTTCGGTGATGAGGGTACTGTGATGAAAAGGTTTAAAGGACGTGTCAAAGGGCTTGCCATCATTGAATTCACTTTAGTCTCATCGTTAATTTTTCTACTACTCTTTCTCATTTTAGCGTTGGGTGCCTATATATTTTCGCTGCAAATGGTCAGTGAGGCGACTAGGAAGGCCGCTAGGTTAGCGACAGTCTGTTACGTCCTTGATAGAGATAATATTGCGGGAATGGTGGTGAATGATATTCCTCTTGTTGGGTTTACTAATGCGAATTTAGAAGTAGCTTACTTAGACGCGAGCGGCAGTGAAATTACGTCTGGTTACGAGACTAATCCCGGATTTGGCACCATTAAATTTGTGCGTGCTAGAGCTACGGGTTATGGCATTCAGTTAATCAGTAACCTAAGCTTTCTAGGAAATAATGGATTTCTTGCAGCCCCTGCGTTTGAAACAATACTGCCGGCAGAAAGCTTAGGGGTGGTAAGGGCTGAAGCTGGCACAGACATCAAAAATCGGTGCCCATAAGCGGTTATTTAAAAGGAGATGAATATATGGGGGAAGCGATCAAAATAACGCCTAATGAAAACGATAAGGATATAACGCGTTTAAGAACGAATCTAAAGGTTTGGTTAGTCTACAGCACTGACGCCTTTCATTCGCATATGACTCAAGAGCTAAAAAAATGCCGAAATGTTCATGTGACGTCGTTTTCTCTTGCGGCAATGAGTGAGGAATACTTAAAAAGTGCGGATGTTCCAGAGCTTATTTTCGTTGAAGCTCACGGGAATTGGGCGCAAAAAATGGTTGAGTTGCAAGGGTATGATTTGTCTTTAGAAGACAAGGACTTGTCTTTAGTTGTGCTCGGTGATGAAAGTGATAATGGGTCACTAAAAATCGCACTGCGTTTAGGTGCTTCAGATTTTTTGTCTCACAATGTGACCCTATCGGACCTACTACCACTCTTGAAGAAAACGGCCTCTGAAAAGCTTGAGAACTCCAGTTACGGAGAGTTTATCTTGTTTTTGAACACTAAAGGAGGGATGGGAGCAACCACCTTAGCGTTAAATACTGCCATTGAGATGGCCACGCAACATCCTAATGAAGTACTTTTGCTCGATATCGATCTTCAATTTGGCGTGATACCTGATTATTTGAACATAACTCCCACTTATAGTGTTTCGGATGCGATCAACAGTTCTAATGATTTGGATGAAATGTCTTTGGGGTCATTGGTAAACAAACATGAATCGGGTTTGCATGTTCTAAGCTTTAAGCATGAAAATAACGCAGATGATTTCGAACAGGCTCAGAAAATTGGCAGATTACTTCCAATTCTGCGTCGTTTTTACCCTTATGTGATCATTGACCTGTCTAGAGGCTTGGATCACGTGTTTGCATCAGCAATCTCACCTGCGACGAAAGTACTTTTGGTTTTACAACAGAGCCTAGTGTCAGTAAAAAACACAAGTCGACTAATTAAGTCTCTGAAGTTTGAGTATGGCTTACAAAGTGACTCAATAGAGGTCATTCTCAACCGTTATGAAAAGCGACATTCAATTAAGTTAAAAGATGTAGAGCAGGCGGTGGGTAATCACAATATCCATCTTATGCCTAACGATTTTAAAGTTGCGCTGGAGAGTGCCAACTTGGGGCAGCCGTTAGTTCAGTCGAGAAAGAAAAGCTCTATTACTCGCTCTATCATAGATTTATCTCATGTTCTCTCACCACCAGAACAGGAAGAGAAAGGATGGTTGAAAAAGTTGTTTTCATAATGGGTTGATGAAAAGTAAACACGAGGGATTGTGATGTTCTTTAAACGAAAAAATGTAAATCCAGAGTTTGAAAAAAGTAGAACAGATTTCGCATGATTCAGAAGATGCCAATCCTGTTGACCGTTTATCCAATGTTGAGGCGTCTAGTCAGTCTCGAAATACGGAAGCGAGCGTTGAAAAGGAGAAGGCGATTGATGAGGCTCGAAAGATTTTAGAGCAGGAGCTATCAATCAAACACTTCTTTCATAAGCAGCTGCTGGAGACCCTAGATTTAGGGTTACTTTCTAGCTTGGAGAAAGAGCGCGCTAAGCTCGATTTACACGAAGCCATCGTACAGTTAATGGCTGAAGATGGTAGCCATGCATTGAGTGCGGAAGGGCGCAAGCGGGTTATCAAGCAGATAGAAGATGAGGTTTTTGGCCTTGGTCCGCTAGAGCCTTTATTAGCTGATCAAACCGTGTCAGATATACTGGTCAACGGCCCTAAAAGTGTTTACGTTGAGCGAAGAGGTAAACTCGAAAAAACGCCCTATACTTTTCTTGATGACCGCCATCTGAGAAACATTATCGACCGCATCGTAAGCCAAGTAGGGCGTCGCATAGATGAAGCGTCACCTATGGTCGATGCGCGCTTAGTTGACGGTTCACGTGTTAACGCAATTATCCCGCCTCTCGCACTTGATGGTCCTTCCGTTTCTATCCGTCGCTTTGCTGTTGACCGTTTGACTATGGATAACTTGATTGACTATGACTCAGTGTCTCCTCAGATGGCTAAGTTTGTCGAAGCTGCGGTTAAAGGTGAATTAAATATCTTAATTTCCGGAGGGACTGGCTCTGGTAAAACGACAACACTGAATATTTTTTCTGGCTTTATTCCTCGAGATCAACGAATTATTACCATAGAAGACTCGGCGGAATTACAACTTCAACAACCTCATGTAATTCGCTTAGAAACCCGCCCTGCCAACCTTGAAGGGAAGGGAGAAATTAGCCAGCGCGAATTGGTTAAAAATACCTTACGTATGCGACCTGATCGAATCGTGGTCGGGGAGGTACGTGGTAGCGAAGCCGTTGACATGCTAGCGGCGATGAACACGGGTCATGATGGTTCACTTGCCACCATTCACGCAAATACCCCCCGTGATGCCTTGAGTCGTGTCGAAAACATGTTTTCGATGGCTGGGTGGAACATATCAACCAAAAACTTACGAGCGCAAATAGCTTCGGCTATCCACCTTGTTGTTCAAATGGAGCGCCAAGAAGATGGTAAGCGTCGTATGGTGAGTATCCAAGAGATCAACGGCATGGAAGGTGAGGTCATTACTATGTCGGAAATTTTCCGTTTTCAGCGTAAAGGTATTGATGAAGATGGCAATATTATCGGTTATTTCACGGCAACGGGAGTTGTGCCTCAATACCATGACCAGTTAGTCAAACGGGGACTCGATCTGCCTTTCGAGCTCTTTAGTGAGACCAAAGGTTAAGGAGAGATTATGGACAATGTAAGCGTTTCATTAGGCCTATTGTTTATCGCAGTGCTTTTTATTTCCCAAGCGTTGTTGTTACCTGCTGCTGGTAAGAAAGCGAAGCATAAAGAGTTGTCTCGTCGCTTAAAAGAGACGCAACGTAATATCGATGCAGAGAGTTTGTCATTACTCAAAGAGCACTATAACAAAGAACTCTCCCCGCTGGACCGTAAGCTCATCGTTATCTCTTTTTTCGCGGGCTTGAAAAAAATGTTGGAACTCGCAGGTATGAAAGTGGCTTTAAGCCGATTCTTACTGATTATTTCTCTTTGTGCTGTATTGCTCTCATTGATATCGATAATGACTAACCAAGTGTGGTTCATAAGTGTAGCGGCATTCATTTTCGTTTGGGTCATTGCTTACTTGTTTGTGCAAAACCGAGTGACTTACCGAATGGCTCGATTTGAAGAGCAACTTCCTGAGGCGTTGGATATTATTCGACGTGCCTTACAAGCAGGACAACCGCTCGTTCAATCATTTAATGAGGTTGGCGAAGAGCTTCCTGACCCAATAGGTACTGAATTTAAGAACACCTATAATTTACTTAATTATGGTTATGATTTACGTCTAGCGATTTTACAGATGACAGAACGAGTCCCCACCGTATCAATGCTGGCTTTTTCCAGTGCCGTAATGTTGCAAAAAGAGACTGGGGGTAACTTATCTGAGAACCTGCAAAAGGTATCTGAAGTACTTAGAGCGCGTTTTAAACTGGAAAGGAAGGTAAAAACACTCTCTGCTGAAAGTCGCTTATCAGCATGGATCTTAACGTTATCCCCTTTTGGTTTGTTTTTCGCATTACGGGTGGCTAGTCCCGAATATATCGAGCCACTTTATAAAGATCCGCGCGGTTTATCGATGGTCAGTGTCGGTATTGTTCTTTTGGCCATCGGGGCCTTGTGGATTAAAAAGATCATTAGCATAGAGATTTAACTTATGGAACTACTCAATATTGAAGTCTGGAAGCAGATGTTAGAAGAGTTTGGGATCAGCTCTCAGGTGGTTATTTATGCGATGATTTTGCTTACTACTGTCTTGTTAACATTGACTGTTGGATTTCTGTTTTTAGGTGCTCGATCTCCTTTAGACAAGAAGCTAAGACAAATATCTGAAGAAGGGAGGGCTGATGGAAGAAAGCCCTATAATTTCTCAAATACGCTTGAATCATTAAGCCCTTTTATAAGTAAAGGTAATAAAAAAGATAATGAAACTTACTCAGAAAAGCTGATGCATGCTGGGTTCCATGAGAAGAGTTCATTATCAGTTTTCTATGCGTTGAAGGTTTTATCTAGCTTAATAGGTATCGTCGCTGCTTTTATGGTCTATTACATATCGTTGGGTGGAGACTACAATAACTTACTCATCATGACCTGTGTTTTTCTCGGAACATTTACGCCAAATATTGTTCTGAGTAAGTTACAAAAAGAGCGTCAGAAAAAAATAAGAAACGGTGTTCCTGATGCGCTTGATCTTCTTGTTGTGTGTACCGAATCTGGGCTTGGTTTTAATGCCGCTCTTGGGCGCGTAGCGTCTGAGCTCTATGTCTCTCAACCTGAACTTGCGGATGAACTAGAGACTGTATTTGCTAAAATTCAAGCGGGCGTCACTATGCCTGATGCGCTTAGGCAGCTTATCGAACGAACTGGTTTAGTCGAGTTGGAAGGTTTGGTTTCTTTGCTTTCTCATGCATCGAGAATGGGGGGAGTTTAGCGCAAACACTCCGTGATTATACTGAAGACTTTAGAGATAAACGTCAGCAAGCCGCTGAAGAAATTGCGGCGAAAATACCGACCAAAATGTTATTCCCAATGTTGATATTTATTTGGCCTTGCTTTTTCATTGTCGCACTTGGCCCAGGACTATTGATCGTAATGGACGCATTAACTGCGCCGGGAGCAAGTTTATGATGTTATACAATAAGTTTCTTCTACTACTATTGCCAATTTTGCTTCTTGGTTGTGCTTCTTCGGATGAACCGACTAATCAATTTGATGCAGAATTGTACTCTGGTAAACCAATCGATTCTTTGACTAGTGATGATCCACCGCTAAATGAAAAAGAAGCAATTATGCGCGGTGACATTGCTCTGCGAGACAACAATATAGACTTGGCCTTATATGAATATATACGTTCCTTGTCCTTCCCTGAAAAAGAGTTTCACGATAAAACCTTGTTCACTATTGGCCAAATACATTCGTCTCGCGGTAATTATGCGTTGGCCGAGAAAGCTTACCTAGCTGCGCTAGACTTTAACCCAGCCCACACCGAAGTATTGGAGCAGTTAGGTGTTTTGTATACAAAGCAACGCCGTACAGATGAAGGTCGAAGCTATTTCTTTAAAGCGATAAATTCAGACCAAGTTCGTTTGAAAAGTAGTGAAACAATCCAAAATTACCAAGCGTTGAGCCAAAGTGAAGTGGCCAGTTTGAAGGTAGACAGCATGTCTCCAGCATTAGCTTATATGGGGATTGGTGTATTGGAAGATGTTGACGGAAAGCATCAGATCGCACAAGAGTACTTCAAAAAGTCACTAACGATAGATAAAAGCTCAGTCAAAGCTTTGTTGAATATGGGCTACTCCCACTACATGTATGGTAACTACAAGGAAGCGTATCAATACACGCGTTCAGCCTTAGAGTTAGAACCGAATAATGAAAAAGCTCAGAATAATCTAGCACTTATTTATTTAGCCTCTGGGGATATAAAAAAGGCCACCAACGTGTTCATGAGGCACATGGACGCCCCAGAAGCGTTGAATAACGTTGGCTACTTCCTGATCTTACAAGGAAAACCTGATCAGGCGGTTCCATATTTACAACAAGCTATCGATAAAAAATCATCTTACTACAAAGTAGCAAATGAAAACTTAAACAGAGCACTAGCGGAAGTGAGAGAGATGGAACAATAGTGATTTGAATTTGGCTTAATGAAAAGGATATTCATATTGCCTAAAAGTGATAATTTTAACAAAGACATCATAGCTATTTCTGTAATTTGGTTCGTATGTGCCATTTTGATATTTATTTATAAGTGGGAAAGCATTTCAATACTCAACCTGAATGACAATGACGATTATATGCGTTTTGTTCAGTTTCAGGAGTGGATGAGGAATGGCCATTGGTACCTAGAGCCAATGAGTAACTTTAATGCCGATGACGGTGTTATTATTCATTGGTCTCGATTTCCTGATCTAATGCTCTCTTTGGTCGCTTTCCCATTGATATTTATGGTTGGTGATAGCCTTGCTTATGCTATCTCGATTTCTATTGTCCCTTTGCTTTATTTATTGTTCTTCGCATTATCGTGCTTTTACTTATGCGAACGTTTCTTAGGCGCTAAGTACCGCTTTATCAGCACGATGTTTGCTATTTTTTCTCCTGCAATAATACACTTCTTACCTGGTTCTATTGACCATCATAATATTCAACTTATTTTGGCCACGCTCTTCTTATCAGTAACCCCGACTTCTATCAACAACCTAAGACAATCATGGCGAGTGTATGCTCAGGCCGTTTTCCTGTCTCTATCTCTATGGACTGGGATGGATAATGTTTTGTTGTTTATGATTTTCTTAATTATTTATACTGTGTATTACTGCTTCGTTCGTGACGAGTGGTTTAGTTATGTCTCTAAGCTATATGTAACTTGTTCGATTTTTGGAACTTTTGCTGTTTTATTAAATAGGCCTTATGATGAGTTCTTTTCTTTTAAATATGATGAGGTCTCATTTATTATCATCCTTCTTTTTTTAGTGGTTGGGTGTTTGTCAATGCTTACAATCGATTGGCTAATAATAGAAAAAATTTAACTCAAAGATTTTCATTGTTTATTTTTCTTGGTTTGTTGTGTTTATTTCCGGTTGTTATTCTTTACCCCTCACTGACTAGTGCTTTGTTTATTGATTACCCACCGATACTAAAATTGTATTGGCTTGATCAAGTTGCAGAAGCTAAATCTGTCGCAACATACATAGCAATGAATGGTTTTTTTTCAGTGGATAATTATTTGTTGCTATTAGTTCCCGCAATGTTGTATCCATTCTTTCGAAATAAAAACCCGCACTGTGCAATCTTGTACCTCATTTTTATGTTTAATTTAGCCCTTGCGATGTTTTGGCAGATTAGGGTAATGAGGTTGTGTTTTGTTTTAGCGGCACCTTTCCAAGCATATTTTGTTATTAAGGTGTCTGAATACGTTAGGTATTCACTACTGAAAGTGCTGGTTATTATCTCAGGTGCTCCATTGGCATTAGCGTTTGTCATTCTCGCTTTGTCTCCAGAAGAGGAAGTGACTACCAAACTTGATGAGACCGATAAGTTATCGGTCATCTTTAAGGTGCTAAAAGATAACGGTATCAACTCTCATACAATTCTTTCAGGAATAGAAACGGGCGCACCTGTATTGGCTAAAACGAACAACAGTATAATCGCCGCGCCTTATCATAGAAATATTGTGGGTAACCGATTTTTAATCGAAGTGATGTTAGAAGAGGACATGCTTCTAGCAAGAAACAAAATAGTCGATAAAAAGGTTGATTATATATTGATCGGTAATGACCCTCATTTAACTCTCCTAAAGGATTCTGGAAGCGAAGACTCTTTAGTTAGAAGACTTCATGGGGATAATATTCCGGCTTGGTTAGACGTTACATATGATGGAATTGAGGATGGTTATCGAGTTTTTAAAGTAAGGAGTGAGCATGAATAAACAGAAAGTCGCGATATTACTCCCATGTTATAACGAAGCCGGAGCCATTGGCGAAACGGTTACGTCTTTTCAACAAGCCTTACCTGATGCATCTATTTATGTTTACGACAACAATTCAACTGACAACACGGTCAACGAGGCGTTACAAGCTGGGGCGATTGTGCGACATGAGCCGCGCCAAGGTAAAGGAGAGGTCGTGAGGCGGATGTTCTCTGATATCGACGCTGATATCTATGTGATGGCTGATGGTGATGACACTTATGACGCGTCAGTATGTCCAGCGTTGATCGACCAACTAAATAATGAAAAGCTCGATATGATCATTGGCAGTCGCGAGCGAACTTCAATGGCTTACCCTAAAGGACATATCCTTGGCAATAAGATGTTTTCATCTCTGATTAACTTGGCATTCAATGCGCAATTGAATGATGTGTTTTCTGGCTATCGAATTATGAGCCATAGATTTGTCAAAACCGCACCTATCTTCAGCGATGGTTTCCAGATAGAAACAGAACTTACCGTGCATGCGTTACACCATAATATGTCAATCAAAGAAGTCTCGACTCAATACCAATCTAGACCTGAAGGGACTACCAGCAAACTGAACACCTTGAGCGATGGCATCAAAATTCTTAACTTTATTTTGTTCTTATTGAGAGATGTAAAGCCGATGTTTTTCTTTGGAGTACTCTCGATATTGCTTGGTCTTATTTCATTGATCTTGGGTATCCCCGTCATTGTTGATTTTGTTGATACTGGGTTGGTTGAAAGGCTACCTACAGCTGTTTTGTCTAGCTCAATAGCTTTGATCGCGGTGATGTCTTTTTTCTGCGGTTTGATACTCGATAACGTATCACGAGGTAGGCGAGAGATGAGAATACTCTCTATTTTAAGATTTAAGAACGATGAATGACTTAGCTGAGATATTTGGCTAAGAGATCAATACTCGATAGCATGAGCTTTGAGATGGAATTACTAATTATATAGCGGGTGCTAGGTAGATTAAATTATGAAAGACGAAAGTAAGAAGCAAGCGATTCGCTTACTTCTTACCTTAAACCTATTAGACCGCCAGTTCTGTCATTGCGCCAAAGACCATGAACAACCCTACCAATCCAACAATAGGTAGCTTCACGGTTTTCAATAACCACACACCTACAATGATCAGAGCGAAATCTAAGCCACTACTCACTGCACTTGTGAAGATGGGTTGATATAGCGCTGCCAATAACAAACCTACAACCGCCGCATTCACACCTGTAAGTGCCCCGGCCACTAAAGGTTTGCTTGCAATCGCCTGCCAGTTCTTCAGTACACCCAGTAGCAATAAGAAGCCCGGTAAGAACACAGCAATCGTTGCGAGTAGGGCGCCGGTGATCGGTGCTGATGGCATCAACACATAACCTAGATAAGTGGCTAACGTAAACATCGGGCCTGGTACTGCTTGCGCCGCTGCATAACCTGTTAGGAAGGCATCTTGAGACAGTTGGTCGCCAATACCATTTTGTAGCAGCGGAAGTACCACATGGCCGCCACCAAATACTAGGCTGCCTGCTTGATAGAACAGGCCAAACACTTCAATGCCTTGAGAGTAAGCACTGAATAGAGGCACGCCAACCAGTAAAGCAACAAAAATCACGAGAGGCGTTACCGATATTTTTTGTGTTGAAGGTATCGTTTTTAGCTCTTGTGAGGTTAAGAACTTACTGCCAACCATAGCTGCAAATATTAGAACCAACACTTGAGGCCAGATCCCTGGAATCAAAAGCAAAATAATGGCGGTAATGACACACAGCGCGGTTGCGATTTTCGATTGGCAAAAGTTTTTGTACATACCGAAAGTGGCATCAGCAACAACCACAACGGCAAGTAATTTAAGCCCGTGAATGATTGAGATGAACAGCGGAGCTTCCAACAACTGGTTACTCACTAGAGCCAATATCAGCATTAGAATGACAGATGGAGAAGTGAACCCCACAAATGCTGCAATCGCACCAGTTAAGCCACCTTTTTTGTATCCGACAGCGAAGCCAACTTGACTTGAGCCTGGGCCCGGAAGAAATTGACTAAGGGCGACAATTTGCCCGTACTCTTCGTCGGACAACCAATTCAGTTTCTCAACAAATGTCTTACGGAAGTAGCCAATGTGTGCTGCAGGTCCACCGAAGCTAATCCAGCCAAGCCAGAAAAAGGTTTTAAAAATTGAAAGCATGATCGATTCCAGATAAATGTTTAGCGTAATTTAGGTGGAGTTGAACTATGATTCAAATTAATTGTTTTAATTATAATTATGAATGATATGGGTTTTGTTTTATGGCTGATTTTAACTGGAAAGGGATTGACCTTAACTTGTTGATTGCACTGCAGGCGTTGTATAAAACCAACAGCGTTAGCAAGGCCGCTGAACGCTGTTATATCAGCCAATCCGCGATGAGTCATAGCTTACAAAGGCTCCGGAAGTTGTTTGATGACCCTTTGTTTGAGCGTGTGGGTAGCAAGATGGAGGCGACCGACCGAGCCATCGAATTATCCAGTACCGTCGAAGCACTACTAAATACCATCCAGTCAGAGGTACTGCTGTCTAAATCGTTTGATGCAGAGACTTATAAAGGGACTTGGAAGATAGGTCTCACTGATTATGCCGAGCAGATGTTCGCTCCAATATTGTTTGATCTTATTAAGCAATCCTCTCCTTACTCCCAAGTAGCGTTGTTCAATGTAAACCGGAGTAACTACCAGCAAGTCTTTGAAGATGCCAAGCTTGATATGACGATAGGCAGCTTTGGTGAGGTACCAAAGCAATATCGAACAAAGCATTTGTATACGGAGCAGCATGTTTGTTTACTTGATCAATCGGTTCTATCTATTGAGGACCCGATGTCGCTAGAACAATTTGTTGCTGTCGAGCACGCACTCGTTTCTCCAGCCGGAGCTTTAAAAACGGGAGTTGATATTCGTTTGGCTGAATTAGGACTTAGCCGGAAAGTGGCTGTAGCTTCCAGTAACTTTTTAACAGTAAAACGGCTCATTCGTGGTAGAGAATTACTTTGTATTGTTCCCAAGCTTGTCGCGCGTAAGGATATTGATAGTGAAGAAACCTTGTTGGCTGTGAAACCACCGATTGATGTTCCAGATTTTGATATCCAGCTTGTTTATAGAAAGACAAAGCAATTAGATGATAAAAATAAACTACTTAGAAAATTGATTACTAATGCGATCTCATCTGTGATTTCCGGGTAGTTTACTTTGCAGGTTGGTCGCCAATTTTATCTGAATTAATTTTAGAAAAATCCGGCTTATTATAAGAACCCGACTATACTTAATTTACGATTCAAAGCAGTCGTAAAGAATAGACTTTTGATTTACCTAAGTGAAAAGATTGGTTATATCCTTATGATGCGGCTTAAAAAACTGCCAAGCTAAACGGACTTAGTTGGTCTTAAAAGCGCTAGCTCCCCCTAGCGCTTTTTTCTTTTGGTCGAGATAAATTTAGACGTATCAACAACAACCTAAAAAGAGAATCGAGTCCATTTCTTCGCTCGCCAGCGATAAGCCATGATGATTCCACGGAACCACTCGTCCATCGCGATTGCCATCCAAGCGCCAAATACCCCATACCCCCAATGCACACCAAGTAAATAGCTCATGGTAACCCCAATGCCCCACATGCTGAGAATGCCCATTTTGATCGGGAATTTAATGTCGCCAGCTGCCTTTAGACAAGAGATAAAGATCAGGTTAAATACTCGGCCAGCCTCAAGAATGATGGAGCCCGCAATCAGTGCGGCAGCCAGCGCAATGATCTCTGGATCTTGCGTGAACAGATCGAGAATGTCGAAACGGAACACATAAACAATGCTGGTAATCGTCGTTGAAGCGATAAAACCAACCACAAAGTAACGTTGCACGCGGTTGGTAATCTCGTCGATCCAACCCTTACCAATGTAATAACCAGTTTGGATTTGGCTACCTTGACCAATTGCCAGTGCAAATGCAAAAGAGAGGCGAGCGATGTTTTGTGCGTAAGTAAACGCAGCCAGTGAAGACGTACCCATCTGCACGACAAAGAAGGTAATGCTGATCTGAGCCATGTTATAAGAGAGCACTTCTCCTGCGTTCATCGAGCCGATCTTAATGATTTTTTGATAGATGGCTTTAGGCACAGATTTAAACTGCTTCACTGGTAGGTCAATGCCTTTGCTTCTAACCACACCAATCAAGATCAACATCCCGATCACTTGGCTAATTACGGTCGCGGTCGCAACCCCTTGTACGCCGTATACAGGCAAACCAAAAGGTTGATATAGGGCACAGTAGTTACCGATTACATTGATGACACCTGCAATCATGTTGATCACCATCGGTGACTTTGAATAGCCATGACTTCTTAGAATTGTGGTGAGAACCACACCTATGGTTACATTGAAAGTGAGAGCGCCACTGATGAACAGGTATTCTTGCGCGTACTGTTCGACTTGAGGCTCGAGTTGATAGAGCGGGATAAAATATTCAGCAACAAGAACTGCAATAACACTCAGTAGCACACCGGCAATAATGGCCAGAATGATGCTCGCTACACCCACGTGAGCGCTCTCTTGAGTGCGAGAGGCACCGTTGTATTGCGCGATTAAAATCCCCGTACCACTGCTGACCATGGTCGAGACAATGATCAGAAAAAAGGATATCTGAGAAATAACACCAACGGCAGACACTGCTTTGTCTGAGTATCCCGATAACATGAAGACATCACTGGTGTTGAGTGCAGTTCTTAGAAGAACTTCGATAAAAATTGGCCAGGTGAGCGCAACGATTCCCATACGTTTATTTAGGGTGGAACCAGCATTAGGCATTTAGGTTTTCTCAAAAAAGGGGTAGGCGACACTATAGTTTAGCGATTATTTAGTAAACGCATATCAAATTAATGTCCGGAAGACTAATAAGGATAAATAAAATTCGAATAAGTCTTCAGAGCCCAATGTTTCTGTGTGAGTGATGAAATTTTTGAGCGGAGTTTTATAGCAAGATTACTCTTTGTTTTTAGTGAATAAAAGCTTGTCTGTGCTTGCGGAGTACAGTGAACAGAGTAAAAGGATCATAGTAGGCCAAATAGTTTAAGAACTTGTTTGTTCGATTATTTGGCTTCAGGTGTAAAAAAGGCACTCAGCGAGATACTGAGTGCCAAAGCCTGAAATTTATGATGTTATCTTTTCATTGAATTTCAGAAGACAGGTATAGATTTGGTTTACTCTGCGTCGGTAAAGAAATCGTTGTACAGCATGTATAGGTGAGCCGCACTCCAAGAGAAGTTTGGTGCGCCTTGTTGTTCACCGTTCAATGGGTTGTAGTTCTCACGAATTGGCCCGTCTTGTACCAAACCATCAGCATGGTCGAAGAATGCACCTGCCATTTCGATAGCATCGTCACGGTAGCCGTAGCTGTCCATGCCTTTTAGGCCGAAGTAGAACTGATCTACCCATACACGTCCACGCCAGTAAATATCTGGGCCAAATGCTGGGCTCGATAGTGCTGCAGTACCCAATGGAACGTAGGTGTTGAACTCAGAGGTATCTTTCATCACAGAGACAACCGCATCAGCGTGATCTTGAGTCGCTGCACCGTTGAACAGTGGTGACCAACCTTCAGGGCCTTTGCCGCGCTCTACAATTGGTTTACCCGCACAGCCGTTCGCCAATGGTTTGTCTTCAATGCGAATGTCGTAGAAGAAGTTTGTGCCCTCATCGAACATACAAGTGTTGATGTAGTTTGATAGGTGTTCGGCTTTTTCACGGAACTCTTTCGCTTCAGTATCTTTGCCCAGAATGTCAGCCATTTCTGCTAGGTACTTGTTATCGCTGTACATGTAGCTTGCTTGGTCAACTGACTCTTGTAGCAGTGAGTAGCCTAGTAGTGTGCCGTCTTCAGCGCGGTTTTGTGCGAACTCAACATCCCAGTCACTGCGCTTGCCGCCGTTAGCAACGTATGCGTCTAGCTGATCTTTATCGATGAAACCAAAAGCGGCGGCATCATCACGACCTGATTCCCAAGACGCTGCCGTTTGAGCTGGGCTTTCGATGTAATCGTAGTTACCTTCAGCCACGACTTTATCTAGTGCTGCTTGGCCTACGACGGTTTCATGTTTGTCGCCACGAACCACGGTGAAGTACATTTCGCCTTCAGGTGTGTTGTGTGCTTTGTCGCGCGCTGCGCCATATTCTGGAACACCGTTGCCGTTGTTATCACGGTTGCGTAGCCACCAATCATGGTATGCCACTAGCTTTGGATACATCTCTTCAAGCCAAGCTTCGTCTCTGGTGGTCTTGTAGACCTCTATTACTGCCCATGCCGCTAAGCTTGGTTTGGTATTACGTTCGTTCCAGTTACCACCGTCGCCGCCGCGTTCTGGGCTTAGGTTGTAAGCCAATAGATCTGGCACGTAGCCTTCATCCCATGGGCGAACGGCATCGTCAGCCTGAATCTGGTAAGCGAACATCGCGCGGATGTTGTCTTTCGCCACGTCTGGATTAAAGTGAGCCATTGCATAGGCTTGTTTCCATGTGTCCCATGGCCAAGTTTGATTGCCCGAGAACCAACGTGCTGTTACTGATGGTGTAACCGAGTCAAACTCCATTGCACCTGCAGCACCACGCCAGTTACCGTTTAGGGTTTCCATCGCTTTTACCGCAACACGCTCTTGTTCAGGCGTTGCGTTCGGGTTGGTTAACCCCATCTCTAGGTAGCCTTCCCAACGTTCTGCAGATGCAGCTAAAAAGTCGGTAGGGTTTGCCATGATCTTTTTGATTTCTGGCTGCTCGGCTTGTGCTTCTTCAGTAGTAAGAACATGCGAGTAAGTCGTGTAAACAGTGGTTGATTCTTCAATGTTTGCGGTTGAAGTAAACGCTAGGCCGTCAACAGTCGTTTTCGTTGGAATCGACTTATGAACTTGGTATTCAGATTCGCCAGAGGTCAATAGATCCCACGTTGAACGCACCTTACCGAAAGTCACTTTTAAGCCATCGTCGGTTGCGACGATTTGGCGGTTGTAGTCAGGGTAAGTCTCGGCAATGGTTTTGTCGGTTTGCGCTACGCCTTCTTTAGCGTGTGTTTTTTCAAGCAGTTCACCGTCCCACACTAACTCAACTGGCGAGTCAGTGGTGATTTTCGTTTCTAGCAGAGAGGTACGGTTAGAAGCAAAACGCATCGTCATTTCTACCGTTACATCGTCAGATTTTAGTGTCTGAACTAATGCACCTGGCAGGCTGTAAGCTTCCATGGTAAATGCGACTTTTTTACCATCTTTGAACACGCTTAGGCGGTCAAAGTTATCAGCCATGAAGTTGATGTATTCTTCAGTAAGTAGTGCCGCTCCTGGGAAGCCACCCATACCTTCAGCAGTATCTGGCAGTAGGTGACCGTGCCATGCGCCAAGGTCGAAGAATGGGTTAAAACGTTGGTGGTCATCGAAGTCGTAGTCACGCATATATTCTGGTGAGCCAGTGCGGTCGATAACATTCTTAAATTCGTTAGCTTGCAGTTGTTCTGAGCCAGAGTTTGATGCACAACCAGTAACAACAAGTGCTGCACCGATAGCGAGAGCTGCGAATGATTTATTCAGTTTCATGATGAGTTCCTGTTATTACCAGTAGAAGTATTGCATTGCGAACACTTGCGCGTCGCCGATTTCAGTATCGCTGCCTACGCCAAAGCGGCTATCGAAGGCAGTCGCAAATGCGCCGTTGCCGTATTCGTACCAAACGCCAGCATTGATGTAAGAGGTGATTTCTTTTTCACCATTGTCGCCGTCGAAGTTTGCGTAGTTGTAGGCTGCTGATAGGTATACGCCTTGTGCTGCTTCGTACCATGCACTGGTTTGAATGCCAGACTCACTACCGAAAGACTCTTGGTTACCCTTGTCTGTATCGTGCCAAACACGTGCAGCAACATTTTTGTATTCAGCACCCAATAGGAATAGCTCTCCGCCATCGTTATTACGGACTTCACCGCCTCCCATTAATGTTAGGTCATCAGTGAGGTCATATTGTAAGTAACCATTGACCATGGCGTTCTTGTCTTTCCATTGGTCTGCAAAGCTATCGTATTTACCGAAATGGATAAGAGCGTCATCTTCAGAGAAGTCAGACTCAGGAGCGAAAGAAACGCTGTAGCGAAGCTTGCCTTCTAAGTTTTGAATTTTTACCCCTACGTTTACATCGCGAGTGTTAGATATTGCGTAGCCGTATTCGACGGTTGCATCGCCCCACCATTGAACGTCATCCAGTGAAGAGTCCATACGACCAACAATAAACTCTGTTTTGTTATCTGTGCGGTAGCCAGCGTAGAAGCGGTTAAAACCACCTTCAAAGCCACCCCAACCATGACCAGTTGCCCATGCATTGCCTTCATCGTCGGCTTGTACTGTCCAACCTTCCATATATGCAAGACCAAACCAGTTGCCATGCTCGATAGCGAGACCTGCTTCGATGTATGTACCATCAGCGTAGCGACCCTTGTCATCACCTTCTAATGCAACGTGACCACCTAGACCAAGCTCACCATAAAAGTTAAATAGAGTTTGTGAGGCAGCTTCAGGGGGCTGAGTGTCACTATGATTTGCCGCTGATTCTTCAGCGTTTGCATTAGCAGTTAAGGCAGCAAGAATGCAACTTGTAATAAGAGTGGTTTTAGTAAAACTAAATTTCATTTTATTCACTTCTATGTCGGGTTAATAAATGAAGGCTCGTAGGCAGTCTTGACTTCTAATAGGGGGTGTTCTTAAGGCGTATTGGTCAGGTTACTTACGATCGCAAAACCGATATTAATGATAATTTTGATGTTTAAAATTAATTAGGGTCAAAAGTGTGATCTATTTTTAGTAAATGTTTACCTTGTTTTTATTTTGACTTTAAGTTGAATTTGCAGAGGCATGGTTGGGGTTGCAGGTATTCAGGTTGTGAATTATTTTGTAGGTAGTTAGATTGCTGACTCGAATATCTTCTTTCTTGAATGGCTTTGGTGAAAACGGGGGATTGAGTGGAAATGTACCCACAAATAAAAAGGCACTCGCCAAATGGGAGTGCCTTAAGTTTTCAATCAGAATGTGGAGTCAAACTAAGCATTCGCCGCTTCAGGTTTTGCTTCTAGTTTCTTCTCTTCTGGAGATAAGCTTTTCTCGTATTGACCGTACTTCCACCATGCGTAGCCAAGGAAGATCACAATCCCGCCCACGTTGTAGAAGATGATGGTCATGATGTCTGCGCCCGTTGGGAAGGTTGATGCAAAGAAACCAACCGTAAAGATAGCGATAAGAATCGACACTGCGGTGATACCTACTCGGCGAGAACCCATGCGGAAGTCACGAGGTAGATGGTCAAGTTTTACACGTAGATGAAGGTAAGCAATCATGATGAACAGTGGTGGCAACATAGAGGCTGCGGCTGTCATATTGATGATGGTGCTCATTAAGTCTTGTACTGTGTCCGACGCCAGTGTTGGGATGAACATCAGTGGAATTACGATGAAGAACTGAACCCAAGCCGCACGCTCTGGTACACCTTGTTTGTTAAGCGCGACAGTCTTCTCGCCAAAGATGCCTTTAGGGATTTCAGAGAAGAAGATCTTAACTGGTGTCGCTGTCCACATCAGTAGAGAACCCAGCATAGCTGTGAATGAAACCACACCAACGAAACGGTTCATCAAGATTTCAGACAGTCCAAAGTGTCTTGCTAGACCTTCAAAAACTTGAACTGAGCCGCCAGTAAATTTAAGTTCTTCACGAGCAACAAATACGTTCGCCAACACAGACCCTACCGAGTAAAGCGCACCAATGAAGATACCCGCGATGATGATCACTTTAACAAAAGATTTGTGACCGCCTTTGATGTCGTTAACGTAAACCGCGACCGATTCTGCACCGCCTGCCGCCATGAAGATCCAAGTGATTACACCAAGGAACGCCCAGTTAAAACTTGGTGTCATGGCTTCGATGGTGATTGGGTCTGCTGGCTCGATACCGCCTACCAAAGCACCACCAGATAGCAAGATGTAAGACATCGTTAGTAGCAGCATCAGTGATGATGTTAGTGACGTTATAGGGCCCAGTAATTTCGCGCCGTTGTTAGAAATATGAGTCGCGACCGCAAACAAAATGGTACTTAGAATTGCGGTGGTCATTGGCGTGAAGATGTATTCAAAACCTAAGAACGCATACGACGCATAAGCGATGATTCTAGGTAGCAGAGAGGTGAAGAAGAACAGGTTAACAAACCAGTATGTGTAAGCTGATATAAACGCCCAGCGACCGCCTAGCGAGCTTTTAACCCAAGAATAAACACCCGCTTCAGAGTCTTTATTCAGTGACACAAACTCTGCAACGATCAAACAAAAAGGCACAAAGTAAAAGATGGTTGCTAGAAAGAACATCGGAGCCGAAGAAAGGCCGATCTCGATGTTGTTATTAATGATGTTATTGAAGCTGTATACCGCCGCGAAGGTCATAGACAGTAGGGCAAATTTGCCTATCGTACTGCGTTTATTTTCGGACATGATGTTCTCCGGTGAATCACGTTGATGATCGTTATAACTTGGTCCTAGAGAGGGAAGCTCTAGGCCGCACTTTTATTGTTATGTTGGTTTGGCAAACACCCGCTTTGTTTTGTCAGGGTTGGCTCATTGTTGTTTTTATAGATTTACGATCGGACTTCTTTGGGCTTTTTCTCTCTGGTATTTCAGTAAAGTTATTACCAAAACAAAGAGTTAAAGATTAAGACGTTCATTGAAGAGATTGCTTGTTTCATAAGCGACGATTTATAAGGCTTATAGGGGCTTTGTGTCGCTTTTTTTATATGAATTAGTTTGTCTCTTCAGCAAGAAGATTAAAGATTAAGCGGCGGGAAGTTAATCGAAATTGATCAAATATGTGACCTCGGGTAAATAAATTTAGTTAATATTTTACCTTGGTTTTTATTCGAGTTTTATTACCTATTCATTGGTGTTTTTCGTGAACTGAAACCTTGACAGAATGCCGTTTTTATTTTCTTGGTTTGTTATTTAATTATCTGATTTAAAACAAAAAAAGCGCCTTGATAGGCGCTTTTTAAGTTGGGGCTCATGCTGAGTGTTACGACTGCTTAGCCGTTGCTAGCTTTGCGTCTTTACCTGCTTGCTTCTTTTCAAAGCGAGAGATCCACCACCATGCAATACCAGAGAATACCGCTGTCATGAATACGTTGACGAAGAAGGCTTGCATTAGGTCAACACCTGTTGGGAATGCCGATGCCGTCATGCTCACAACGAAGATACCAATAAGTACCGATACAACAGCCATGCCTTGAACGCGAGTACCCATGCGGAAATCACGCGGTGTATCGTCATGCTTCAAGCGGAATACAAAGTACGCCACCATGATGAAGATAGGCGGAAGCATTGCTGTACCAGCCGTTAGGTTGATTGCTGTGTTCATCATGTCTTGTACTGATTCAGAGCCAAAACCGTTAACCACAAGCATCACGAATACAAATGCGAATTGCCACCAAGCTGCACGCACTGGCACACCGTGTTCGTTAAGCTCTGTTGTCTTCTCACCGTAAACACCTTTAGGGATTTCTGAGAAGTGAATTTTTACTGGAGCCGCTGTCCACATCATCATTGAGCCGAACATGGCAACGAATAGGATAATACCGACGAAGCGACCCGTTAGAGATTGTGAAATGTCGAAGTAGTTCGCCATACCAGTGAAGATTTCAACCATACCGCCAGCGTAGGTCAGTTCGTCACGAGCAACGAATACGTTTACCAATAGAGAGCCAACTGCGTACATAGCGCCGATTGCGATGCCCGCACCAATGATGACCTTGATGAAAGATTTGTGACCGCCCTTAACATCATTTAGATAAGCGGCTGCGGTTTCTGCACCACCGGCTGCTTGGAAGATCCAACACATGATACCTAGTGTCGCCCAGTTGATGGTTGGTGTCATCGCTTCTAGTGTGATTGGTTCTACTGGTTCATGGTTACCGCCTAGCGCCATCAGTGCACCGATAACGTAGATTGCGAATAGAGCGAATACGCCGTATGCCACGATCTCTGCAATCTTACCTAACCAGCTCGCGCCTTTGGTTGAGATGTGTGTCGCTGCTGCAAACAGAGCAATCGAGATGGCCGATGTGACGACTGGCGAGAAGGCGTATTCATAGCCTAACATCGCGTAAGACGCATAAGCGATTACGTTTGGTAGCAGTGATACAAACCAGAAAAGGTTTACGAACCAGTATAGGAACGAACCTAGGTAGGCTGCTTTTGAGCCTAACGGTTTTTTAAGCCAGTCATACATGCCTGACTCAGAGTTTTTATTTGCGGATACGAATTCAGCAATGATGAACACGAATGGAATAAAGTAAATAAGGGTAGCGAGCAAAAAGATAGGGGCTGAACTCAATCCCAATTCGATGTTGTTGTTTACAATGTTGCGAACGTTAAATACCGCTGCAAATGTCATGGAGAGTAGGGCAAATTTGCCTAACTTACCGCGTACAGATTCAGACATAGTGTCCTCCAAGGGTCACGTAATTATAGTCGTTATATCTTTAAGCTTCCTTGTAGGGAAGAAGCATAAAGGCGTTTGCAGTGTGACTGAGTCTTGAACGGCAAGCCTCGGTCACACTGTGAATAGATCTTGTTGTTGCTACTTTCAGCTGTTTGGCTTCGGTAGCTTGTTTTCGGCTACTTACTTATTAAGGAAGTAACCGTCTTCAATGGTCACTTTCAGCACTACTTTGCGAACTCGGTTATCACCGTGAAAGCGGTAAGCTTTGCTGTTATCAAAGATCGCAACTTGACCTTCAACCAATTCGCGAGTCTCACCGTTACCCAGTAGGTGTTCACGGTCGGTTTCATCGCTGTAAGCTTGGGTTTGTTCAAGTTGAGACTTAGCTGCAAACTCAACGGTTTCACGACCTTCCAAGTAGTAATGAACATCGAAATAACGTCGGTTTCCGGTGAAGTTTTCTGTGTTACGAGCCACACCGTCTTCAATCATGTAAGCCAGTGAGTCACCAATCGAATACATCACGCCATCTTTGATGTTGCCGATGTTTTCAATCGCTTCTACACAGCGTTGCCATTTACGACCGTCGCGGTAAACGACTTTAAATTGCTCTAGGTTGTCTAAAACGATCATCGTTTATGCCTCGTTCTGTTGTGGTTGAGTTGCTGGCGTATTCGCCGTGAAGAACTGGTCACCAAAGTTGTGATTGATTAGGTGTTGTGCGTCGCAATCGCCTGCTTGGAATGGAATCAGAGTTAGTCCGTAGCGGAACTCATCCATGTACACGCGGTAAGAATCCAACACTTCGCTTCCCCAAGAGTTTGAGCCTAAGCCCATCACTTGGTGGTCTAGATTTAGCGTGATGTAACCGCTCTTCTCTAGCTCAATGGTATGTTGTGCTTGGTGCAGGTTTTGATTGGTGTAGAACCATGCGCTGAAGTTGATTTCTTGCTGTGGTTTTACCGCAATACCATTACCCGCGCGGCTTGAAAGCGCAGCCCAACGAACATGTTGGCGGTTGCCGTTGTTTTGCGGGAACGGATAGTTCTCGAACATGTCTGCAACCGTTGATTGGTACACATCAATCATGTTGGCTTGCTTGCTGTCTTGGTAGTTCTCTTCAGGGCCGCGGCCGTAGTATTGAACTTGGTCAAAGTCGCCATTAATGCCCATATCGAAACCAATCACTGGAATCACGTGTGGGTAATCACCGTAACGTTCACCGCTTAATTCAACGTTCAGTTGGCCTTCAGCGCTGATTTGGTAGCGATATTCACAACGCATGCCGAAATCAAATACTGGTGGAGCAATGATGCTAGTGGTGGTGACCTCTACCTTGCCATTGACCTGTTCAACGTTAAGTGTGCGGAAGTGCTCCTGCATGATCTGTAGGTGTGCTGGCTCCCAGTAACCATCGTGCTCTTGCTTATGGTTATCGATCATTGGCTTGAAGAAGTTGATTCGTGGTTCTGACTTAATCAGCTCTTCGCCATTCACTAACCATGACGTCAGCTTGCCGTTCACTTTCGAGAAGTTCAGTGCAAAGTTGTGGCCTTTGATTAGGTAAGCGAGGCGAGACTCTTCAACATTCAGTGCCGTTGCATTGTTGTTGGTGAAGGCTTCTAGTTGCGCCGTGTTCTCTTTTACTTGGAATTGGTAAACCGCGATATCGTGGTTCGCTTCGCTGTAGGGCGTGCGAGAATCCTTGCGAACAGTAAAGTTCACAAACACTTCGCGCTCATCAAGCTGTGGCAAGTTAAGTGTTAGTTCACGGCTAGAGTTTTCTGCAAGCTCTTCAACCTTGATGTGTTGCACAGCAATGGTTTCACCTTCAGCGCGAATTTCTGCAGTGATGGTGTAGTCATCAATGTTTGAGAACCACAGTTTGTTATCAACGGTGAAGGTGCCAGTTTTCGCATCGAAATCGCGAAGCTTCACTGGGGCAATCACTTGCTTGTACTCTTTCAAACCTGGGCCAGGTGTTTGGTCTGGGTAGATCAAACCGTCCATGCAGAAGTTGTAGTTGTTCGGGTAGTCACCGTAGTCACCACCGTACTTGTAGAACTCTGTACCTGCTTCATCACGTGCGAGAATGCCGTGGTCACACCATTCCCAAACATAGTGACCTTGAATCGAATCGTGCTTGTAGAACACGTTCTGGTACTCGGTTAAACCGCCCGGGCCGTTACCCATTGCGTGTGCGTATTCACAGATGATGCGTGGCTTTTCGTGTGGGAATTCACCGAAGGCATTCATCAATTGAGCACGTGAGTACATGGTTGAAATGATGTCTACCACCTCAGCATCACGGTCTTCTTCATAGTGAACCAGACGTGTGTCATCAATCGCTTTAGCTGCATCGTACATAGCACGGATGTTGCAACCGTAGCCAGATTCGTTACCTAAAGACCACATGATGATAGAAGGGTGGTTCTTTTGAGCGTGGATATGACGTTCGATACGTTCAACAAACACCGCTTCCCATGCCGCATCGTTAGTGATGCGGCTTAGGTCGCCAACGTTAGCAAAGCCGTGTGTTTCGACATCGGTTTCGCCCATCACGAATAGACCGTAGATATCACATAACTCGTAGAAGCGCGGGTCGTTCGGGTAGTGCGCAGTGCGTACTGAGTTGATGTTGTGTTGTTTCATCAACACTAAGTCTTTCTCAACGCGATCCATGCCAACCGCACGGCCTTTTAGATGATCGTTATCGTGACGGTTTACGCCATGCAGCATCACGTATTTGTTGTTGATGTAAAACAGACCATCGCGAACTTTAATATCACGGAAACCAACACGTTGTGGAATCACTTCTAGCACTTTGCCATCGGCGTCTTTTAGCGTCAGCAATAGTTGGTAAAGGTATGGGGTTTCAGCGTTCCATTGAACAGGGTTCACTACATCGATAGAGAATTGAGTATTCGCATTGCCGCCAGTCTGTTGGTTAGGAACAGTTAGGTTATCTACTGAGCCTTGCGAGATAACTTGGCTGCCATCAAGCAATGCGTACTCAAGGTTTGCGTTCGCCGCTGCGGCTAGGTTTTCTAATACAACGTTGCACGATAGGGTAGCGCTTTGGTAAGCATCATCGAAGTCAGTGCGAACCGTTAGGTCTTGAACGTGCAGTTGCTCTTTACCGACAAGGTAAACATCACGGAAGATACCGCCTGTCCACCACATGTCTTGGTCTTCAATGTAAGTGGAATCGGCCCACTGCATCACGCGGATAGACAGTAGGTTGTTGCCTGCTTTTACGTGGCTAGAGATATCGAATTCAGCCGTTAGGCGACTGCCTTTGCTGAAGCCAACATATTCGCCGTTTACGTAAACTTCGAAGTAAGTTTCAACGCCATCAAATTTGATGATGGTTTGTTTCTCGTCCCAGCTTTCGCCAAGGAAGAAAGAGCGTTGGTAAGCGCCTGTTGGGTTGTCTGATGGTACGAAAGGTACATCAATTGGGAATGGGAAACCTTCATCTGTGTATTGAAGATCGCCGTGGCCTTCCATTTGCCACATGTTTGGAACCGTGATGTTGCCCCAGTCGCTCATTTCCTGAGAATAAAACTCTTCAGGAACCAATAGCGGGTTGGTGAAATAGCTGAAACTCCATTGGCCACTCAATAGTTGGAAATGGCTGCTAAGTTCACGCTGAAACGTTTTTGCATTTTTTTCTGATGCGTACGAGAAGAAGTATGCACGCGGTGCCATACGGTTCTCATGTAAGTTCAGGAAGTTTTCCCAGTTGTTCACGTTGCCTCTCTCTCGGTCTGAATGCAGTTTGCTGACCGACGTTCTTATGCGTAATTGGGTCGTAGTGAATACGAGTATTTTTGGACTGAGGTAATTATTAGTAAAACTTTTACTAAATGAAATTAGTGAAAACGTTTTACTTTAACTCCATCACGTTTTTTAAGGTCTTTTTACGGTGCTGTGTGATCCACTTAAAAGAATGCTATTAGCTGATTTATGAAGCAGGTTAAACTGGGGAATATGTGTTCATTGATGTATCTGATAGGCACAAAAAAGCCACCTTTAGTAAAGATGGCCTTAATGTATTTGTTTGATATTACTGACTATTTTGTTGTATCGCGCAGCTTGAGTTTGCTTGGTACATAGACGCGTAATGGGATAGTGCGACCGTCGCGTACTTTCTCGATCAGCAGGTTAACGCCTTGAATTCCCATGAGTTCAGAGTGAATACGAACAGTCGATAAAGATGGGAAGGTAAATTTAGCTGTTGGGATGTCGTTTACACTAATCAGCGCAATATCTTCAGGAATGTTTAATCCGTGCTCATGAACTGCTCGTAAAACGCCAATTGCGATGGAATCTGACGCAATAAACATGGCTTTAGGGTAGTCGCCAGTCGCGAGCATCTGTTTTGCAAGCTTGTAACCTGAAGAGCTAGAGAAGTCACCACGGTAGATGTCTTGCTCACTTACAACGTTCTTGAGGCTGCCATATTCAGCAAAGGCCACTTCACGAATATCAGGGGTGTCGACGTCGTCTTGTCCACCGATAAAGCCGATGCGCTCATAGCCTTGGTTGATAAAGAAGTTGGTGATCTCTTTGCTGATCAAAGCCAGGTCGATATCGACAGAGTCATAAGGTTCTGAGTGATCGGTAAAATCGACATAACAGATATTATCGCTCAGCTTTTTGGCTTGTTCGATAACCTCTGGTGTCATTCTTCCTACCAACAAAACACCTGTAATTGGCGCTGAGTTTATTTGTATTTTGCTTTCATAACAGTTAGTTAGCTTAACCTCCATCTTTTCACATTGGGTTTCAATCCCGTGGCGAATCGATAGATAGTAAGGGTCGTTAACTTCCGCTTCTTGCTTGTAGTTATATAATGCAAGGAAGTGATGGTTCTGCTTCTTACTGCTAACGGTTTTTCGTGAGCTGCTGGTTTTGTATTCCAACTTCTCTGCAATTTCAAAGATACGCCTTTTGGTCTCTTCCTTGACGCTTAATGTTGGATCTTCATTGAGAACCCTTGAAACTGTAGCCAATGATACATTCGCTTCAGTCGCGATATCTTTTAACGTTGCCATACTCACTTCCTGTTATTGGAACATTGCGCTGCTTTGAAATTGGTATTTAGTAAAAAAGCAATGCACCTCTTTATTCTACAGACCTATTGTAATCAAACTGGAAGTCATTGCATTAACTTTTAGTAAAATAAATGCTCAACTCCTCTGTGATGTCTCAAATCTAACTATCTATAATTATCTTATTAAAATTCAATGAATTAGAGGTTGGTGGTTATACATTTCATCTATGTCATGATCAGCACTAATGATGAAAGCTAGTGTAAACGTTTACACTTCGTGGTTTTGATCACAGAATTATAATCAAAATGGCTGCTACTATTTCTGGCATACGGTGCTACTGAGCTGAATATCAGTTCGAGTTAGCCCACGAATGACGACAAAGAGAGGTTGATTGTGAAAGTACTGGTTACGGGCGGCATGGGTTACATCGGAAGTCATACATGCATTCAAATGATACAAGCAGGTATGGATCCGATCATTGTTGATAACCTTTGCAACAGCAAAGAGCTAGTGCTGGAACGAATCGAATCGTTAACTGGCAAGCGGCCAACGTTTTATCTTGGCGACATTCGTGACCAATCTTTTCTAGATAGCGTGTTTTCAGAAAATGATATCCAAGCCGTCATTCATTTCGCTGGCCTAAAAGCAGTCGGTGAGTCAGTCGCTAAGCCTTTGGAGTACTACGATAACAACGTCAATGGTTCACTAGTGTTAGCTCGATGCATGAAGAAAGCGGGTGTGAAAAGCATCGTATTTAGCTCTTCGGCTACTGTTTATGGTGATCCAGAAGTAGTGCCAATTACTGAAACTTCACCAACTGGCGCGACCACCAACCCTTATGGTCGCAGCAAGTATATGGTGGAAGAGTGCTTAAGCGATCTATTCAACGCGGAGAACGATTGGAGCGTGACTTTATTACGTTACTTCAACCCAGTAGGTGCACATCCATCGGGCACTATGGGTGAAGACCCACAAGGTATCCCAAATAATTTAATGCCGTTTATTGCTCAAGTAGCCGTTGGTCGCCGTGAAAAACTGGCTGTTTTTGGAAACGATTACCCAACAGTCGATGGCACAGGCGTTCGTGACTACATCCACGTGATGGATTTAGCTGACGGTCACGTCGCCGCGTTAAAAGCGGTGGGCGAGAAGGCTGGCCTACACATTTACAACTTAGGTACGGGTAAAGGCTCAAGTGTACTTGAGATGGTTGAAGCCTTCGCACAAGCATCGGGTAAGCCTGTTCCTTATGAACTTTGCCCACGTCGCGCTGGTGACATTGCCGAATGTTGGGCAAGCACAGAAAAAGCGGAGCGCGAACTTGGCTGGAAGGCGACGCGTAGCGTGATGGAAATGACGGCGGATACCTGGAATTGGCAGTCGAATAATCCCAATGGTTACTAACTTTATGTAATTGAAAGCTGCAACTCCAATTTCTTTGGGGAAGGCAGGTTAAGAGAGATTCCAGATATCTCGTCCCTCGATTCTGGAATGACGAATTTTAAAACTACGATTTCTGAACGTCATTCCCTACAGCGAGGAGCGAGCGTGAAAGGGAATCTCCTTGTAGAAGAATTATTCATCTTGGTGAATTGACCAAGACACAAAATTTGAGAGCAATCTAAGCATGTCAAAAGTTGAATTTAACCCAGTAGACCATCCACACCGTCGTTATAACCCATTAACAGGTCAGTGGATTTTAGTATCACCGCACCGTGCTAAACGCCCGTGGAGCGGTCAAGACGAGAAGCCATCGACTGAACAACTTCCTGAGTACGAGAAAGAGTGTTTCTTGTGCCCAACCAACACACGTATTTCGGGTGACGAAAACCCAGATTACGAAGGTACTTATGTATTCAGTAATGATTTCGCGGCGTTGATGCCTGATTCGCCTGACGCTCCAGAGTCTGACAACCCTCTATTTAAGACTCAAGGTGTTCGTGGGTTGAGCCGCGTTATCTGTTTCTCTCCAGACCACAGCAAAACGCTGCCAGAGTTGCCGGTGAATAAAATCCGCGGCGTGATCGATACCTGGAATGAACAGATTGAAGAGCTTGGTAAAGACTACCTATGGGTTCAAGCGTTTGAAAACAAAGGCGAGACCATGGGCTGTTCTCAGCCTCATCCACACGGTCAAATTTGGGCGAACAGCTTTCTGCCAAACGAGATTGAATGTAAAGAAAAGCTGCTAAAAGAATACTTCGAACAACAAGGTTCAAACCTATTAGTGGATTACGTTGAAGCTGAAATGAAAGACGGCTCACGCACTGTGGTTGAAACCGAACATTGGATTGCTGTAGTGCCTTACTGGGCTGCATGGCCATTCGAAACTATGTTGCTGCCAAAAACGCACATTCGCCGTATGAGTGAACTGACTGACGAACAACGTGATGATCTGGCACTTGCGATCAAGAAGCTGACCAGCCGCTACGACAACTTGTTCCAATGTTCATTCCCATACTCGATGGGCTGGCACTATGCGCCGTTCTTTGAAGAAGGCACTGATATCGACCATTGGCAACTGCACGCGCTTTTCTACCCGCCGCTACTACGCAGCGCATCGGTTCGTAAGTTCATGGTGGGTTACGAAATGTTGGCGGAATCACAACGCGATTTGACCGCAGAACAAGCGGCGCAACGTCTTCGCGATTTGAGTGACGTTCACTACAAAGAACAGTAATACGCTTCTTCGTAAATAGTAAGCGAGATTCCTGATATCTCGTCCCTCGATTCTGGAATAACGACAGCTGAGAAGCCTAGAAGCTTAAATACCTAGGAGTTTAGAAGCTGATGCTGTCATTTCCTACCGAGATCGACGAACAGGATAGGGAATCTCAAAGAATTAAAGTGGTGCCATGAAGGGGCCACAATTGAACAAAGAGTTTAAGCAGAGAGTTTACTTATGTCTGATCTAATCCAAAACGTGAAAGCATCTTTTGAGCAAGTCCTTGGTTACCAAGCGACTCACATCGTTCAAGCGCCAGGTCGTGTGAACCTGATTGGTGAGCACACTGACTACAATGACGGGTTTGTTCTACCGTGTGCTATTAACTACCAAACCGTTGTTGCGGCAGCAAAGCGCGATGACAACATGGTGCGTGTGGTGTCTGTTGACTACGATAATGCGGTAGACGAATTCGATATCACGCAAGAGATTACCTTCCAACAAGACAAGATGTGGGCGAACTACATTCGTGGTGTGGTGAAGTGTTTAATTGGTCGTGGCTACGAGTTTAAAGGTGCGGATATTTCTGTATCAGGCAATGTACCTCAAGGTGCGGGTTTGAGTTCATCGGCGGCACTAGAGGTGGTAATTGGTCAGACATTCAAGGTGCTTTACAACCTAGAGATCACGCAAGCGGAAGTCGCATTGAATGGTCAGCAAGCAGAGAACGAATTTGTGGGCTGTAACTGCGGCATCATGGATCAAATGATCTCGGCAGAAGGCCTTGCGAACCACGCGATGCTTTTGGATTGCCGTAGCCTAGAAACTCAAGCGGTTTCAATGCCAGAAGACATGGCGGTGGTGATCATCAATTCAAACAAGAAACGTGGCTTAGTCGACAGTGAATACAACACGCGTCGTGAACAATGTGAAGAAGCGGCTCGCTTGTTCGGTGTTCCTGCATTGCGTGATGTAACGATTGAGCAATTCAAAGCGAAAGAGTCTGAATTGGATGAGATGGTTGCTAAGCGCGCTCGCCACGTGATTACCGAAAATGACCGTACAGTTGAAGCGGCTCAAGCTCTGCGTACTCATGACATGAAGCGCATGGGCGAGTTGATGGCAGAATCACATGCATCAATGCGTGATGATTTTGAAATCACAGTTAAAGAGATCGATACGCTAGTGGATATGGTTAAAGAAGTGATTGGCGATCAAGGCGGCGTGCGTATGACGGGCGGTGGCTTTGGTGGTTGTATCGTGGCATTGGTTCCGCCAGCTTTAGTTGATGAAATTAAAACAACGGTAGAGCAAAAATATCAAGCAGCGACGGGTCTAAAAGAATCAATTTATGTGTGCCAAGCGAAAGACGGCGCCGGCCTAATTGAAGTAATCTAACGGCTTCGAGACTTAAGATAGCGCTTACCAAGTAAAAAGATCATGGTAGGCCAAATACTAAAGCCTTTACCTCAACGTAGAGGCTTTTTACTGGCAGTAGAAGGAATTTAGAATGACACAAGCGCAGAACCTGCATCAATCCATGACAGAAACTGCAGCCTATGATGGCCAACCTGCTCAGCTTGTCACGCTGTCGAATGCACACGGCATGGAAGTGACATTCATGGATATTGGCGCAACGTGGTTGAGCTGTATCTTGCCAGTAAAAGGAAACAGACGAGAAGTGCTATTGGGTGTCGATTCAATGGATAACTTCGAGAAGCAAGCCAGTTATATGGGCACAACCGTTGGCCGTTATGCTAACCGCATTGCTAATGGTCGTTTCAAAATTGATGGCCAGAACTACAAACTGGAAACCAACCAAGCGGGCAATACCTTGCATGGTGGTCCGAATGGTTTTGATAAACGCCGTTGGAATATTGCCGAGCAAAGCGAAACGTCAGTGGTGTTTAATTTAGAGTCTGCTGATGGCGACCAAGGATTTCCGGGTAATTTGAATGTGTCGGTGCGTTATGACATCACCGAAGATAATCGAGTTTCTATTAATTATTCTGCATCTACAGACAAGCCAACTGTGGTCAACCTAACGAATCATGCGTACTTCAATCTACTTGGCGCTGAAGCTGGACACGACTGTTTGTCACACATTGTCAGTATCAATGCTAATCAGTTCTTACCGACTAATTCGGTGGGTATTCCGTTAGGTAACCTTAAATCGGTGAAATCGACCAGCTTTGACTTCAATCAGCCTATGATGATCTCAGAGCGTTTGTTGGGCGATGAACAGCAGAAAGCAGCAAAGGGTTACGACCACTCTTTCTTATTGGCTGATGGCTGCAAACGCACTCAATGTGCCGCGACCGTAACCTCACCAGATGCGCTCGTCACACTAAAAGTATTTTCAACCAAACCTGCAATGCAGCTATACACCGGAAACTGGCTTGGTGGCACACCAAACCGAAGTGGTGGCAGCTATGAAGATTACGCTGGTTTGGCGCTAGAAACCCAGTTCTTACCTGACTCTCCTAACCACCCAGAGTGGAAGCAGGACAGTTGTATTCTCAAGCCTGAACAAGAATATAACTACAGTACCTGTTACCAGTTTGAATTTTCGGGGGATTCTTCAAACTAGTACGCTCTAGCTCAAAGCGGTTACGCCAATGTCTTTTGCTTGTGAATAGGACGATGTGAATTATCGCGTTGTTCTTGGGGGATGAGCAAAAGTGGCGCTCAACAAGAGTGCGGTTTATTAAGCGCGATTGTTGAGTATCTGAGTAAGGTAGGAAAGCCCTACCAGAAGCGATTCTGTTAGGACTTTTTTTTGTTTATTGCTTGATGAGTCGACCAGAACTTAGACTTTCTCTACCGAATTGCGGCGTACCAGAGTTGGAGAGAACATCATTGGTTCAGTAGAGGTGTTTTCACCTTTAGCTAAGTGCAACGCGAGTCGTGTCGCTTTCTCTGCCATCATCTGAATCGGGTAGCGAATAGTGGTGAGCTTTGGATGAACATAGCGGGCAATCAAGCCATCATCGAAGCCGATGATCGACATTTTGTCTGGCGCTTGAATACCGTTTTCATCAAGGACAGACAAAGCACCTGCTGCCATGTAATCGTTGTACGCCACAATACCTGTGATTGGCAGTGATTTAGTCAGAAGGTTAGTCATGGCGTATTCGCCACCGTCACTGGTGGGCGCTGAGTATTCAATATAGCTGTCAGAGAGCGCTATTTTGTAATCTGAGAGTGCCGCTAAGTAACCTTGGATACGCTCATCGGCATCTTCAATGCTATGCGATGAGGCGATACAGGCAATGTTCTGATGGCCATGGCGGATCAGATATTCCGTCGCAAGATACGCGCCTTTCTTGTTGTCCAAGAAAATACAACGGTTGGCAATCTCAGCAATATAACGGTTGATCAGCACTAAGCCTTTGACTTCTTTCGCATAGGCAATCAGTTCTTCGTCGGTCAGGCCTTTCGAGTGGATCACCAGGGCGTCGCAACGGCTGTTAATCAGCAACTCAATCGCTTGTCTCTCTTCTTCACGATCGTGTGAGCCATTACCGACAAGGATATGTTTTCCGTTCTCACGAGCGACATTATCGACAGCCTTAACCAGCGTGCCAAAAAAGGGATCGGAGATGTCACCGACCAATACACCAACAGTGTTCGTGCTTTGGCTTACCAGCGCTCGAGCATTGGCATTCGGGCGATAGCCGAGTTTAGACATCGCTTTAGTTACAGACTCTACCGAGCTTGTACTCGCCTTGGGAGACTTGTTGATCACTCGAGATACGGTTGCAACAGAAACACCAGCTTCCTTTGCTACATCTTTAATTGTTGCCATTTTTAACCTCTATACATTGCTGCATCTATTTAACACCGACAATGATAGTAAGGCAACGAAACTCTCATTTTACTTCCAGTAATGAGATCTTTACCGCTTGTAATTATTAGGCTTAATGCTAGTGTAAACATTTACATTTTACTTAATTTTAGTAAATGATTTAATGAGTGAAAACAAATCAATATAGGAAGTGAGAAATGGATACTGTCTCTTATGGTGACTTTGCTAAGTTAGAAATGCGTGTGGGTAAGATCATTGAGGTTGTTCGTCATGAAAACGCCGACAAGCTGTACATCGTGCAAGTGGATGTTGGTGACAAGACGCTACAAACGGTGACCAGCCTAGTTCCTTACTACACAGAAGAGGAGTTGATGGGTAAGCAAGTTGTTGTTTTGTGCAATCTAGCGAAGGCGAAGATGAGAGGCCACACTTCTGAGTGCATGTTGCTATGTGCAGAAACGGAAGATGAATCTGAAAGTGTATTGCTAACCCCTGAACGTGCGATGCCAGCAGGTATTCGTGTCGTTTAAGCTCGCTTTAGGTTGGTGAGCCTATGTGTTCACCAACCTAAATCAACTAGCTGCGTACAGTTAGTATCAAGCCATCAATCACACTGTGATGGTGATCGGAAACCCCAGCAAGGTTGCCATATTTAGGCTGGTGGCGATCATTTTCTAATGGGTGATGCCAACCTTGTGTGTGTTTAACGAAGTGCGCCGCAAAGCTTTCAGACACCTCTAAACATCCTGCCAATACCGTATCGACATAGGTTTGAACGATAGGGCTGTTTTCGCAAGGAGCTTCAATCTCGTCTTTGATGTAAACCCAGATCGATTGATCCTGTTTGAACCCATCTTGGCTTTTTATCTGAGAGGCCTGTAATTCGATTCGGTGATAACCACGCTCACGGCGATCAAACTCAGCCAGTGCAATATCATCCACCTCAAGCAACACACCATTCACTTGTCCCTCGCCGAGATTGACGATCAAAGGTGATAACACATAGCTGTCATCGATCTTGCTCCAATGGCGAATTAAGCCATGAACAATCGCAGGGATCGCTTGCCCTGTCTGACCGGTAAGCTGGCGTGAAGATGAGTTGATTAAACTGCCATAACCAAAAATATACATCGCATTCCTTGTCTGAGTTGTTCCATTTAAGTCTAGTCTTACTATATGTGGCGAGATACCAAAAGTCAGTAAGTTTCTATTTATACATCTATATGTCTTTATGACTCTTTTGGTTGTGTTTTTTTGACTTGTTTATTGGCTATTGAATCTCGTGAGTCGCTGTTTTTACTGGTTTTATCTAATTGGCGCGTTTCATGCAATGTGATCTGCATATGGCATCGGATTTGATGCACACAAAATTTGGTTTAGGTAATACCTTGGCCGCTTATCTGAGAATTAGGAGCGAGTTTGTTAAATATCACAGATAAAAGTGTAGAAGACGCGATTCCAGCCTACCTGCGTTTAGGCTTTCGACCTTTCTTCTTTTTAGGCAGTCTCTATGCCGTGATTGCGATTGTAGCTTGGGTCATCATGTTCCAAAACGGTCAGCCTGAGGTTTTAAATGTTCCCGCATTGTGGTGGCACGTGCATGAGATGCTGTTTGGTTTTTCGATGGCGATTGTTGTCGGTTTTGTGCTCACTGCCGTGCAAACTTGGACGGGGGTCAATGGCACCAAGCACTATCGCTTGGCGGCCCTTGTTGGCTTATGGCTAGCACCTCGCATTCTGTTTTGGACACCCGCACCGTTATGGCTAATCTCTTCGATTGAAGCGCTGTTCTTAATCTTCGCGGCTTACGAGATCGGTTTCCGTGTCGTGAAGTCGAAAGGTTGGAAGAACCTATTCTTCGTACCGCTGTTTATATTGGCTATCGTGGCGAACTTTGCGAGCTACGCGACCATTAAAGGTATGCCTCCATTTCCTTCATCAGCGGTATGGCAAGCGATGTTGTGGTGGTTTACGTTATTGCTGTCTGTAATGGGCGGACGAGTGATTCCATTCTTTAGCGCTCGTCGCTTCGACTTTGAGAAAGCGCAGCCATTGGTCTGGTTGGAATGGTTGGCAAACTTGCCTTTGGTTGGGCTGTTTGTTTTGAGCTTCTTCCCACTCACCTTTGCTCAGGTAGGTAATGAGCTAATGGTGTTTGCTGGCGTGACTCAGTTAGTTCGCTTTATCCGTTGGAAGCCTTGGACGACGTTATCTGAGCCTTTGGTGTGGTCACTGCACGCGGCTTACTTGTGTATCCCTTTAAGCTTGTTGTTACGTGGTTTGTTAGATAACCCATTTGCTAGTCATAACATGTTGCACCTGTTTGCGATTGGTGGCTTGAGCGGTTTGATTCTGGCGATGATTACGCGCGTGACAATGGGACACACTGGTCGTGCGATTTACAAAGGACCAAGCATGGCGCTAGCCTTCTCAGCGATATTTATTGCCGCGCTGGTTCGTAGCTTAGGTGTGATTTTCTTCCCTGCTTACTTGTTTGAGATGGTTAACATCAGCGCGGGTTTATGGACATTGGCGTTTGGTCTGTTTATCTGGAAATTCGGCATGATGCTGTTAACACCACGAGTAGATGGCTATCCGGGCTAATTTAATCTCAGCCTATTGATTAATAAAGGGAAGCGTTGAGCTTCCCTTTTTTGATCGAAATAAACTGTTATGAACTTATTGAGTATTCGCTACCAAGTATTGGCGTACCTGTGTAATGAGGTCTTCTTTGGCATGAGGGGAGATGAAACTGGCTTCGATGGCATTAATACTGAACTGGGCTAATTCTTGATGAGTGACAGGATGAGCGTTGGCAACCGCTAGGAAGTTATTATTCATGTAGCCACCGAAGTAAGCGGGATCATCGGAATTGATGGTGACACAGAGTCCTTTTCTCAGCAACTCGACGATGTTGTGCTCTTGCATGGTATCAAATACCTTGAGCTTGGTGTTCGACAACGGGCAGACCGTCAGTGGTGTGCGTTTAGCGATTAACTGTTCCATCAGCTCTTCATCTTCAACACAGCGAACACCATGATCAATTCGGGTAATGCCTAATAAGCTCAGTGCATCGATAATATTTTGTGCGGGGCCTTCTTCTCCTGCGTGTGCGACAGTTAGGAACCCTTGGTTGAGCGCTTCTTGAAAGACATGCTTAAACTTATCTGGCGGATTCCCCTGTTCTGATGAATCTAGCCCAACGGCAATGATCTTATCTTTATAGGGGAGGGCTTGTTTGAGTGTTTCAAAAGCGCTGTCTTCATCGAGATGACGTAAAAAGCACATGATCAGTTGACTGCTTATCCTAAGCTCATGTGTAGCTTGGTCGAGTGCTTGAGTAATGCCAGTGATAATTGTGTCGAAAGCGACTCCTCGCTCGGTATGGGTTTGCGGGTCGAAGAAAATCTCAGTGTGAACCACATTGTCTTGTTGGCACCTTAGTAGATAAGCCCAAGTGAGGTCGTAAAAATCCTGTTCGTGGATCAGCACGTTTGCGCCTTGGTAATAGATGTCGAGAAAGGACTGAAGATTGTGGAATTGATAGGCGTCTCGTACTTGGTCAGGGTTCTCAAAGGGAATCGATACGTTATTACGTTTGGCGAGTTGGAACATCAACTCTGGCTCTAATGTGCCTTCTATATGTAAGTGCAGCTCAACCTTAGGTAAATTTTTGATGAAGCTATCCATAGCAACTCCTTAGCTATTTTAATTATGGGCGGAGTAGGTGAGATACTAGAGTCTATAAACCTGAGTAAGCAGGTATCTCTTTCATTTATCTCTGTTTGAGCATAGTTCATTTCATTGTGGTCGATAAAACAGTGCCGAAATTGGTGGTGAATAGAGGCTTACCAAGGAATTGAAATGAGCCGCAAACGATTTGCAGCATAGGAGTGTGATCCGCTGCAAATATTTGCAGCAATATTCATTGATTTGTGCTCTAATACCGCGCTTACCAAGGGATGGTGTTAAAAGATGCTCACTTAGATGGAGTTATCAAAGTTGACCGATCCCTTAATGATCTCCCTTAGGAAAAATAGAACATGTCTAAGAACAAAAAATTTGATATCCGCCTTACAGAAAAACGCAACGGTTGGTGTGCAGAGATTACTCGTCAAGTAACGTCTCGCAGCACTACAGTATCTAAGCGTGAGTCTGGTTTCGAAACTGAAGCTCTAGCACAAGAGTGGGCAGAGAAAGAGCTAGCATCTTTCATCGCAAACCAAGCTGAACGTAACGAGCGTAAATCAGAACAGCGTAAAGAGCGTGACGAACTACGTCACACTAAAGAGCTTAAAGCTGAGCAAGCACGTGAAGCGCGCGCTAAAGCTCGTGCAGAAGAGCAAGAAGACGCTGAGTAATTCAGTGCATGATTAATTTATAGATCCCTTAATTTTAAGATAAGGGACTTATAAAAAAAGCCCCAATATAGTCACCTATATTGGGGCTTTTTCGTTTGTGGAGTTCGTTTCTATTTTGCCTAAGACCGACGTTTTTAGCTTGTCGCTTTTAACGTCGTTCTCTTAAGCTTTAATCAGTTGTTTAACGCAGTTAGCCAATCGTCTTCTGCCACTTCTTCAATGTAGCTTTCTACTGATTGTCCGACTTCTTCATCGTCTTGCTTGAAGTAAGCGATGTGGAACACAGCATCACCTTCGTTTACCAAAGGTAGAGTTTGCTGACCAATCACGATACCGCCTTTGGTTGTGATCACTTGGCCTTCTTGGTGACCCAATGGAGAGCTGATGTAAGCAAGGGTTTGTCCTGCTTCAACTTGTTCGCCAAGTCTTACCATGTTACGCAAAATACCGTCTGATTCAGCGCGGATCCAGCTGGTGGATTTACTCAATACTGGCTCTGGTAACTTTTTACGGTTAGGGCGCAGCATGCCGATTTCTTTCATCACTTGATGCACGCCAAGGTAACCCGCACGAATCGCTAAGTGATCGAAACGCAGCGCTTCACCACCTTCGTAAGTTAATACAGGAATACCAAGTTTTTCTGCTTCGCTACGCAGTGAACCGTCACGCAGTGGAGAATCAATGATCACGGGTGTTGCAAACGCTTTTGCGATGCGCAGTGTTTCAGGGTTTGATAGGTTCGCACGAATCTGTGGCAGATTAGTACGGTGAATCGCGCCCGTGTGTAGATCCAGAATGTAATCACAGTGCTTTGCCACGTTCTCAAAGAAGGTGTAAGCGATGCGTGATGTTAACGAGCCTTTCTCACTGCCAGGGAAGCAGCGGTTTAGGTCACGACGGTCTGGTAGGTAACGAGATTTATGGATAAAGCCAAACACGTTAACGATAGGAACAACAATTAATGTCCCTTTCAGTTTCTTTGGATCAATCGCATTTGTCAGTTGTCTTGCAATCTCAACACCGTTTAGCTCATCGCCGTGGATAGCCGCATTTACCATCAGTGTTGGGCCTGCTTGGCGACCGTGAATAATTTCAATCGGGATCGAAAGTGGAGAGTGCGTGTAAAGCTGAGCTGCTTGCAGTTCAATCTCCATTCGCTGTCCTGGCTGAACAGTATAACCAAGTAATTCGAATGGTTGATTAGGTTTTAGTCTTGCCATTTAGGTTGTTCTCAACATGGTGATAATTCGTTAACACGGAATGTAGCAATCGTTGATTTTTAGTACGAATCAATCGCTTTACGGTGACGACAAAAGTTTTTTATTAAGGGGGTTCTGAATTGGTTTCAGTTTTTTATTTGGCTTATTGAAGGGTGTTTCAAATTGTAAATTCTCTGACAAAACATTGATTTAACGCTGATATTTATCATTCGATTGGTTGGTATTATCCATCGCCATTTTTTGGCGGCCAAATTAAAATATCGAGATCAAAATGAAAAAAACAATTTCAAAAGTTGTAGCACTTGCAGTGGTATCTGTTGCTTTATCTGGCTGTGTTGGTAGCAACGCAGTAACGGGTTACCTAATGAAGTTCAACATCAAAGCTGTTGATAACCGTTACGCTCGTGGTGGTTTGAACATGCTACTTGCACCTGCATACGGTCTAACGGTTGCGGCTGATTACCTAGTATTCAACTCACTAGAGTTCTGGACAGGTAGCAACCCACTAACAGGCGCTCCACACATCTTTGATACTAAGACTGATACGTACCTTGATATCAACCACCAACTTGATCCGTCTCTAACGGAAGCACCTGTTGGTCCTATCACAAGTGCTGATGTGATCGAGAAAGGTCAAATGCAGCAGATTGATGAAAACACGATCCAAATGGACATTACTTACCAGTCTGGTGAGCGTGCGACGCTAATCGGTGTTCGCGATGGCGAGGTGGTGACGTACTTCATCGATGGCGAAGTGGTTGCACAAACTTCAATTGATGAGCTAGAAAGCTACGCGGCTTCACGCGTTTAATTGCTTCTTTAGTTACAAATAGTCGATGACAAAAATTAGATACAAAAACAGGTACTCATTGAGTACCTGTTTTATTTTGTGTCGATGGATAGTGTTTACCGCGAAATCCTATCTATCGAAAACATAATGGCTCGAACTATGCTTTTTCTGGGATTGCTTCTAATAGCGCAACCATTTGGTTCCAGAATAGTTCAACCGTATCAATCTTCACTTTCTCGTCTGGAGAGTGAGGGAACTTGATAGTAGGGCCGAAAGAAACCATGTCCATGTTCGGGTAAGGTTCTTTGAATAGACCACACTCAAGACCAGCATGGATAACCATGATGTTTGGCTTGTGACCGTAGATACCTTCGTACATGTCGCGGAAGATGTGCATGATTTCTGAATCTGCGTCTGGCTTCCAACCTGGGTAAGCGCCAGAGAATTCGATGTTCGCGCCTGCTAGCTCAGCAACAGAGTTCAGCATGCTTTCCACTTGGCTACGGCCAGAATCGATAAGAGAGCGGATCAGGCAAAGCACTGTGATTGAGTTTTCTTCAGTTGTGATAACCCCCACGTTTAGAGATGTTTCAACAACGCCTTCGATCTCATCACTCATGCGGATCACACCGTTTGGTGCCGCGTTAAGTGCTGCGATGAAGCGAGCTTGGTCTGCTGACGCAAATGCGCCCATTTCTACAGAAGCTTCTTCATTGAAAGTCACGATGCTGTCTTCTACTTTACCTAGCTCTGTTGAAAGCAGCTCAGTGTAGTAGTTGTATAGTGAAGCCAGTTTTTCTTGGTTTGCTGCAGGAACAGCAACCGTTACGAAGCCTTCACGAGGAATCGCGTTACGCAGGCTACCGCCTTTGAATTCGACGATGCGTAGGTCTAGCTCTTTTGCGTGACCCGCTAGGAAACGAGCAAGCAGTTTGTTCGCGTTTGCACGACCTGTGTGGATGTCACAACCAGAGTGACCGCCTTTTAGGCCTTTTAGCGTTAGCTTACGTGTTACGAAGTCAGCTGGAATCGCGTTACGTGCAATTTCAAATGTCATTGCGCCGTCGATACCGCCAGCACAACCCATGTACACTTCACCTTCTTGCTCTGAATCGGTGTTAAGAAGGATATCGCCTTCTAACCAACCTGCTTCAAGACCGAAAGCACCAGTCATGCCTGCTTCTTCATCTACTGTTAGTAGAACTTCGATAGGGCCATGCTGGATTTCGTTTGAAGCAAGAACCGCTAGGCAAGAAGCCATGCCCATGCCGTTATCAGCGCCAAGCGTTGTACCTTTAGCTGTAACCCACTCACCATCAATGTATGGTTGGATTGGATCTTTAGCGAAGTCATGAACTGTGTCTTCGTTCTTTTGTGGAACCATATCGATGTGAGCTTGTAGCACCACACCTTTTTTGTTTTCCATACCCGCCGTTGCAGGCTTTTTGATGAATACGTTGCCCGTTGGGTCACGACGTACATCTAGGCCTTGTTCTGTTGCCCAAGCAATAATGTATTGAGCAAGCTCTTCTTCATGCTTAGAAGGGTGTGGGATTGAGCAAATCTTATCGAAGAACTGCCAAATAGGGGCAGGGGATAATTTACTGATCTCAGAATGGAATTCAGACACGGATGACTCCTTTTTTATTTGATAACCATATATTTAGGATTTCTATAGGTAAAAACTTAGAACAAAAATCTAAAATATGGGTCTGTTTTGATGGCAACAGCATACCACTAGAGCGTTTTGACGAGTAGCGCTTCTAAACCTGAAATGCCTCAAATTTTGAACGCCATCTTGTTCATTTGATCTTGAATAAGTGTATTGATGCTTATAAATGGTGCAAGCAAACGTTTGTTTAAGTCTTTTTTTGTAATTTAATTACGAAATTGAGTTTGCAAAATAACCATAATTGGTAAAAAGTGTGACCTATAGCAAAAAATACTTGTAATCTTTTTTCTTTGAGGTATATTAATAACCAACTTCTGAAGTGAAGAGTAAATGCTCAAAGGATGAGTCCGTTTTATCGCCTCCAAGGAACCGAGAAATCAAATTCGTTTTTTATTGATTTATTAAGGTGATAGTTATGAAAGGTTTACCATCTGCAATGTTCTGGCTTAACAGCTCTGTTTACACTAGCAACTTTGCATACCCTACAAGCTTCGGTTACTAATACCGTAAGCATGTAACTCGAACAGTTTTGTTCACCCCTATATATTGGAATTCTTTTACAGCCCTTTTGGTTGACAGATTCTACCGCCACTCAGTTTTGAGTGGCGTTTTTTTTGCCTGCTACTTTTCCAAACCGCTTTATCTTGTCACTTTCCCTACATTTCTGTGTGGTTGTTTTTTTAAACGCCAAAATATCAATTTGCGCCTTATTACTGATCCTGTTGAAAAATACACAACTCTTGTGGGTTTGAATTCAGAATTTAATGGCTAGACTCTCTATCAAAATAACCGATGGTCGAAAAAGTAACCAAGATTTTTCATTGTGACTATTGCTCTTAATTGTCTGTTTATTATGGTTATTTCTTGGGAAATACTTCGCTTTTAATCGCTTTGTTTCATACGGAATTCTGATAAATATCGATTAGAGCCTTAATTCTATCTGGAATTTGTTATTTGATAACTTTATAATCCACAGCCAATCGATTACGCAACCGTTTACTTTTTACCCTTATAGGATTCGATAATGTTCGAAAAGCTATTCAAACTCAGTGAAAACGGCACCAATGTGCGCACTGAAATCATCGCAGGTCTAACAACCTTCCTAACAATGGCTTACATCATTTTTGTAAACCCAATGATTCTAGCTGATGCTGGTATGGACCATGGCGCTGTATTTGTAGCAACCTGTTTAGCGGCTGCTATCGGCTGTTTCATCATGGGCTTTGTTGCTAACTACCCAATCGCTCAAGCACCAGGTATGGGTTTGAACGCATTCTTTACCTACGCAGTGGTTATGGGTATGGGTTATACGTGGCAAGTTGCTCTGGCAGCGGTTTTCGTATCAGGCGTAATCTTCATTTTCTTAAGTATCTTTAAGATCCGTGAATGGATTATCAACTCGATTCCTATGTCTCTGCGTGTTGGTATCTCTGCGGGTATCGGTCTTTTCCTAGCGTTTATTGCACTGAGCAATGCTGGCATCGTGGTTTCTAACCCAGCAACTAAAGTCTCTCTGGGCGACATTACCGCGATTGCTCCTATTCTAGGTGCACTTGGTTTCTTCTTAACGATTGCTCTTGTTCACCGTGGCGTGAAAGGCGCAGTAATGATTGCGATTCTAGCTATCACAGCTCTTGGTATTGTTATTGGTGACGTTCAATACGGCGGCATCATGTCTACACCACCAAGCCTTGCACCTACATTCATGCAGCTTGATTTCTCTGCGGTATTTGAAATCGGTATGATTTCAGTGGTATTCGCATTCTTGTTCGTCGATTTATTCGATACAGCAGGTACTTTGGTGGGTGTTGCAACAAAAGCAAACCTAATCAAAGAAGACGGCAAACTTCCTCGTCTAAACAAAGCACTGCTTGCTGACTCTACAGCAACGTCTATTGGTGCATTGCTAGGTACATCAAACACAACTTCTTACGTTGAGAGTGTTGCGGGTGTCGCTGAGGGCGGTCGTACCGGTCTAACTGCGGTTGTTGTTGGTATCTTATTCCTACTGGCTCTTTTCTTCTCGCCACTTGCAGGTATGATTCCGGCTTACGCAACATCAGGTGCACTTTTCTATGTAGCAATTCTGATGATGTCTGGCCTAGTTGGCATTGATTGGCGTGATCTTACGGAAGCAGCACCAGTCGTGGTAACATGTCTGCTTATGCCGCTGACGTACTCTATCGCTGAGGGTATCTCACTAGGTTTCATCGCTTACGCTGCAATTAAGCTGCTAAGTGGTAAAGGTCGCGACGTTTCACCTGCTGTGTGGGTAATGTCGGTTATCTTTATTCTTAAATACATTTTCGCTTAATCGTCTAGATTTCTGCTTAATCGCTGAAGAGGCTATGTTTGAGATAGCCTCTAATAACATGACAAAATTATTAGGTTTTATACTATGAGCAACAAATTCGTTATCACTTGGGACAACATGCAGACTTACTGCCGTCAACTAGCCGAAAAGCAAATGCCAGCAGAGCAGTGGAAAGGCATCTGGGCAGTAAGCCGTGGTGGTTTGGTTCCTGGTGCAATCTTGGCTCGTGAGCTAGGTATTCGTCACGTAGATACGATTTGTATTTCTAGCTACGACCACGATCACCAACGTGATATGACAGTAGTTAAAGCACCTGAAGGTGACGGCGAAGGCTTCCTAATCGTTGAAGACCTTGTTGATAGTGGTGACACTGCACGCAAACTTCGCGAGATGTACCCTAAAGCGAAACTGATCGCTGTATGTGCAAAGCCATCTGGTGCTGATTTGCTAGACGAGTACATCGTTGATATCGCTCAAGACACATGGATTGAGCAACCTTGGGATACTAGCCTAAGCTACGTTGAGCCAGTAAATCGCAAGTCAAAATAAGCGTAAACTTAGTTTTTTGAGAAATGACCCTTTATAGGGTCATTTTTTTTATATTATTAGTGACAACCATTTCTTATTAAGTATCCCAATGTCTGAATCAGAAGAAACGAGCTCGAACCTTTCGGAAACCTTGTTTGTAAAGCACAAGCAGGCGAAAGAGACCTCAATGTTGACACAATACATGCCAAGCTCTGAAGCGTTATTGGATGAGAAGCGTGAACAGCAAAACTCATCATGGTACCGAAATCTAAGACGTCTTCAGTGGGTGTGGCAAGGCGTTAACCCAATTGAGCAAGAAGCGGTATTGGCTCGTATCGCATCATCAGATAACTCTCGTACAACCGATGAGTGGCTTGATACGGTCATGGGTTACCGAAGTGGTAACTGGGCATACGAATGGACTAAGTTGGGTATGCAGCACCAAAACCGTTCTAATGAAAAGAACGGAGAAGAAATGGCTGAAGAGCTGTTTTCAGCTTCGTTGTGTTTCAGTATCGCGGGCTACCCACATCTTAAAAACGATAACTTGGCAGCTCAGGCTCAAGTGTTAGCAAATGCAGCCTATTCCGAAGCAATTAAGCACACCAAGCTGATCGTTAAACAGATTGAAGTGCCATACAAAAACAAGAAAATTAAAGCGAACTTACATCTAACCAAAACAGACAAACCACAACCGGTTGTGATTGTCAGTGCTGGCCTAGACAGTTTGCAGACCGATATGTGGCGCTTGTTTAGGGATTACTTAGCACCAAAGAACATTGCTATGTTAACAGTCGACATGCCATCGATAGGGCACAGTGCGCACTGGCCTTTAACGGAAGACTCGTCTTGCCTGCACCAAGCCGTACTGAATGAACTGCCTAATATCCCTTGGGTCGATCATCATAAGGTTGGCTTGTTTGGTTTCCGTTTTGGTGGTAATGCGATGGTAAGATTATCTTTCCTTGAGCAGCATAAGCTTAAAGCGTGTATCTCTCTAGGTGCTCCAATTCACGATATCTTTGTTCATGCCGACAAACTTAAGCAAATGCCTAAGATGCATTTAGATGTGTTGGCTTCTCGCCTGGGTAAAGGGGCGGTCGATATCAATAGCCTTTCTGGGCAGTTGATGGCGTGGTCACTCAAGGTACAAGGTTTACTGTCAAACAGTAAAACCAGTGTTCCCATTTTGGCAATGGCTTTGGAAGGCGACCCTGTTTCACCACCAATGGATAATCAACTGGTTGCTATTTACAGTGATTACGGAAAAGCGAAGAAAATCAAAGCTAAGTCAATTACACAAGGTTATGAGCAATCCCTCGAATTGGCGATAAAGTGGCTTGAGGATGAATTATTTAGATGACATTTCTCCAAAATTAGTTAAGCATGAAAAGTGTACAAACTAAGTACCTGATACTCAGAGATAATTTATAAAACCTAATTGCGTGGTTTTTACGTATAACAATCTGAGTAACGTCATTCTTAACATTGAAAATGGAGATTCAATATGTCAGAAGTGACACAACAACCTACGCATTACCGCTTGTTGAATGTTTTAAAGGCTATCGGGCCTTACTTGAGGGAGCCGCAATCAGAAGAAGGCCACTACATTTTTGATTGCTTGTCTGTGTGTGTGAACGATAAAAAGTCACCAGAAGAGCGTGAATTCTGGGGATGGTGGTTGGAGTTGGATAAGTCGGAAGACGGATTTTCGGCGAAATACAACACGGGTAAATACAATATCGATGGCAACTGGGATCCTTTGCCATTACCGAAAAAAGCGGTGGCTGAGGTCTCTCGAACTCAGGAAGCCTTTCACCAAAAACTGGTTGATGAACTTCAAAAGAAATTTGAAATCAGCGTTCAGTTAGACGAAGAGTCTGTCGAATTCGTCTGATTTTAAAGGTTACTCTTCTATATAAAGCAAAAAGGTGCGATTTCGCACCTTTTCTGCTTGTGAATTCCCTTTTTGATTGCTAAAACATCACCTCTTATTTGTTTTATTCATAAAAGACTTCATGACAACAAATCATCAAAGCGGGACAACAGCGCAGCGTAAAACTGTCGTTGTTAAACTGGGTACCAGTGTCTTAACTGGTGGAACATTGGCATTAGACCGTGCTCATATGGTTGAGCTGGTTCGTCAATGTGCTGAATTAAAAAAACAAGGCCACTCTGTGGTTATGGTTTCGTCTGGTGCAATTGCAGCAGGACGTGAACACCTTGGTTACCCCGCACTTCCCAACTCAATGGCGAGCAAACAGTTGCTTGCGGCAGTTGGGCAAAGTCAGTTGATTCAAGTTTGGGAGTCTTTGTTTGCTATCTATGGCCTTAAAATTGGCCAGATGCTGCTGACTCGTGCTGATCTTGATGATCGCGAGCGTTTTCTGAATGCCCGTGACACGATCAATGCACTCGTTGAACACGACATTATTCCTGTCGTTAATGAAAATGACGCAGTTGCGACCAACGAAATTAAAGTGGGCGACAACGATAACTTGTCGGCACTGGTTGGTATTTTATGCGGTGCTGATAAGCTTTTGCTGCTAACCGACCAAAAAGGCCTGTTTACGGCTGACCCTCGTAAAGATCCAAATGCTGAGCTCATCAAAGAAGTGAAAACGATTGATGACACACTGCGTAAGATCGCAGGCGGCAGTGGTACTACGTTGGGTACTGGCGGCATGGCGACAAAACTGCAGGCGGCTGATATTGCTCGTCGCGCAGGCATCGAAGTTATTATTGCAGCGGGCAGTGCTGAAAATGTGGTGTTTGACTCATTGAGTGACAATCCACAAGGCACACGTTTCTTGCCTTTGCCTGAAGCGCTTGAAAACCGTAAGCGTTGGATTTTAGCGGGCCCTGCTTCTGCAGGTGACATCGTGGTAGACGATGGCGCAGTAAACGCTGTTAACACCAAAGGCAGTAGCTTGTTGGCAAAAGGGGTCATTCGAGTTCAAGGCGAGTTTTCTCGTGGTGAAGTCACCCAAGTCACAGACAGTAAAGGCAAGGTAGTGGCGCGTGGTATCGCTAGCTACTCAAGCCAAGACCTAGCAAAAATAGCAGGCAAGCACAGTAAAGATATTGGCGACATTCTTGGTTACGATTACGGGTCAGAAGTCATTCACCGTGACGACCTTGTTGTAATCCAAGAATAGCTCGTGATAAGAAGGCGAATCGCCTTTTTGCATCCAAAGACAGACAGAATTTAGGGAGAGTTAAACGTGGATTTAACTAACATGGGTATCGCAGCAAAAGAGGCTGCTTTCCACCTAGCGACCGCATCTACGGCGCAAAAGAATAAAGCATTGGCGATCATCGCTGATGAGCTAGAAGCAAACGCAGCAACGATTTTAGAAGCGAATGCGAAAGACATCGAACTGGGTCGCGAAGCGGGTCTAACGGACGCACTGCTTGACCGTCTACTTCTGAATGAAGAACGCTTAACGGGCATCGCTAACGACGTTCGTAATGTCATTAGCCTAAACGACCCTGTGGGCAGCGAAATCGACAGCAAGGTACTGGAAAACGATATGTCATTGTCTCGTCGTCGTGTACCGCTTGGTGTTGTTGGTGTTATCTACGAAGCACGCCCGAACGTAACGATAGATATTGCGGCACTGTGTCTGAAAACAGGCAACGCAAGCATTTTGCGTGGTGGTAAAGAGACCTTCTTCTCGAACATGGAGCTGGTAAAAGTTATCCAGTCTGCACTAGAGAAAGCGGAACTTCCTGCAGCTTCTGTTCAGTACATCGAGAAACCTGATCGTGAACTAGTTTCTCAATTGCTTAAACTGGACGACTACGTGGATATGATCATTCCTCGTGGTGGCGCTGGCCTGCACAAGATGTGTAAAGAGAACAGTACTATTCCAGTTATCATCGGTGGTTTCGGTATCAGCCACATCTTTGTTGATGAAAGTGCAGACCTTGAAAAATCAGTCGATGTTGTCGAAAACTCTAAAGTTCAACGTCCATCAGCATGCAACTCTTTAGATACATTGTTGGTGCATGAAGCCGTTGCTGAAGCTTTCTTAGCTCAGCTGAAACAGCGTTTAGCGGGCAAGGTAACCTTGGTTGCCGATGCTAGTGCAAAATCGCTGCTAGCGGGTTTTGAAGACCAACGTGATGCGGTTGAAGGTGACTTTGACACTGAATGGCTAAGCTACACGCTAGGCGTGAAAATCGTTGCGGATGTGGCAGAAGCGATTGATCACATGCGTGTACACAACGCGAGTCACTCTGATGCAATCATGACTAATAGCCTAGAGAGCTCAGAGCGCTTTATTAACTCGGTCGGTTCTGCGGCGGTTTATGTGAATGCATCAACACGTTTCACTGATGGCGCACAGTTTGGTTTGGGCGCTGAAGTCGCAGTGTCTACTCAGAAATTGCATGCTCGCGGCCCAATGGGCTTAGAAGAGCTGACAAGCTACAAATGGGTAGGTAAAGCGAACTATTTAGTTCGCGGTTAACGCTGGTCGTTAATTTTACTCCTCAGCTCATTTTTGAAATGGCGATCGAGTAGCAATAATCAATGAATCACCACACAAAAGGGCCTTAATTGGCCCTTTTTCTTTCCTAACGTTTGGCAATTCCGTTACACTGATATTCAATTATTTGGAGGTGATATGCATTGTCCTTTTTGTTCAGAGAACGACACTAAAGTAATCGATTCAAGACTGGTAGCCGATGGCCATCAGGTTCGTCGCCGCCGTCAATGCCTTGCATGTAGTGAACGTTTTACTACGTTCGAGTCGGCAGAACTTGTGATGCCTAAAGTCATAAAGTCGAATGGAAACCGCGAACCATTTAATGAAGATAAAATGGTGGGTGGTGTACAGCGTGCCCTAGAAAAACGCCCAGTGAGTGCTGATGCGATTGAACTTGCGATCAGTACGATTAAGTCACAACTCCGTGCAACTGGTGAGCGTGAAGTACCAAGCGAGATGATTGGTAATCTTGTGATGGGCCAATTGAAAGAATTGGATAAAGTGGCGTACATTCGTTTTGCGTCTGTTTACCGCAGCTTTGAAGATATCCGAGAGTTTGGCGAAGAAATCGCTAAATTAGAGGATTAACTCCTCAATCATGTCAAACTTTACTCCCCTGGATTTTCAAATGATGTCGCGTGCTATCCATTTAGCGAAGCGCGGTATTTACACCACTGCGCCAAACCCAAATGTCGGTTGTGTGATTGTACAAACTGATGGCCAGATCGTTGGTGAAGGTTTTCACGCTAAAGCGGGTGAACCTCATGCCGAAGTGCATGCCATGCGAATGGCGGGCGACAAAGCAAAAGGTGCGACGGCTTATGTCACCCTAGAACCTTGTTCTCATTACGGTCGAACGCCGCCTTGTGCTGAAGGGTTGATTAAGGCTCAAGTAGCTAAAGTGATTTGTGCGATGCAGGACCCAAACCCAAAAGTAGCCGGTCGTGGTATCAACATGCTGCGTGATGCGGGTATTGAGGTGGAAATCGGTTTGTTAGAACAAGACGCTCTCAACTTGAACCCTGCATTTGTCAAGCGTATGCAGACAGGCATGCCATTCGTTCAGTTAAAGATGGCCGCTAGCCTCGATGGGCAAACGGCATTGGAAAATGGCCAAAGCCAGTGGATAACATCGTCAGAAGCGCGTCAGTGATGTTCAGAACTACCGAGCAAAATCAGGCGCGGTGTTATCAACTAGCCAGACGGTGATTGAAGATAACGCCTCGTTGAATGTTCGCTGGGCTGAATTACCAAGCAGCGCTCAAGCTCATTACGCTGAAGACGAGCTACGTCAGCCGATTCGCGTGATTCTTGATCGCCAAAATCAACTGCGCCCTGAGCTCAAGTTATACCAGACCCCAACATCGGTATTGAGAGTCGCTGAAGCCTCTGCCGATATTACAGTCGGAACAACGGATGCAGGTCAGCTGGACTTACACGATTTGATGCGTCAGTTACCTGCGAATCATATTGACCATATTTGGGTTGAAGCGGGTGCCACGTTAGCAAAAAGCTTGATTGAAGCGCAGCTAGTGGATGAGCTAATTCTCTATTTAGCACCTAAACTAATGGGCAGTGACGGACGAGGTTTGATGGGCGCATTAGGGCTCACTTCAATGTCTGATGTGATTGACCTAGAAATTAAAGATGTTCGACAGGTTGGTGTGGATATTCGCATCGTGGCGAAACCAATAGCGGCTAAACCAATCTCGAAATAGTCACTCCAACTACATACGTGTCGTTGACAATAAAAAGAGTTTTAAAATGTTTACAGGAATTGTAGAAGCCGTAGGTACATTGAGTGCAATCACTCCCCGCGGAGAAGACATCACCGTAACGGTTAACGTTGGCAAGCTTGATATGGCTGACGTTCAGTTAGGCGACAGTATTGCAACCAATGGTGTGTGTTTGACGGTCGTTGAATTTAACGACCACAGCTACAGTGCAGACCTTTCGCTTGAGACCCTGAAAAAAACGGGTTTTGTGGATTACCAAGCGGGCGATAAGGTAAATCTTGAGAAAGCAATGCTGCCGACCACGCGTTTCGGTGGTCATATCGTATCGGGTCACGTTGATGGCGTGGGTGAGATTGTTGAACGTAACCAAGTCGGTCGTGCGATTGAGTTCTGGGTAGAAATGCCAGCAGAAATTTCAAAATACGTGGCTCAAAAAGGCTCAGTAACGGTCGATGGTATCAGCCTGACTGTGAACGATTTACGTAAGAACGCATTCAAGCTGACTATCGTTCCTCACACTTCTTCAGAAACCACCATCGATCAATTCAATGTCGGTCGTAAAGTGAATCTAGAAGTCGATGTATTAGCGCGTTACATGGAGCGTTTACTGCAAGGTCAGCAACAAGAATCTGAGCCTGAATCTCGATTAACAATGGAATTTTTACAGCAGAATGGTTTTGCCTAACCGTTGATACAAAGTATTTAAGCGAGACTTTGTAAAGCGAAGCAATATCATCAGGTTTAAATAGTGTCGGTTCTAGGAAGCAGAACCATTTCAAAGGATATAGAACAATGCCAATTAGTACTCCTCAAGAAATTATTGAAGACATTCGCCTAGGAAAAATGGTTATCCTGATGGATGATGAAGATCGCGAAAATGAAGGCGATCTGATCATGGCAGCAGAACATGTTACGCCAGAAGCGATTAACTTCATGGCAATGTACGGCCGCGGTTTGATCTGTCTAACGCTGACTAAAGAGCGTTCAAACCGTATGGGTTTAGCACCTATGGTTCAAGACAACAATGCACAGTACACCACTAACTTTACGGTTTCGATTGAAGCGGCAGAGGGTGTAACAACCGGTATTTCAGCATCCGATCGTGCAGTGACGGTTCAAGCAGCAGTAGCGAAAGACGCAAAAGCGGCTGACTTAGTTCAACCTGGTCATATCTTCCCACTGACAGCTCAAGAAGGCGGCGTATTAACGCGTGCTGGCCACACTGAAGCGGGGTGTGATTTAGCTCGATTAGCGGGCTGTGAACCAGCTTCGGTTATCGTTGAGATCCTAAACGACGACGGCACCATGGCTCGTCGCCCTGATCTTGAAGTGTTCGCAGAAAAGCATGACATCAAGCTAGGCACTATTGCTGACTTGATCGAATACCGTAACAACACAGAAACAACGATTGAGCGTGTTGCACAATGTCATTTACCAACAGAGTTTGGTGATTTCGAGCTTGTGACTTACCGCGATACAATTGATAACCAGATCCACTACGCAATGCAAAAAGGCAGTTTAACCGAAGGTGCTCCTTTGGTCCGTGTTCACCTGCATGATACGTTTACGGATCTGCTTCACTCAGACCGCGGCACTGAGCGCAGCTGGTCGCTAGATAAAGCGATGAAGCGTATTGGCGACGAAGGCGGTGTGCTGGTTATTCTTGGCAACGAAGAGTCGTCTGATTCTTTGATCCACAAAGTGAAGACATTCGAAGCGCAAGATAAAAACGAGCAGCCAACCATGGCTAAGAAGCAGGGTACCTCGCGTCGTGTTGGTGTAGGCTCTCAGATTCTTCAAGACCTAGGCGTGCACGATATGCGTCTGCTTTCTTCGAGCACTAAGCGTTACCACGCATTGGGCGGTTTTGGTCTTAACGTTGTTGAGTACGTTTGCGAATAAATCATGTGTCAACGAGCAGACGTTTCTCCGTTTGTAGCGACATAATATACCGATGATTTCAGTGGCTCTTTTGGTGATAAGTTTTGCCAAAAGGGCAAAGTAGCCAAGTTCGACTCAAAACGTGTTCAATACACAAACTTGGCTCCTCGCTGTTCCTATATGCTTGGGATCAGCGCTGCATTATCATCTTTACATTGCCGGTGTCTGTTCTTCTAAATTACCATTAGATATTGCTCACAGTTTTGTGCTAGAATCCGGCGATTCTCACTTGATGAAAATAGTTAAAGGAAGGCTTATGAAAGTGATCGAGGGTGGCTTCCCAGCGCCAAATGCAAAAATTGCTATCGTTATTGCTCGTTTCAACAGTTTTATTAACGAAAGTTTACTTTCTGGTGCAATCGATACTTTAAAGCGTCATGGACAAGTAAGCGAAGACAACATCACTGTTGTTCGTTGCCCTGGTGCAGTTGAACTTCCACTTGTAGCGCAGCGCGTTGCAAAAACAGGCAAGTTCGATGCGATTGTATCTCTTGGTACAGTAATTCGTGGCGGTACACCTCACTTTGACTATGTTTGTAGTGAATGTAATAAAGGTTTGGCACAAGTGTCTCTGGAATACTCTCTTCCAGTAGCGTTTGGTGTTCTTACTGTTGATACGATCGATCAAGCTATTGAACGCGCAGGAACCAAGGCTGGTAATAAGGGTGCAGAAGCAGCACTTAGCGCACTTGAGATGATCAACGTTCTTTCTGAAATCGATTCCTAATGGGGGCCAGTGTGAAACCAGCCGCACGTCGTAACGCACGTCAATTTGCTCTACAAGCAATTTATTCTTGGCAAATTACTAAAGAAAATATTGCTACCGTTGAAGAACAGTTCTTATCTGGTGGTAAGTATGATGAAGAAGAGCATCATGCCGCAGAACCTGCTCTAGCTATGCCAGAAACAGACGTTGCATACTTCCGCGACCTACTAACTGGTGTTGCTCTTAGTCACATGGAACTTGATAGCAAGCTTCGTCCATTCGTATCTCGCCCTATGCAAGATCTGGATTTGATGGAACTAGCGCTTCTACGTTTAGCTATGTACGAGATGACTCGTCGCGAAGATGTACCATACAAAGTGGTTATCAACGAAGCTATCGAGCTTGCAAAAGTATTTGCAGCAGAAGACAGCCATAAGTTTGTTAACGGTGTGCTTGATAAAGCTGCACCGCACGTTCGTAAGAAATAAGACGTTCGTATATTGAATCTAAAGGTCAGCTTTTATGCTGGCCTTTTTTGTAACTAAATTTTTGTAATACTAAAAATAGGGCATGTGATGTCTGGCGAATTTAACCTGATTGAAAAATATTTTGTAAATCGACAACCACAACGTAAAGACGTACATCTGGCAGCGGGCGATGACTGTGCTTTGGTCAAAGCACCAAGTAATGTTCAGATTGCTATCAGTACGGACACCTTAGTGGCAGGCACTCACTTCTTAGCGGAAGCAAACCCAGCTTGGGTGGCACACAAAGCCTTGGCTTCCAACATCAGTGATCTTGCTGCTATGGGCGCGACACCTGCTTGGGTTTCATTTGCCTTAACCATGCCTGAAGTCGATGAAGCGTGGCTTGCCCCATTTTGTGATTCTTTTTTCAAACTTGCAGACTATTTTGGTATTCAACTAATCGGTGGTGATACGACCAAAGGGCCGCTGAGTTTAACACTTACTGTGCAGGGCTTTGTACCTGAGGGTCGAGCACTACGCAGAGATGGCGCGAAAGTGGGTGACTGGATTTACGTGACGGGTAACCTAGGTGACAGTAAAGCTGGCCTAGAGGTGTTACTTAACCCAGAGCAGAACAAAGCTAAGCCTTATGCGCGAGAGCTTGAAGAGAGACACTACCTGAGCACTCCACGAGTTTTGGCTGGTCAGGCACTGGTGAACCTTGCTTCGTCTGCCATTGATATCTCTGATGGTGTTATTGCTGATTTAAAACACATCCTTAAGCGTTCTCAGGTCGGTGCAAGCATTGATGTGAGCACGCTGCCTATCTCCGCTGAATTACGTCAATTCTCTTCTGATATCGCTTCTGCACAGCAGTATGCGCTCACCAGTGGTGAAGAGTACGAACTCTGCTTTACCGTGCCGGAAGAAAATAAAGGTTCATTGGAAAGTGCTTTGTCACACACTGGCACAAAAGTCACCTGCATTGGCCAGATAAGACCTGTAGAATATTTTGAATTACACAATAATGGTGAACCACTAAGCTGGAACTTAACTGGTTACGATCACTTTAAGGTTAATTGATGACAAATCCACTTTCTCTTATTTCTCTTAAAAATCCTTGGCACTTATTGGCAACGGGTTTTGGCAGTGGCTTATCGCCGATAATTCCCGGAACAATGGGCACGCTTGCGTCTATTCCATTGTACTTATTGTTGGTTCAATTACCTTTCCCAGCTTATGTTGCCATCGTAGTGGTAAGCTGCATTATTGGTATCAAGATCTGCCAGGTGACCTCTGATGATATGGGTGTACACGACCATGGCTCTATTGTATGGGATGAGTTTGCGGGCTTTTGGATCACCATGGGCCTAGTGCCTTTATTGAATATCCCTGCTGATGACTGGAAATGGCTTCTGACTGGTTTTGTGCTTTTCCGCTTTTTTGATATGGTAAAACCATGGCCGATTGGTTGGTTAGATGCACGAATTCACGGCGGCTTAGGTATCATGATTGACGATATTGTAGCGGGTATTATGGCGGCTATTTCGTTGTATGCCGTGGCACATTTCGCTGGTTGGTTAGTGTGAGTTAACTGAAGGATTAAGGTTTAGTTGGCGATACACCAAACTAATTAACGGATACTAAAAAGGTTGACCCTAGGGCCAACCTTTTTTTGTTTGCGGAGCTTACGAGCTTACGAGCTTACGAGCTTACGTATTAAGGCTACTTAGCAAGATAGTCAGAGATAGACTTCTCAATACCTTTCGCGTCTAAGCCAAGCTCTTCATGCAGCTCGCCTTGCGTACCTTGAGCTATAAACTTGTCTGGTAAGCCAAGGTTCAGTACTGGCATTAGCAGTTTCTCTTGCATCAAGAACTCAATTACACCTGCACCTGCACCACCGGCAATCGCATTCTCTTCGATAGTCACCAGTACATCGTGGTCAGCGGCAAGTTGTTTGATTAGAGCTTCATCTAGCGGTTTCACAAAGCGCATGTCTGCAACGGTGGCATCCATTGCATCAGCTGCTTGAAGTGCATTTTTTAAGAAGGTACCAAAGCTTAGGATAGCAACCTTAGCGCCATCTTTTGCTTTTGAGCTTTCACGAACGATACGGCCTTTACCAATCTCAAGAGCAGTAAACTCACTTTGAATCTCAGTGCCCATACCATTACCGCGAGGGTAACGTACTGCACTAGGGCCTGTGTGTTGATGGCCTGTGTATAGCATTTGGCGACATTCGTTTTCGTCGCTTGGTGCCATGATCACCATGTTTGGAATGCAGCGCATAAAGCTTAAGTCGAACGCGCCTTGGTGTGTTTGACCATCGGCACCAACAAGACCAGCACGGTCAATAGCGAACATAACCGGTAGATCCATGATAGCCACATCGTGGATCAGTTGATCGTAGCCACGTTGTAGGAAAGTTGAGTAGATAGCCACAATCGGCTTATCACCTGCAATCGCCATACCTGTTGCTAGCGTTACTGCGTGCTGCTCAGCAATAGCAACATCGAAGTATTGCTCTGGGTACTCTTTCGAGAAACGCACCATGCCAGAACCTTCACGCATTGCTGGCGTGATTGCCATTAGCTTAGGATCTTGCGCAGCCATATCACACAGGAAGTCGCCAAAAATCTTAGAGAAAGTTGGCTTAGAGCTGGTGCTCTTAGGTAGGCTTGAGTGTGCGGGATCGAACTTTGGTACACCGTGGTAACCGATTGGATCTTTCTCAGCTGGCTCGTAGCCTTTGCCTTTCTTAGTCATGATATGCAGGAACTGAGGGCCTTTAAGGTCTCTCATGTTCTTAAGCGTTTTAATCAGCTCATTTACATCGTGGCCATCAATTGGGCCAATGTAGTTAAAGCCTAACTCTTCGAACATGGTGCCAGGTACAACCATGCCTTTTAGGTGTTCTTCTGTACGACGAACCAACTCTTTAATCGGCGGAACGCCTGATAGCACTTTCTTGCCGCCCTCACGAATTGACGTGTAAAGACTGCCAGAAAGAACTTGAGCTAGGTGGTTATTTAGCGCACCTACGTTTTCAGAGATCGACATCTCGTTATCGTTCAGGATAACCAGCATATCATTGTGAATATCGCCTGCGTGGTTCATTGCTTCAAATGCCATACCAGCAGTAATCGCGCCATCACCAATCACACTCACGACTTTACGGTTCTTACCTTCTTTTTTTGCACTGATAGCCATACCAAGTGCAGCACTGATCGAAGTTGAAGAGTGACCAACAGAAAGTGTGTCGTATTCGCTCTCTTGACGCCATGGGAATGGGTGCAGTCCATCTTTTTGACGGATAGTCGATAAACGGTCGCGACGACCAGTAAGAATTTTATGCGGGTATGCTTGGTGGCCAACATCCCAAACCAACTGGTCAAAAGGCGTGTTGTACACGTAGTGCAGAGCTACGGTTAGCTCTACTGTACCCAAGCCTGATGCTAAGTGACCACTTGATTGGCTCACTGAGTTAAGAAGATAGGTACGTAATTCATCACAAAGCTGTGTCAGCGTCTCTTTTGGAAGTAGACGCAAATCCTCTGGCTTATCAGCCAAAGCAAGAGTTGGGTACTTTGATATATCAAGAGTCATAGGTAATGCGCGCTTATTGTCTTAGTTCTTGCGCTCGATGACGTATCGGGCGAACTCTTCGAGTAACTGGGTATTGTATGGGATTGCAGCCAAAGCTTGAAGCGCTTCCTGTAGCAGAGTTCGCGCTTTTTCTTGAGCGCCCTCTAAACCTAGCAAAGAAGGGTAGGTGCTTTTGTTTAATTCTTGGTCAGAACCCTGTGGCTTACCCAAAGTTTCAGTATCGCTAGTGATATCTAAAATATCATCTTGAACCTGGAATGCTAATCCAATGGCATCGGCGTACTTGTCTAATAGAGGCATCACTTCAAACGCTTTCTCGCCCGCAGCAAGCGCACCTAAACGAATCGCACATTTCATTAGAGCGCCCGTTTTATTGCGGTGAACTTCTTCTAACTCTTCTAGAGTGACAGAGCGGTTTTCAGCTTCAATATCTAGTGCTTGTCCAATACACATACCTTGTGCACCAGAGGCTTCTGCTAGGCGTTGAATCATTCGAACGCGATTGCTTTCACCGTCAGTACTTAATGTGCCTTCCGCAAGTATAGTAAAAGCGAGAGTTTGTAGTGAATCGCCCGTTAAAATTGCCGTTGCTTCATCGTATTTGATGTGACAAGTCTGATGCCCACGACGCAGTTCATCGTCATCCATTGCTGGAAGGTCGTCAGTGAATCAGAGAGTAGGCATGAATACATTCGATTGCAGATGCTGGAGTGTCGAGTTCTTCAGCGGTGCAGCCGAGCATTTCCCCTGTAATGTAGACAAGAAATGGACGTGCGCGTTTGCCGCCTAAAAGTAACCCATAACGCATCGCGTTGATCAGGTTCTGATTTTGGTGTGGCAGGCGATCAAGCCAAAGGTTCAGTTGCTCGTTATTACGTGCTTGATAAGACAATAAAGTCTCGATCATAGGGGATCTCATACAATTCGTTATTCAGGTTGTGGGTTAAAGTCACTCAGCTCTGCATTTTCATCATTCTGCAGTAGGATGCTAACGCGTTGTTCAGCATCATTTAGTTTACTTTGACCGGCACGAGCGAGGGAGATGCCTCGTTCGAACTTTTTAAGCGCATCATCTAAAGCTAGATCACCATTTTCTAGTTGATCAACCAAGCCATCAAGCTCTTCGATTGCTGCTTCAAAGCTCATATTTTCAGGTTTCTTAGTAGCCATAATAAATCTGCGTTTGGAAAGATGAACGAACGTTACCCTAGGCCGCTGAGATGGTCAAATGTAACCAAGAAATTTTGCTAGAAAGTTCGTTTTTAAGGGGCTTGAACTCACTTTGCTTGAATAACCTTAGCTTTATCGAGTTTATGCGCTACGTCTAAGAGCAAAGTAAGCCAATAGTTGGGATTCAAAAACGAAAAGTGTGATACTTAGGCCAAGAATTTACTAAAAGATCTTATAGTCTTGCCGATACAAAGATTATCGTCGACATAGAGCTACAAAAAAGCATGAGGAGTGCTCAGTGGATTTAGCAACCCTAATAGGTTTGATTGGTGGATTTGCCTTTGTAATCATGGCAATGATCCTAGGTGGAAGCCTCGGGATGTTCTATGACACGACATCCATTTTGATCGTAGTTGGTGGCTCAACCTTTGTTGTTCTAATGAAGTTCACCATGGGACAGTTCTTTGGTGCGACTAAAATTGCTGGCAAAGCATTCATGTTTAAAGCCGATGAACCTGAAGATCTTATCGCTAAAGTGGTAGAGATGGCGGATGCAGCGCGTAAAGGTGGCTTCTTAGCACTGGAAGAGATGGAAATCAGCAACAGCTTCATGCAAAAAGGTATCGACCTGTTGGTGGATGGCCATGATGGTGATGTGGTGCGTGCTGCATTGCAAAAAGACATCGCATTAACCACAGAGCGTCACGAACAGGGCGCGAAAGTGTTCTCTGCATTTGGTGATGTTGCTCCTGCGATGGGTATGATTGGTACTTTGGTTGGTCTGGTTGCCATGCTTTCGAACATGGATGATCCTAAAGCGATCGGTCCTGCGATGGCGGTAGCACTTTTGACCACCCTGTACGGTGCGATTCTTTCGAACATGGTGTTCTTTCCTATTGCTGATAAGCTTGCGCTACGTCGTGACCAAGAGACACTTAACCGCCGTCTGGTTATGGATGGTGTGCTGGCGATTCAAGATGGTCAGAACCCACGAGTTATTGATGGTTACCTCAAGAGCTACCTAAACGAAGGTAAGCGGACTATTGATGGTGAACCCGCGTAAGAGGAGTTTAAGATGGATGAAGATAATCCATGTAAATGTCCTCCTCCGGGGTTACCTCAATGGATGGGGACATTTGCTGACTTGATGTCACTGCTGATGTGTTTCTTCGTACTGCTGCTCTCATTTTCTGAGATGGACGTACTGAAGTTCAAACAGATCGCTGGCTCGATGAAATTTGCGTTTGGTGTACAAAACCGCTTGGAAGTGAAAGACATTCCTAAAGGCACTAGCATCATTGCACAAGAGTTTCGCCCTGGTCGCCCAGAGCCGACACCGATTGATGTGATCATGCAGCAGACGATTGATATTACGCAGCAAACGCTTGAGTTTCATGAAGGTGAATCTGAACGTGCTGGTGGTACCATGCGTGACCAAGGCAAGATGACCGGAGGCAAGTCGCCAGAGGTCTCGACTCACGACAATCAAAACTCTGAGTCAGACCAACAGCAACAACAAGCTGAAGCTCAATCGCAAGAGATGGAAACCTTGATGGAAAGCATCAAGAAGGCGTTGGAGCGAGAGATCGACCAAGGCGCGATTGAGGTGGAAAACCTTGGCCAGCAGATTGTGATTCGAATTCGTGAAAAAGGCGCGTTCCCATCAGGTTCCGCTTTCTTACAACCTAAGTTCCGACCATTGGTGAGACAGGTTGCTGAGTTGGTGAAAGATGTTCCGGGTATCGTTCGAATCTCAGGGCACACCGATAACCAACGTCTTGATTCAGAGCTTTATCGCTCTAATTGGGACTTGTCATCACAGCGAGCGGTGTCTGTTGCTCAAGAGATGGAAAAGGTACGCGGTTTCTCTCATCAACGCTTGAGAGTACGTGGCATGGCCGATACCGAGCCAGTAGAGCCGAATGATACTGAATGGCAACGTAGCCTCAACCGCCGCGTTGAAATTAGCATCATGCAGGGCGAACCGCTTTACAGTGACGAAGTGCCTGTTATTAATGAATAGCCGATACGTGTACACAAGGTAGCATCCAGATAACATCGAAAGCCCAACCTTATAATGAGGTTGGGCTTTTTGTTTGTAGGTCTTTCACCATGCTCTTTGCTGAATTTATGTTGTTTCGAAACCTGCTACTTTTAATAACAAGCGGTTTAATGATGGTGTTACAGCAAGCACTCTTTTCCTTGCTTCACTTTCTCATGTATAATTCGCGCCCTTAGATTTAGATATGATCTATTCTTGCTTCAAGTGCTGTGTAAATTCTCTAATTTACTTGGCGATGAGCGTTCTCAAAATTTTGAACATTAATGTTGTGAAAGTACTATGAAATTTATTGTTAAGCCCCATCCGGAAATTTTTGTAAAAAGTGAATCGGTGCGTAAGCGCTTCACAAGGATTCTAGAGTGCAACATTCGTAACGTTATTCAACGTCGCTGTGAAAGTGTTGCGGTATTCAACCGTCGCGATCATATCGAAGTGACGTCTGAGAGTGACCAGTACTACGCAGAAGTGTTAGAGGCTCTGACTCACACTCCAGGTATTCACCACTCTCTTGAAGTTCAACAGTCTGAGTTTAAAGACTTGCACGATATTTACGAGCAAGTACTAGAACGCAGCCGTGCTGACATTGAAGGCAAGACTTTCTCTGTTCGAGCTAAGCGTCGTGGTAAGCATGACTTTACCTCTATTGAACTTGAACGCTACGTAGGCGGCGGCCTAAACCAAGCAGTTGAGTCAGCTAAAGTTCGACTTAAGAACCCTGATGTAACCGTTAAAGTTGAAGTGGCTAACGATAAGCTAAACCAAGTTCTAGCTCGTCACAAAGGCCTAGGTGGTTTCCCTCTTGGTACCCAAGAAGATCTACTAAGCTTGATCTCTGGCGGCTTTGATTCTGGTGTTTCAAGCTACCTGCACATCAAACGTGGCTCTAAGGTTCACTACTGTTTCTTTAACCTTGGTGGCCCAGCGCACGAGATTGGCGTTAAGCAAGTGGCTCACTACCTATGGAATAAATACGGCTCATCTGCAAAGGTGAAGTTCATTTCTGTAGACTTTGAACCAGTGGTTGCTGAAATTCTTGAGAACGTAGAAGACGGCCAAATGGGCGTTGTTCTTAAGCGTATGTTCATGCGTGCTGGTGGTATGGTTGCAGAGCGCTTCGGTATTGAAGCTCTAGTAACGGGTGAAGCACTTGGTCAGGTTTCTAGCCAAACGCTAACTAACCTTCGCCACATCGACAACGTGACAGATACTTTGATTCTTCGTCCGCTTATCAACTGGGATAAAGAAGACATCATTGACCTTTCTCGTATCATCGGTACTGAAGACTTCGCTAAAGTAATGCCTGAGTACTGTGGTGTTATCTCTAAGAAGCCAACAGTGAAAGCGAAGAAAGGCAAACTAGAAGCAGAAGAAGCTAAGTTTAACTTTGAAGTGCTGGATCAAGTGATCGAGAACGCTCGTGTTATGGATATCCGTGACATCGAGAAAGAGAGTCAAGAGCAAGCGCCTGAAGTTGAACAAGTTCAAGCTGTTGCTGAGCACGCTATCGTTCTTGATATCCGTAGCCCAGAAGAAGAAGACGAAAGCCCACTAGAGATCGAGGGTGTTGAAATTAAACACATCCCATTCTTCAAGCTTTCAACTCAGTTTGGCGACCTAGACCAAGCGAAAGAGTACTTGCTGTACTGTGACCGTGGTGTAATGAGCCGTCTACAGGCGCTTTATCTACAAGAGCAAGGCTTCCATAACGTTAAGGTTTATCGCCCATAGCGGTGCATTGGCCAACCGTTAATCATTTTGCCAAGCCGCTTACTGAAAAGTAAGCGGCTTTTTTATTTTCTATTGTGAATGATTTACAGTAGTCAGACAGAGGCGTGAGTTTGGGCGTGCTATCGTCATGCTCAGCTTTAAAATTTTTATTGATAGAAAGAGTAAGCTCTAAACGGGTTTATAAGTACCGAAGAAGTGTGAGTATCTTGAAGTATTCTGTTACTTTTTAGTGCAACTCAATGGTGCTATTTGTATGTGTTCAGTTGATTATTTGAGTGGGTGTCTGATTCTGTGATTAGCGATGAAAAATAATAAAGATTAATTAGCACAGCTATTGATAAACTTGTTGTTACAGTTCTTTGCACATAAAAAAACACCGCCCATAAGGCGGTGTAAACAAATTTGACAGACAGGTCAAAATAAATACAGGAAGTACATGCCTCGTTTCAGTATAGAACTGCAACAAAACATTTGGTAGAACTCTACCCAACTCGAAAAGAACGAGTTTGCAAACACAACATCGCAGGAGCTAAGCCAATTGATTCTAGAGAGAATCAAGCCGTTCAGGCTAGCTGCTGCGGGATGAAATATAGAATTTCTCTGGCCGCTAGGCAATGGACAAATTATAATGTTTCAGATAAAAAAAACTAATGCTTATTTAGAGAGTAACTATGTCTCGTCGATTACCCCCATTAAACTCGCTAAGAGTGTTTGAAGCAGCAGCTCGACACTTGAGTTTTACGCGTGCCGCAGAAGAGTTGTTTGTTACTCAAGCGGCGGTTAGCCATCAGATCAAAGCGCTTGAAGAGTTCTTATCTTTGAAGCTGTTTCGCCGAAGAAACCGCTCTTTGCTGCTGACTGAAGAAGGCCAAAGCTACTTCTTGGATATCAAAGATATTTTCACATCACTGGCAGAAGCGACAGACAAAGTGCTGGAGCGAAGTGAGAAGGGCGCATTGACCATCAGTTTACCGCCTAGTTTTGCTATTCAATGGTTGGTGCCAAGGCTCGCTGACTTTAATCAGCAAGAACCTGATATTGATGTAAGAATCAAAGCCGTTGATATGGATGAAGGCTCGCTGACCGATGATGTAGACGTGGCTATTTACTATGGTCGAGGTAACTGGCCGGGGCTTAGAGCCGATAAGCTTTACCAAGAATACTTGATCCCTCTTTGCTCACCTTCCGTGCTGCTAGGAGCTAAACCATTAGAATCTCTCAGTGATCTGGCATGCCATACGCTATTGCATGATACCTCTCGAAAGGATTGGAAACAGTTTGCTAAGCAAAATGGCATCGACGGGGTTAACGTTAATCACGGACCTATCTTCAGTCACTCAACCATGGTGTTGCAGGCAGCAGCTCACGGCCAGGGTATTGCACTGGGTAATAACGTGTTGGCGCAACCTGAAATCGAAGCGGGTCGTTTGATTGCGCCTTTCGACGAAGTGTTGGTGAGTAAGAACGCCTTCTATGTGGTTTGTCATGAGAAGCAAGCCGATATGGGGCGTATCGCTACTTTCCGTGATTGGATGCTGGCGAAAGCGCAAAGCGAACAAGAGGACTTACTCGATGAATAACCTCATCATTGATGGTGAAGACAATCCTATCACCTTTATCTTTGCTCATGGTGCTGGCGCAGGCATGGATCATGAGTTTATGCAGTCGGTAGCCAAAGGATTAGCCTTTAAAGGGATACGAGTGATTCGTTTCAATTTCCCTTACATGATCAAGCGTGCTGAAGATGGTAAGCGTCGTCCACCTGACAGAGCACCTAAGCTACTTGAAGCCTACCAAGAGGTTATTGAGCAGGTTGATGCCGATAAGCTTGTGATTGGTGGTAAGTCGATGGGAGGGCGTATGGCGAGCCATTTGTCTGAAGTTGATAAGGTGGCCGCCATGGCGTGTTTAGGCTTTCCTTTTCATCCTCCTGGTAAACCAGATAAGTATAAAGGTGAACACTTAGCTGAGTTGCAAAAGCCGTGTCTGATTTTACAGGGTGAGCGCGACACTTTTGGTAAGCGTGAAGAGTTTGCTGACTTTGATCTGTCGGATTCTATTCGTGTTGAATTTATTCCCGATGGCGACCACAGCTTTAAGCCTCGTAAGAGCTCCGGTTACACAGAGCAGCAGAATATTGCGTTAACCGTTGAGAAGTTGTCGGCGTTTATCAAAGAGGTGCTCAATGAGAAGTAAGTATTTACTCACGTTTTCCGGCATTTCTGGCGCGATAGCAGTGATGCTTGGTGCCTTCGCGGCTCACGGTTTGAAAGCTATTTTACCTGAGTATCTGCTAGGTGTGTTTGAGACCGGAGTTCAATACCAGTTTATCCATACTCTGGCGATATTGGCGTGTGGCGCCCTGCTGCAGATGAAACTTGGCGCTAAATCACAAAAATATTTTTTCATCGCGGCAATTTGCTTTATCATCGGCATCCTTTGTTTTAGTGGCAGCCTTTATGGCTTGGCACTGACAGGAATAAAATGGTTTGGCCCTATCACTCCGTTTGGTGGTCTACTATTTATCATTGGTTGGGGAGTCTTCTCCTTCGCTGCTTTGAATATAAAAGAGGTAACTCAGTGAAACACGTACTACTTTATTGTCGCTCTGGTTTTGAAAAAGAATGTGCTGGCGAAATTCAAGACAAGGCAACACAACTGGAAGTGTTTGGTTTTCCTCGCCTAAAGAACAATACAGGCTTTGTATTGTTTGAATGTTACCAAGCAGGTGAAGCGGACAAGTTGATCAAAGAGATCGATTTCCAATCACTGATTTTTGCTCGTCAAATGCTGGCAGTGGCTGTTGAAATTAAAGATTTGCCAACTGATGACCGTATTTCTCCAATTCTTGAGGCGCTTTCTGATAAAGAAGGTTTCCCTCGTTGTGGTGATATCCGTATCGAAACGCCAGATACTAACGAAGCAAAAGAGCTTTTGAAGTTCTGCCGTAAGTTTACTGTGCCGATGCGTCAAGCGATGCGTGGTAAAGGCTTGATGACGGCGAAGGACAACGCTAAGAAGCCAGTATTGCACCTGTGCTTCATCGCTCCGGGCCACTGCTTTGTGGGTTACTCTTACCCATCGAACAACTCACAGTTCTTCATGGGTATTCCTCGTCTGAAATTCCCATCAGATGCACCTAGCCGTTCTACATTGAAGTTAGAAGAAGCGTTCCACGTATTCATTCCTCGTGATGAGTGGGATGAGCGTCTGGCTCCGGGTATGTGGGGTGTTGATTTAGGTGCGTGTCCAGGCGGTTGGACTTACCAACTGGTTAAGCGTTCGATGTTCGTTCACTGTGTTGATAACGGCATGATGGCAGACAGCCTAATGGAAACTGGCCAGATTAAGCACCACATGGTAGATGGCTTTAAGTTTGAACCAGATCGTAAGAACGTCACTTGGATTATCTGTGACATGGTTGAGAAACCAGCTCGTGTTGCACACCTTATGGGTGAGTGGATCATCAAAGGTTGGGCGAAAGAAGCATTATTCAACCTTAAACTGCCAATGAAAGGCCGTTACGATGAAGTACTGCAAGATATCGAGAACCTAAAAGTGTTCCTTATTGAGAACAAAGTGAAGTTTAAGATGCAGGCTAAGCACCTTTATCATGATCGCGAAGAGATCACGGTTCACATTCAGGCGCTTTCAAACATCTCACCGCACTAATATTTACGTTAGCGTGTCAGTGAAAAAAATGCTCCTTTAAGGAGCATTTTTTATATCAATATCGTCGAGTCACAGCGAGTTAAACTTTCGCTTCGTAACGAATGTCTTGCAGGTTGAATCCAAGATCAATATCGGTTTTGAGTGCAGAGACTTGCTTACACACACGTGCTGATTCAATGTGTTCATCAAACTTCTTACGATATTTCTTCGGTAAGTCTTCCGCCTGAAAGGCCGCTTCGATATCCGGGTAAGTGGTTAAGATTTCTTTTGCAGCTTTTGGTCCTATACCTGGAATCCCCGGTACTTGGCTAGAGCTCACACCGGTTAAGCCCCAGTAATCTGCAAGCTGCTCAGGTTTAACGCCAAACTCAGCTTCGATAAAGGGTTTGTCTAGCCAGCGGTGTTGGAAGTAATCTCGGATCTGCAGAGTGGGTGATAGCAGTTGGCAATACCCTTTGTCTGTCGAGATGATGGTGACGGTTTCTCCGTGGTCTGCCACTTTCTTGGCCAGTGTTGCGACTAGATCATCTGCTTCATCGCCATCAGACAGCAGTGAATCAATGCCTAACTCCCACCAAGCCTGTTGGATAGCATCAAGGCCTTTCATCAATGGTTCTGGCATTGGCTTACGGTTCTGTTTATAAGCTGGTAGTACTTCAGCGCGCCATCCTCGGTCTTGTAAGTGATGATCAAAAACCGCGATGATGTGGGTTGGCTTTGATTCAGTCAGAATCTTATTGAGAGTGCGAGTAGTGGTGGTGATAGTTCTTGCTATATCGGTTGGGTCCGGCTGAACAGAGTGCACGCGTCGGATGAGGTTTAAGGCATCGATAATAACAAGATGGATAGACATAAGTTTCCATTAAATAGGCAATAAAAAAGGGGCTGCTAGCCCCTTATAGTAACGTATCACTTGGTGAGTTGAAACGTTAGCGACGTAAACGTCATAACCTGATTAACTTTATGTCTGCCAATTGGTTATCACTCACTTAGTTACTCGTTAATGAGTGTGCTTAATCGTTTGGTGCGATTTTATAGCAAGGCACGTAGTCCGTACCGCCCGGTAGCTTCATTCGATGTTGCTCAACAAAATCGTTTAGCAGTTGGTCCATTTTGGTCATTAGCTCTTTGTCGCCATCAATTAGGAATGGGCCGTGCTTCTCGATCTCCAGAATCCCTTCAGCTTTGACGTTACCCGCCACAATGCCAGAGAACGCTTTACGTAAATTAGCGGCTAGGCTCTCTGTTTTTTGGTCCATATGAAGATCAAGCGCCGCCATAGATTCGTGTGTTGGGTCGAATGGCAGTTGGAACTCAGGCTCAATATGCAGTGACCAGTTGTAGCTGTAGGCATCGCCAGTCTCTTTACGGTGAGAGCGCACATCTGGCATCGCTTGTTTCATGATTTTCGCAGCGCGTGCTGGGTCATCAATCACGATTTCATAATGTTTCTGTGCATCAGGCCCTAGAGTTTCACCAATGAACTTATCGATCGAGCGGAAATAAGCTTCACTCTCTTTCGAGCCAGTTAGGACAATCGGCATTGGCTGCTCGGCGTTATTCGGGTGCATCATGATCCCTAAGATGTACAGCAGCTCTTCGGCCGTGCCTGGGCCGCCTGGGAAAATGATGATGCCATGCGCCATACGAACGAATGCCTCAAGACGCTTCTCGATATCTGGCATTATCACCAGTTCGTTTACTATCGGGTTTGGTGGCTCAGCGGCAATGATTGAAGGCTCTGTCAGCCCTAAGTAACGATGATCAGTATAACGTTGCTTAGCGTGACCAATAGCCGCGCCTTTCATTGGCCCTTCCATCGCACCCGGTCCACAACCGGTACAGATGTTCAGCTCACGTAGGCCCAGTTCATTACCCACTTCGCGAGTGTACTGGTATTCAGTGGCATTAATTGAGTGACCACCCCAGCACACGATCAGGTTAGGCTCGATGCCCGGCGTAAGTGCGCCTGCATTCCTCAGAATACCAAATACGAGGTTGGTAATGTGAGTGGCATTAGTCAGGTTGAGCCTTTGGTTATCTGCGAGGTGCATGTTGACGTAAACAATGTCACGCAGCACTGAAAATAGGTGTTCTTGGATACCCTTGATGATCTCACCATCGACAAAGGCATGCTCTGGTGGGTTGCTCAGCTCGAGTTTGATACCACGCTCACGTCGCACTACCTCAACATCAAACGATTGATACTTGTCGAGTAGCTCTTTGGAGTTGTCGGTGTGGCTACCTGAGTTGAGTACCGCTAACGTACAGTTACGATACAGTTGGTATAGATCACTAGATGCGGTTTTCTTAAGACGCTCAACCTCAAGTTGAGAGAGTAAATCCATGCTACCGGCAGGGCTGATATGAGTGATCATAGTGCCTCCTTGTTGAAAAGAGCAGAGGACGTTGAAGTGACCCTCTGGCTCGAGAGTGAGAAGCAAACGTTGAAAGTGTTTGGTTAAAGGTGGGGGAGAGTTAACCAGACGAAACGGATACGACAGCGTTGCTTGCCAAGAATGCTTGTTAAGCGAATGTTAATCATTAGCTTAGCAAACATTGAGGGAAATGGTATGTGATAAGTATTTGAAAAAATGAAATAAATTAAATCTAGGGCTGGCCTAGTGCCAAACAAGTTGGTTATTACCGCGTTGTTTTGCTTTATTTAGTGTTGTATTGAGTCGCTCTAACACTTCTTCAGGTGTATCTGACTCTTTAAACTGAGTACTTGCCGCGCATAAAGTAATCGTGATTTGTTGGTCACGGAACTTAAAGGGTAAGCGGCTTACTTGAGTTTGAATGTTTTGAATCACTTGGTGACAATATTCATCGGTTTGCTCTGGCAATAGTAAGACAAATTCTTCACCTGAAAAACGCGCCACAGTATCGGTCGTGCCTGCTTCTTTGGTGATGGTTCTTGCGATGATCTTAAGCGCTTTATCGCCGGCGGTATAACCAAAGCTATCGTTAATGGCTTTGAAGTTGTCGATGTCCAGAAGTACTACGCGCAGTGAGTGTTGTGCGCGGATCCAGCGGCGATACTCAAGCTCTAAGCGATCAGTGAAAGCGGTACGATTGTAAACCTTCGTAAGAGGGTCAAGCAGCATACGCTGAGCCTGATCTTCCAAACGCTTACGGTAATCTTGGGTGACTTCATAGAGTGAATCTAACTGAGTTTTTCCGTAACTCATTCTCTCTATTAGAGCTTGTTCTTTTTGCTCTGCGTGGTTCAGTCTTTCCGAAAGAGAAGCGATTTCACTGAGTAGCGGGTTAATTGACCGTTTTAAACTATCAATATCCTTGGCTTTCTCTACTGAATTCTGGCTCTTAGCGACAAGTTCATTTAACTCAGAGTTAAGCCCTTGGCGGTGCTCAAAGTAGCTTTGGCTCTGGTCGGCATTTTGGTCTGCCGTTTTGATGCTGGAAGCTAGAGAGGAATTAAGCTGATCGATAAACTGTTCAGATTTCTTGCGCTCTAGGTTGGTGCCTTCAATAACCAGTTTGAGGATCTGAAGTGTCAGCTCAAGTAGGTTTTGTGTGGAAACCCCAAGTAGTAGCTTAGCTCTAATATCAGTAAGCAAATCCCCCGATTCACCCTCAAAATCGAGTTCAGTAATCAGGTGTTGTAATTCGTTTGACAGGTCGGAAAGAAGTTCCTGTTCCGGAGAATGCGTAGCATCGGCAAAATGAGTGCGTGAGTTGTTCGCCATAATCTTAATGGCACGCTCATAAATACCGAGTAGTTTCATGGCATGGTCAACTTTCTGACTGCCATTGCATTCGGAGAAGCTAAGTAAGTTTCGTAGGTCGCGTTTTAGCTGTGCTGGAAGGCCAGTTATGCGTTGCAGCGTTTCCCCACTGTGCTTAATGCTATCGTCCAGATATCCGTTCTGTTTATCCATAGCCAACGTTTTCTGCTTAAGCATCCTTTCTAATACTGCCAGCTTTGGGATCATCGAGCTAATGTCTTTTTGCTTTTCTAGCTCTTCCCTAAGGGCAATGAGGTTTTCATCTAAATGGCTGTTACTGCCAACACATGCATCACTCAAAGATGTGACGATACGCTTTAGAACTTTTTGTTCTCTAAGAAATTTGAACGAGGTGTCTCTTTGCGCCAAACGAACTTGCTCCAACTGAAATTTCAGCTGGTGGAGTTGCGCCTGAATGTCTTTTTCAAGAATGCCCATAGATGTATTAATTAGCGCCGCGTAGACCGATCTCGATCATTTTGATGAAATTCCGTTAAATCAATAATAACAAAACTAAAAATAAGGTCACGACTTGCCGCTCTTAACCGCTCGCAAATCAGTCATCTTTTAGCATTTTTTTGATGTTGTCCTCATTCTGGTACGATGATTGTATTTTTATTAGCCCTTGATTAATCGCATGTTTACAGGCTTCTCTTATGTTACCCGTTGCAAGGCTCGCTGCGGGTGCATTATCGATAGCTTTTAGATATACCCATTGGCTACTGCGCTCTTTGAGACTGATCTCACGGGCTAGGTTAGTCGACATTAATAACACATCGAGCAGCTCTTGATCGTTGATCGCGGTGTAAGCTCGTGGCAAGAATGGGTAGTCAGCGATGCCCATACGAATTGTTCGGTTGATATTACGTTTCGGTTCAAAGTCGGTAATCCACGATTGAATCTTTTTAAACATCGCCTCGGGTGATGAATCTCGGTCTGAGTTAGGTTCGATGTAAAGCAGGTTTGCGTCCGAGAAGTGATAGACACGAGCAGGGCCTTCAAGCTTCTCTTTCAAGAACTCTCCAAAAGCATCTTCTAACTCCAGACCCGCTTTATAGCCATTCTGCGTATACATGTTACGTAGGAAAGGTAAGTCAATCATCACGAAGCGCAGACGGTCATTCAATGGTTCATGAATGAGCTCGCCAAGTTGCCACTGTTCGAAGGTTTGGCTGGTTTGTTCTAGTGAGTTGGACAGCTTGGCATTCAGCATTCTGAGATTGGGCAGCTTAGAGCGTGAGTGTGTAAACAGGTCTGTTCGCAGTGAGTCGACTTCTTTAGCCAAGGTTTGAATGAGGTAGCCACGGCGTAGCACAAAGAAGAATAAGATAATGCTGAACAAAAATAGGGCGAACGATATTTTTTGGAACTTACGATGTTCCAGCTTGTACTTTTCTAGTTCTTGGGCTTGTCCTGCATAGTGAAGAGTTTGCTCAGCGAACTCTTTCTGTTGGCGGAAAGCATCTTCACCAACGCGGTTCAGCTTTTGTTGTTCTAAAGAAACCAAACTGTTGTATTGCTTAAGGTTCTCTAAAGCCTGTTGCGATTTTCCTGCTTGCTCATAGCCTAAAGAGAGTAAGTAGTACGAACGCTGCGAAAGGCGCATGTTCTCAACCTGACGCGAGATCTCCAGTGCGCGAGTGGCATGTTTGATCACATCCTCACTCTGCTGAAGGTGATAAGCGAGCCCGGCAGAGAGCAATGCAGCACGACCTTCTAGCTTGGGAATATCCGTATATTCAAGCAGTTCAAGGGCGCGTGTTAGGTATTGTTCTGCCAATGGGTAGTTGTAAAGACGCAGATAGGTTGCCGATAAACTTAGGCGAATATCAATGACTTGATGGATATCTCGGTCAGTACTCTCGTGATCAAGAACGTTGAAGAAGTGCACAAGGGCAAGGTTGTATTTTCCTTGATAGAAATACACGTCACCCATTTTCTTGAGCACTTGCGCTAAGACAGGAGAGTTTTCAAAGTTATCATAAAAATCAGCAGCTTGAGAAAGGTGCTCTAGTGCTTTATCTAGTACTTGTCGCTCAAAGAAAAGCTGTGCCAAGAGGCGGTTTACTTTAGCCAAACGAGAGCTCAAGTTGCCTTCTACCGACTTCCAATAGCCATACAACAACTCAGATAGCGCGTGATTGTACTCTTTATGGTTCAGGTAAAACTCACCGACCGAGATGTGGTAATCGATGGTCACTTTTTCAGAGTAACGTTGGTCGAGATAGGTCTTCGCTTCTTGGTAGTACTTTTCCGCTTCATCGATCTTGTTATCGTAAGAGGCGATATCGGCTTTCAGCATGATCAAGCGGTAGGTGATGCCTTCCGTCAGACGTAAGGTTTTATTCACCGATTCTAGGTTTGTTTCAATATTGGCGAGATCTGCCTTTGCTTTGGCGGATTTTCTGTCACTTAGCCAAAGTAAGCGTACTTTTAGGATCTCGAGATCCAGTTTGAGGTACTCAAGCTTATAGGTTTTCGCGAGCTCAGAGGCTTTGTCGATGTGCTGAATCGCAATACGAATGTTACCAAGGTTGTACTCGGCTTTCGCTAAGATCTTGTAGGCATCGATGCTGCTGTTTGGCGTTCGAATCGAAGAGTCTGTCTCTTCGCGAGAAATCGCCGAAGGGCTTTTCTCGCGTTGATCAGAAAGGACACGAAGCGTTAGGTAGCTGTTGGTCATTTGTTTTGCTTGGCTCGGCTCGATCTCAACCAGGTTATTGGCTTCATTGAGCAGCGCCGATGAATAGACCGACGCATTAACCGATGTGCTTAAGCTTAAAATAAATAGGCTAACGACGTATAACCAACGCATTTCAATGTCCCTTTAAAGATGAGGTAGTTCCAATAAGTGTGTCTTGAGCCTATTATTGGCGAGCCATACGCTTGTTGTGGCTTGGTCTATCTTGCTCTGTTGAACGGTATGGGTTGATATCCAGACCACCACGACGCGTGTAACGTGCGAATACGGTGAGCTTCGATGGGCCACAGTATTTCATGATGTCAGTGAAGATACGTTCAACACATTGTTCGTGGAATTCGTTGTGCTCACGGAAAGAAACTAAATAGCGTAGCAGAGCTTCACGGTCAATTTGCTTACCTGAATATGCGATCTCAACGCTGCCCCAGTCCGGTTGGTTGGTGATTAAGCAGTTCGACTTCAATAGGTGGCTGTGCAGTGTTTCTTCCACTTCTTGTTCGCCAGCAGCGCCTTCAAGCAGTGATGCTTCAAAATCGTAGCTGGTGATTTGGATGTCTTGGTTATCGATACAGTCACCTTCCATCGTTACGATAGGTTGGTTGGTGTAGTCGGTTACTGAGTTTATATTCACAATGACGGTTTCGCCTGCACATGCTGACAAATCTTGGGTTAGTCGCTCAGTTACTTGTTCCCAGTTTTCGAATTGAGTCTGGTTGTAGCTGTTTAGGTACAGCTTGAAAGATTTTGATTCAATTAAGTTTGGACTCGTTGCTGGGATGAAAACTTCACCCACGGCCACTTGTGGTAGGCCATTAGTATTTAGCCACGAAAGTTCGTACATCGTCCAAATATCATGACCAACAAAAGGCAGTTCACCGTTTAGCGCAAGATCATCACGATTCAGGCTACGAGGTACTGGTTGCAATAAACTTGCATCGTATTGGTTAGAGTACTCAGTTTTTTGGCCTAGGGTTAAACCCGCTAGCTCTTTTGCGTCAGAATATTTGCTCATACTTTCGTTTCAAATTCGATTAGAATGGGGTCGATTTTACTGAATCCCCATTACCCTGTCATTAAGTCATCGCTTAATCGGCGCGGAAAGGGCTCGGATTCTATTTATTATTTTGTGTTTAGGAGATTTTCATGACTCAACGTGCTCAAGACGCACTACTTTCTTTTAGTCAGCGATACGTTGACGCGTGGCAGCAGCAACACCAAAGCTTACCTCGTAATGAGGAGTTGGTGGACGTGGTATCGCCATGTGTAGAAGAAAAGAGCGGCGATGCCGTGTTATGGAAACACTATCCACGTGAGCAATTCGCGGATTTCACTAATGTTGAAACCGGTATTGAGCTGACCTTGCATGAAGACATCAAGACTTTCTACGGCGCACAATTCAGCGCAGATATGAACGCGACTTTTGATGGTAACGAACTGACTCTGTTACAGATTTGGAGTGATGAAGACTTCGAATGTCTACAAGAAAACATTTTGGGTCATCTAGTGACTCAGCGTCGTCTAAAGCTAAAACCAACGGTTTTCATTGCCGCGACCGATGCAGAGCTAGACGTTATCTCTATCTGTAACCTAACGGGTAACGTGATTTTGGAGCGCTTAGGCACCAAAAACCGTGATGTATTAGCCGAGACATTGGCCGAATTTTTAGAAAAGCTACAACCAGCGGTATAAATAGATGTACGTACTAGAACTTCAATTTGAGTGTTTTGATAACACAACGGTAAGCGCTGTCGACAAGGCTGTTAATGGCTTAATGGATGCACTTCGTTATAACGGGCAAGTGTTGGGTCGTGAGTTTCCTATCGTGATGGGCGACGGCGAATTTTATGTTCGCGTTGTCTGCCCAGAGCAAGACAGCTTACACCCGCGTAACCACTCTGATTTTGTAAAAGTGTGTTTTGAACGCTTGTCTAACGCGAGCCTGCTTGCGCCTAAAATGCGTTTACTGGGGCGAGATCTTAACTCAGAAGAAGTAGCTGAAGACGAAGCACCAAGCTGGCAAGTACTGTATACAACGTTTGTTCATACCTGTTCACCGCTGCGCAGTGGCGATAGTTTGCTGCCTATCCCTCTGTATCGCAACCCACCTACATTTAATGGCGACCATAAAGCTGTGCTGAAATGGCAGACAGAATGGCAAGCCTGTGATGAAGTCCAAATGGGTGGGGGCTGTCGTGCTGAACACGCAACTCTGACGGAGATCAGTGATACCAAAAGCGTGTTGTTCAAACGCGGTTGGGGCCTAAGAGGGCGCATTGAATATCTCACCAAGATCCCGACTTATTACTACTTGTACCGCGTGGGTGGCATCAGCTTAAAAGCTGAAAAAGAGCGTAAATGTCCGCAATGTGGTGGCGAATGGCTGCTAGATGCGCCGATCCACGATATTTTCTATTTCAAGTGTGATGACTGCCGTCTGGTATCAAACATCTCTTGGGATCACCTTAAGTAATCCATAAAGCTTAATTATCGATTCAATGTATCGAAGTGTTAATCAATACTTCGATACTTATTCCTTTGTTTTCTCCCTGTTAGCTTCTCGTCTGTTTCTCTTTCTTTGCCCTCAATATTGAGCATTAATCAAGTATTGGGCTTGCCAATATTGTTGAACCTATTTCGCCCTTAAATGCGCTCATTTTGTGCTGTCTATCTCTCTCTGTAGTCCTCAAGTATTCACCAAAATAATTCCACACCCATCAACTTTTGATCATTTCAATAGTTAACTGGATCACAGTAATCAATCAGTTCTCTTTCAATTTATATTCTGCTCAATATAAATGGGATCGATCCCATGGGAATGTTCCCATTTGTAAATAATAACCTGATTCTAGATCTGAAAGGAATGGACGATGAAACTGTTACCTATTGCTGCTGCACTCTCTACTGCTTTACTTGCACCTAATTTATACGCTGATGAAACCACACCATTAGAGTTCAATGGCTACATGCGCGGAGGCGTTGGCCTGAGTAATGAAGGTGGCTCAAACAGCAAGTGGGAGGTGAGTAAAGTTGGGCGACTCGGCAACGAGAATGACCTGTATGGCGAGTTTGGCTTTAAGAAAGAGGTGTATGCTGAGGACGACGTTTCATTTGTAGTTGATTCCATGTTGTCGTACTGGCAAGGCCAAGATGAGAACGCGGCGGATAAAAGCGTTGATGTAGTTCAGCTCAATGTTCAAGCGGTAGGGCTTTTTGAAGACAAGGACATTGGTATTTGGGCTGGTGAGCGCTACTACCAACGTCATGATGTACACATCGTTGATAACTACTACTGGGATGTGAGCGGTATTGGTGCAGGTGTTGAACACATCAATATGGGCCCAGGTAAATTATCGGTGGCTTTGATTCAAGATACAGTGACAGGCGATGTGTTTGATGGCAAAGAAACCACAGCCATGATTGCTGATATACGTTATGCGGGTATTCCATTGTGGAACAATGCGGATCTTGAGGTTGGTATTGATATGAACTTCGCCAATGAAAAGCAAGGTCAAACGGTCGATGCGGATGACAGCGTAATGCTAACGGCAAGCTTGAATCAAAATCTTTCAGGTGGCTTCAACAAAACTATTCTACAGGTTGCTAACTCTGGTTATGCCGAGCAGATGACGACTTTTGGGACAGGTAAAGGCATCGTTCGTGATGCCAACAACAATGACGCCGATGGCTTCCGATTGATTAACTGGGGCGTGCTTGCGATCGGTGAGAACATCGAGTTTGGCCACACTGTCCGTTATGCTGCTTCAACCGGTGTTGGCGCCAATAATAGTGATGATGACTCTTTCAGTGCGGTAATTCGTCCGCTTTATAAGTGGGACAAGCGCATGCGTACCATTCTTGAAATTGGTGGCTTTGTTGAAACTATCGATAACAAAGATGGTGCGGGTGGTAAATTTACAATCGCTCAAGCTTGGGTTCCACAAGTGGGTTTCTGGTCTCGTCCCGAGTTCCGTATCTTTGCCACTTACCTAAATGATGCTGAAAATGACAATGCTTTCGGTGAAGGTAAGAACAGTGAAATGAGTGTCGGTATGCAAGTGGAAGCTTGGTGGTAAGCCGAGCCTTTCTAACGAAATTCGGTACATAAAAACTGCCGTAAATAAAAAAGGGGCTGACGTTATGTCAGCCCCTTCGGGTATCTATACGATGCTGAAAAGTTTAGGTGATTACCAACCTTTAACTACGCCACCTTGGAAGATATCAGAAGCTGCGTTGTACACTTCTTCAGTTTGGTAAGCTTTAACGAAGTTCTGTACGTTTTCAGCGTTTAGGTTGTCTTCACGAGAAACGATTAGGTTTACGTAAGGAGAATCTTTGTCTTCAACGAATACGCCATCTTTTTGTGGAGTCAGGTTGATAGAGCTTGCGTAAGTTGTGTTGATGATAGAAAGCGCTACATCATCAAGAGAACGTGGCAGTTGTGCTGCGTCTAGTTCAACAATCGTTAGGTTTTTAGGGTTCTTAACGATGTCACGAACTGTTGCTAGAAGACCAGCACCTTCACGAAGCTCAAGAAGACCTTGTTGCTCAAGAAGCAGTAGAGAACGACCTAGGTTTGTTGGATCGTTTGGTACCGCAATACGAGCACCGTCTTGGATTTCGTCGACAGATTTCACTTCTTTAGAGTAACCAGCGATAGGGTAAACAAACGTGTTACCAGCGATAGTCAGTTTGTAACCACGGTCAGCCACTTGCTGATCTAGGTACGGTGCGTGTTGGAATGCATTGATGTCGATAGAGCCATCATCCAGTGCCGCGTTTGGCGTTACGTAATCCGTAAAAGTAACCAGTTCAACGTCTAGGCCGTACTGCTCTTTTGCTACTTTCGCTGCAACTTCAGCAACCTGCGCTTCAGCACCTGCCATTACGCCAACTTTTACTTTAGAAGTATCAACTTCTTTATCACCACAACCTGCTAGTACTAGCGCTGATGCCGCTGCTGCGATAGTAAGTAAACCTTTAAGGCTAAATTTCATAATAATCTCCTTTTAATAAATCTATTTAATTTGGTTCAGACGACTCTTGTCTTAGAGAGTTTGCGTTTTAGCGCTGAGTCTTTATCTGTGGTCAACGCGGCGAACTAAGGAATCACCGATTGATTGAATAATTTGTACAAGCACAATCAACATCACTACCGTTACAGCCATGATGGTCACATCGTAACGGTGGAATCCGTAACGAATCGCGACATCACCTAGACCACCGCCACCAACCGTGCCCGCCATTGCTGAGTAGCTCACAAGTGTCACTAGCGTAATCGTTACTGAGTTGATAATAGTCGGTAGTGCTTCAGGAAGCAGAACCTTATTGATGATTTGTGTTGGTGTTGCGCCCATTGATTGAGCCGCTTCTACTAGACCTGTTGGTACTTCAAGTAGTGCACTTTCGATAAGTCGAGCCACAAATGGGATAGCACCAATCGTCAATGGAACAATCGCTGCTGTTGTGCCTATGAAGGTACCAATCAGCATCTTAGTTAGTGGGATAATCGCAACCATCAACACTAAGAAAGGCACTGAACGACCCACGTTCACAATCGCACCTAGAATCTTGTTTACTTTGGTGTTCTCTAACAGGCCACCTTTTTTAGTCGTGTGTAGAATCACGCCTAATGGAATACCGACAGCAAAGCCAACAATGCCCGCAACTGCAACCATGTAAAGCGTCTCGCCGGTTGCACCTAATAGAAGGTTACCGTTAAGGCTGATCCAGTCAGCAATCTCGTTGAAACTAAAGGACATAACCAAGCACCTCTACTTTTACATTGTTGTCGCGTAGGAATTGGATAGCAGCATTATCATCTGCTTCATTACCGAACAGTTCAGCAACCATCATGCCGAACTTCACGCCGCCGGCGTAATCAAGGTCAGAGCTTAGGATGCTGACATCGATATTGAATTTGCGTGCAATCTGAGTCATCAGCGGAGCATCAACCGTTGCGCCCGTAAACTCAAGACGTACCAACGGGTAACTGCTGTTTACGCGAGTCTCTTGCAGGCGTGCTTGGTAATCTTCAGGGATCGTCAGATCCAACGTTGAACGAATGAATTGATGCGCTAGTTCAGTTTTAGGGTGAGCAAAGATGTCACCAACTGTGCCTTTCTCTACCAATTCACCACCGCCAATGATCGCCACTTCGTGACAAATGCTTTTCACTACATCCATCTCGTGCGTAATAAGCAGGATAGTGATGTTCAGCTTGCGGTTGATTTCACGCAGTAGCTCAAGAATTGATTGAGTGGTCGCAGGGTCCAATGCGCTGGTCGCTTCGTCACACAGCAATACTTTCGGATCAGAGGCCAGTGCACGAGCAATCGCAACACGCTGCTTTTGACCGCCACTTAGGTTTGTCGGGTAGGTGTCTCGCTTATCCGCTAAGCCAACGAGTTCAAGTAACTCACTCACTTTTGCTTCAATAATCGCTTTATCTTTACCAGCAAGTTCTAAAGGCAGTGCTACATTGTTAAATACAGTACGAGAAGACAGCAGGTTGAAGTGCTGGAATATCATGCCGATGTTACGGCGCGCTTCGCTAAGTTCTGATTTGCTGAGTTTTGTTAGGTCGATACCGTCAACAATCACTTCACCAGAGGTCGGTGCTTCCAACATATTTACACAGCGGATTAGGGTACTTTTGCCTGCACCTGAAGAGCCGATGACTCCAAAGATTTGACCTTGAGGAATGTGGAGGTTGATATCAATTAAGGCATTGATTTCTTTAGTACCTTGATAAAAAACCTTGTTGACTTGATTCACTTTAATCATAGAGAAACCCGTGCAGGTAGAACAGAATAATATGTCGATAGCTCGCTCGATTTACAGACGATGCTATGGTGTTCTATGATCTAAGTCAATAGATATTTTTACGTCTAGACGGCTAAACGTCGATTGTATGGCTAAGCTAGAAACAATTCGTTAACGAACGCAAAACTAAATAGATAGTGATGAAGCAAATAAAGCGTGTAATAATTAATGATTAATAGAGAGTTGATAGAGAACAAAATTTTGTCTAAACCTGCTGTTTTTTTAGATCGTGATGGTGTGATTAACGTTGACCACGGCTACGTACATGATGAGCATGACTTTGAATACATTGACGGTGTGTTTGAAGCGGCGAAAGCGTTTAAAGATATGGGCTATTTATTGGTGCTAGTGACTAACCAGTCAGGCATTGCTCGCGGCATGTTTAGTGAAGACCGTTTTCTTTCTTTAACGCAGTGGATGGATTGGAACTTTGTTGATAACGGCGTTGAGCTTGATGGCATCTATTACTGCCCGCACCACGCTGAACACGGTATTGGTGACTACAAGCAAGATTGTGAATGTCGTAAACCAAAGCCAGGTATGTTCATTTCTGCTCGTGACTTTCTGAAGATTGATATGGCTAACTCGGTCATGATCGGCGATAAAGCTGAAGACATGATGGCTGCAGAAGCAGCAGGCGTTGGTACTAAAGTCTTAGTAAGAACAGGCAAACCAATCACTGAAAAAGGTGAAGCCTTGGCGAGCGTTGTGCTTGATAGCATTAAAGACGTGCCAGCTTTCTTAAAAGGTTAAGACACTAAGTCTCCTTCACTTAGATATAAGTGTTGTTCACTATATAAAGATGAGGAACGCAGTATGAAAGCATTGTTGATAGCATCTCTATGTACGGTAGCGTTATTCGGGTGTTCTAAATCCGCAGCGCCTGATGGTGCAGTATCGGACGATCAATTCGTGACTTATCAATGTGAGTCTGACGCTTCATTTAAGGTCGCTTACCTTGGTAATGAAAAAGCGGTATTACGTTTGCCAGAGAATGAATATCGCCTAACTCAAATATCGGCAGGTTCAGGAACGAAGTACATCTTAGATGATGGAACCTCTGAACTGATCAATAGCGTCACTTTACGCACTAAAGGTGACAACGCGCGTCTAGAACTTGGTCGTGTCGTCTATAAAAATTGCCGAAAGTAAGTCATAGTTAACTTCTAGGATTTACAAACAGTTAAGTGAGGGGGTATGCCCTCACTTTTTCTTCTCTTCCCTTTAACGTTAGACTTTTTATGAGCAAAAAACTCACTATTCTCGATATTGCTAAGCTGTCCGGTGTTGGTAAGTCAACCGTATCTCGCGTTCTGACCAATGATCCAAAAGTGAAACCTGAAACCCGAGAAAGGGTGGAAAGAGTAATTCAAGAATCTGGGTACACGCCTTCAAAGTCTGCGCAGTCGATGCGTGGTGGCAGTCAAAAAGTCATCGGTGTCATCATTTCTCGTCTGGATTCCCCTTCTGAAAACAAAGCAGTTAGCACTATGTTGGCTGAGTTGTATCGAGCGGATTACGATGTCGTGATCATGGAAAGCCAGCTAGATAGAGAAAAAGCCAATGAGCACCTTCAGGTTCTCAAGCGCCGCAATGTAGACGGCATAATCGTGTTTGGTTTTACTGATTGCGATATTCCTGCGATTGAAGCTTGGGAACACAAAGCGGTGGTTATTGCTCTGGATACCGAGAACGTGACGTCGATTAACTATGATAACCAACAGGTGATCAATAGTGCGTTAGCGCATCTGTCGGATCAGGGGATCTCTGAGGTTGGCTTCATCGGGGTTGATCCTAGCGACAAATCAACCGGTGAACTGCGTCTTAAGGCTTATCTCGATTGGTGTGAAAACACAGGTTCGGTGGCAAACTATCGCACTGGTCAACTTCATCACGAAAGTGCTTATCAGCTGGTGGATGAGGTACTAACACCTAACACCCAAGCTATAGTCTGTGCTAGTGACACATTGGCTCTCGGTGTGATCAAGCGTCTGCAAGAGCGACAACGTGAAGATGTGGTGGTGACTGGTGTCGGTGGCAATGATCTTCTCTCTTTCTTATTCCCACGAGTATTTAGCATTGATCCTGGTTACCAATCTGCAGGTAAACTGGCTGCTAATCTATTGATCTCTCAGCTTTTAGGCAATTCAGAGATCTCTCATCACACTCAATCTCCGATTCTATAATCCACTCAATTAAGCGAAATTGAACCGCTTAGATTAAAATTAGAGTGTGATCTCTTTCAATTAATGGGACTGTTCTCATTTTAATTTATCATTCATGTGGGCATTATAATAACTGTAATTGGGAATGTTCCCATAAGTCTAAGTCTAAGTCTGAGTGGTTATAGCTACATGGTTTAGATGAGTAATTGAATGAAACCAGGGTGGGGTAGTATGAGTAAGATAGCGAAGCAAGACGTTGCGCGTCTTATCGAGTTAGTCGGTGGCAAAGAGAATATTGCGAGTGTCAGCCATTGTCTAACTCGACTGCGTTTTGTATTGAACGATACGGAACAAGCGAACAAAGCAGAATTAGAGAAGCTTAAACTGGTAAAAGGCTGCTTTACTAACGCAGGTCAATTCCAAGTCGTGATTGGCACCGAGGTTGATGAGGTGTACGCACTTTTGATTGAGCAAACTGGTAAAGATGCATCATCAAAAGATGAGGCGAAGTTGGCTGCTCGTCAAAATATGAACTTCCTTGAGCGTGGTATATCCCATTTAGCCGAAATTTTCGTACCACTGCTGCCTGCCATCATTACTGGCGGTTTGATTCTTGGTTTCCGTAATGTGATTGGCGACATTCGCATGTTCGACGGCAAAACCCTAGTTGAAATCAGTCAATTCTGGGCAACGGTTCACTCTTTCTTATGGTTGATCGGCGAAGCTATTTTCTTCTTCCTTCCGGTTGGTGTGTGTTGGGCAACGGTTAAGAAGCTCGGCGGAACCCCTATTTTAGGCATCACGCTCGGTGTGACCTTGGTTTCCCCGCAATTGATGAACGCTTACATGATAGGTAAATCGGTACCTGAAGTGTGGGACTTTGGCTTGTTCGTGATAGAGAAAGTTGGTTATCAGGCTCAGGTGATCCCTGCGATGTTAGCGGGTGTGGCTCTGGCCTTCATCGAGACCAACCTTAAGCGTATTGTTCCTTCTTACCTGTACCTTGTTGTCGTGCCGTTCGTATCGATTATTTTGTCTGTGATTTTAGCGCACGCTTTCATTGGCCCATTTGGCCGTATGTTAGGCGATGGCGTGGCATTCGCGGCTAAAGCGGCAATGACGGGTGACTTTGCGATTCTTGGTTCAGTAGTCTTTGGCTTCCTATACGCACCTTTGGTTATTACAGGTATTCACCACACAACCAATGCCGTCGACCTACAACTGATGCAAGACTTAGGCGGCACACCAATCTGGCCTTTGATTGCGCTATCAAATATTGCACAAGCTTCAGCGGTTGTTGGCATCATCATCTTAAGCAAACGCGAAGGCGAACGAGATATCTCGGTTCCAGCTGCAATCTCTGCTTACTTAGGTGTAACAGAGCCAGCGATGTACGGCATCAACCTTAAATACAAATTCCCAATGCTGAGCGCAATGATCGGCAGTGCCGCAGCGGCTGCAATCTGTGGTAGTGCAGGTGTGATGGCGAATGGTATCGGTGTCGGTGGCTTGCCGGGCATCCTATCGATTCAACCTCAATATTGGTCGATTTACCTAGTTGCAATGCTGGTGGCGATTGTATTACCCGTCACGTTAACACTGTTCTTCTATAAGCGAGCACAGATGAAAGGCGAGCTAGAAACCGCCAACGCGTAATGCATTAAATAAGCGATGGCTCCAAAGTGAGCCATCGCTTTTTCTTTTAGTTATAACGGCTATTCGACCATGATTCACATGGTGATTTTTATTTTATATTTTCTGGTAAGTGAGTGTTAGAGATGGCGATGACTGAGCATGATGAAAGTTGGTGGAAAACCGCAACCATCTATCAAATCTACCCAAAGAGCTTTTGTGACAGTGGCAGTAAAGGTACTGGCGATATCAAAGGGATCATTTCAAAACTGGATTATCTTAAACACTTGAGTGTGGATGCCATTTGGTTAACCCCAGTTTACGCATCCCCAATGATCGATAACGGCTACGATATTTCAGATTACTACGCGATTAACCCGCAATTCGGCACCATGGAAGATTTCGACCTATTGCTGGCTGAAGCGCACCAACGTGGTATTCGTATCGTGATGGATATCGTGGTAAACCACACCTCAACAGAACATGCGTGGTTTCAGTCAGCATTGGGTGATAAAAACAGCCCATACCGCGACTACTACATATGGAAAGATCCTGTAAACGGCCAAGCACCAACCAACTGGCAGTCTAAGTTCGGTGGTAATGCATGGGAAATGGATGAAGCGACGGGTCAGTATTTCCTACACCTATTCGCGAAAGAGCAAGCCGACCTTAACTGGGAGAACCCGGTTGTACGCGAAGAAGTGAAAGACGTCATTAGCTTCTGGGCTGAGAAGGGCGTTGATGGTTTCCGCTTGGACGTGATCAACCTGATTTCGAAACAGCAAGACTTCCCCAATGATGATATCGGTGATGGTCGTCGTTTTTACACTGATGGCCCACGAGTGCACGAATACCTGAAAGAGATCAGCGAAGCGGTATTCCAGAAATACGGCAGCGTGACAGTAGGCGAGATGTCTTCAACGACACTCGAGCATTGCCAACAGTACTCAAACATTGATAACAGCGAGTTATCGATGGTGTTTAACTTCCACCACCTTAAGGTGGATTACACCAATGGTGAGAAGTGGACTAATGCGCCGTTTGATTTCTTGCAGCTCAAGTCGATCTTCAATCATTGGCAAACGGGTTTGAACGGCAAGGGCTGGGGCGCATTGTTTTGGTGTAACCACGACCAACCGCGAGTCGTGAGCCGCTTAGGTGATGATAAGCAATATCGTGTTGAGTCGGCCAAGATGTTGGCTGCGTCTGTCCACATGATGCAAGGCACGCCTTATATCTATCAAGGTGAAGAGATTGGCATGACCAACCCAGGTTACACCGAGATCAGCCAATATCGTGATGTTGAGAGCACCAATATGTATGACATCATGGTTAACCGTGATGGTGTGGCTCATCAAGATATGATGGCGATTCTGGCGCAGAAATCTCGTGATAACTCTCGCACGCCGATGCAGTGGAACAGCGAAGCGCATGCAGGCTTCTCACAAGCTCAGCCGTGGCTAGATGTTGCAAATAACTATACTGAGATCAATGCTGAGCAAGCGCTGGAAGACAAAGACTCTGTTTTTTACTTCTACAAGAGCTTGATTGAGTTACGTAAAGAAGTGCCAGTGATTACTCATGGTAGCTACAAAGACTTGTTGCCTGAGCACCCATCGGTATTTGCGTATTCTCGCGAGACTGATGGTCAGACTTTGTTGTGTGTTAATAACTACTACGGTGAAGCGTGTCAGGTTGAGTTATCTAATGAATTTGAACTGGATAAAGCGCAATTGCTATTGGGGAATTACTCTAATGAGCAGTTGCCAGTTTCTGCAAACACGGTAGCCTTACGACCGTATGAAACAAGAATTCTCTTGATAGAGCAATAATACTCGTTCCCCTATGCGAGTATAAGCTTTGAGCCTGAACTCTATGTGTCAGGCTCAAAGCTTTCCTTCCTATTCTCTAATGGAAGGCTTCGGCTACTAGCCTTTGTTGACCGTAAATGAATCGAGAGTCCACGTCGTTTCGTTCAATTGGGTGCCATTCTTTTCATCCCAGTCCATCATTTTCACAACGCCAAAGCTTGGGTTGAACCATGTTTCAGTATTGCTTTGAAATTCAGCTGAATCATACCCATCACAAACCACGTTGTAAGTGTTTTCAACTTTCAGGTACGCCGTTTCAATTTTCTTATCTTGAACCGTTACCGCTGAGCGCTGACCATTTTCGGAAACTTGTTGCTGCCAATGGAAGTCACATCGTGTGTCTAACGATCCTAAATCATCAATATCGCCTTCGTAGAAATCATCAAGCAAGGCTTCTAGTTGTCCAGTAGTAACCTCAAACGAAAGCCCGACAGAACTACTGCTCTGACTAATATTGGGGCTTTTTTCTTGTACTGTACTGCCTGAATCTTTGAATACTGGGTTGGTCACCAAAAAGTCGACAGCCTCACCATTAGTCAATTCTATATTGGAATCAACTGAGTTAACAAAGCCATCGCTGCCTTTGTAAAACAGGCCACTGTCCGTCTCACCTTGTATCGTCATATCCGCGGCGTAGAAGTCGTTGATGCCGCTGTTAACCATGCTCTCTAACGTTGTTTTTAGCTTCTCCAATTCAGCTACACCTTCAGTCTCATTAGAGATCGCTAACTTATCTAATTCCAACTGAATATTGGCTAACATTTGCTGTGAACTGATATCTCGGTATGCAATATCCAGTGCTATGTTTTCACCGCCATCTTCTGATATTAGGTAAGACAACAATGTGATGTTCTTTGGTGCAAACTGAGAGTTGTTGATCGGGTAATCGAACTGAGTTGTACCAGTAGAGCCAGATGAAGAAGAGCCACCTCCGCCGCCACAGCCATAAAGAGCAAAGAGAGAAGTCGCAAGCAGCGTCATGGATTTTTTCATGTTGAGCATTCCTAATATAGTTGGCCTAGAGCGGCCTGATGTTTTTAGGAATGCTATTGTTGAGAGGGTTAATAGGGCAAAAAATGAAGATACATAAGATCTTAATTTATATTTAAACCATTGTTTTTAAGTACTTTATATTTCTTTATTCGGAAAGTTGATGGCCGACATTCGTGCAGTAGTTAAGCATCAGGTTTTCCCACTGCTTAATGATTAATGGCTCTTTGATGCTCAATTTTAGATTTTTCCAAGGCTGGAGACAGGTTGATTTCGACTCCGGTTTGGACAAGCGAGCAAACAACTCTTCTGAAGGAACCACTCGCAATAATGCGACCAAGGATTCCATGTAGTTGAGGCGAAACTTATCCATGTCTCCTTGCTTGTAACCAATATGGGAAATCATCATATAGACCAGTGCGTTCTCGATGGTCGAATTGCCCGCTGTGTTGGTCAGGAATTCCTTCGCGGTTTGCAGGTCTCTTAACTTGAAGTGAATAATCCCAAGCCAAAGTTTGAGCTCGTCGGGAATCAACTTAAAGCGTGTTTGCACAAGGCTAGTGAAACTGATCAGTCGCTGGTGGTCAGTTTCAAAGAGCGCCATTTGTCGTGCAATCAATGTTGAAGTCATCACGTTGAGTGGCACGCTATCCAGCTTTAACGTTTGTTCGTTAAGTAAATGGCTTAGTTCTTTATCGCTGACAGACCACTCTGGTGATAGCGGCGCAGGCAAAGCAAAGTAGTTTGCTAGCTCTCTATTTATTTCCATCAAGTCTTCACTGAGGTTATCTATCTCTATTGAGTAGACACCGCGGAAAGCAAGTTTGCCTGAACTTGGGTAAATAAGGCTGACTTTAGCCGCAAGGCGTGTATCGACTTCCTGATCCTTTAATTGAATATTGAGCAGGTAATCACTGGTGCGCATGTTTTTGGCACCCGGAAAGAAGGGCGTACTGTCTATTGGGTCTACGAAGTAACTAGGTGCATCTTGATTCGCTAAGTCGGTATAAGCGTATTCAATTTGTTGTTGAAGTAGTAGCGCTTTAACGGCTTTGCGATACGTTCTCGCATTGTCTCCAATGGCATCGATACGGTTTAGCAGTAGCTCGACCTTAGGAATTAGCCTCTGTGTGCGTTCAAGCTCTGAGGCTTGGTTTGAAGAGTGCCAAAACATATAGCCTAAAGTCGCAGTGCTTATCAGCAGCACAACAGAGAGTGACAGTAACAAAAGATTAAACGGTGATGTCTTTTTACTTGGTTGAGGCTGTTCGGTTACCTCAAGAGGTTGGGGCTGTGCATTGGCCAAGCTCACAGAGCTAGGGTTAAGGAAGTAGCCCTTGCGCGGATAAGTCACCAGTATTTTGGTTGCGTCGCTATCTGGCAGGTGTTTTTGAAGTACTGAACGTAAGGTACTGATTCGGTTTGTCAGAACATTTTTGGAAATGAAGTTACTTTGCCATACAGATTCAATGATGTGCTCGGCAGCGAGCGGCTGACCAACGCTGGTAAGAAGTAACTCTAATAGCTCGATAGAACGAGGTTCTAAATCGATGACCTGCTTGTCGCAGCTTAAGACTCGTGTGTTGGTGTTGAATTCCAAGCCTTCAATATAAATAGAGGTTTGTTGGTCTTTGGCGCTAGAGAGGTAATCTTGCATAGAAAAGGCGACGGTTTATAAAACCTAAATACTAGCTGTTTTTGTTATTAAAAACAGCTAGTAATTCATAAGGTGATTGGTATTAAGACGCGTAATTCACCGAGTAGCGAGTTGGTTTGTGATTCATTGCCAATACGATGTTCAATACTGCGGTGCCTAATACAGATACGGCAATCACCCAAGGCGATACAAAGAAGAACGATGCAAACAGAATACAGGCATCAATACCCATTTGGGTTTTGCCTACGGAGATACCGTAGCGGTCTTGGATAAACAAACACAATACGTTGAAACCACCCAGGCTTGAGCGGTGACGAAATAGGATTAGCATACCTAAGCCCATTAACAAGCCGCCAGCAACTGCACAGTAGATTTCGTTATGAACTTCTAGCGAGATAACTAAGTATAAATGGTCGGCAAACACAGATACTAAAGCACCAGAAATCGCACTGCTAATAGCAAAGCTACGGCCGAATCGTTTCCATGCCAATAAGTAGAATGGACAGTTGGCAACAAAGTACAAAATACCAAAGGTTACAGGCAAGAATTGACTCAAAAGCAGAGCCAAGCCAGTAGTGCCACCAGTAAGCAGGTTCGCTGACTGTAAAAAGAAGACGCCTAACGCTACTAAAAATGTGCCAGTGAGGATTGCTACCCAATCTTCTTTACGTGAGTGTTTTTCCATCGTTTTTATAATTACCTAACCAATAAAGGCGTGCATAGTAGATAAAAACCTTAGCTTTCGGTAGCTTGAGGTGCAAAATTAAGGTAAACCTATGTAATCTGCGTTTTACAGGGTGTAAAGCGTAAAATTGACAGTAAGCGTCATCTTTGGTTGGATCAGCTTAATAACCATGATGAATCTTATTTGTGATTATGAAAAAACTGCATGATAAAATTGCAATTAGCTCTTTATGACCTAGATCAAATTATGTAGAATGCGTCACATCAAAACGGTGACGGAAACGTTTGCTTTCGGTCGTTGTGTGGTTTTTTTGAAACTTTCAGTACAATCTGAGTCAGGAGATACAGATGCTTAAGCGTGACATGAACATTGCTGATTACGATGCGGACCTATTCGCAGCTATCCAAGAAGAAACTCTTCGTCAGGAAGAGCACATCGAACTTATCGCTTCAGAAAACTACACAAGCCCACGTGTAATGGAAGCTCAAGGTTCTCAGCTTACAAACAAATACGCTGAAGGTTACCCAGGCAAGCGTTACTACGGTGGTTGTGAGTACGTAGATAAAGTTGAAACTCTAGCAATCGAACGTGCATGTGAACTGTTTGGCGCTCAATACGCAAACGTACAACCTCACTCAGGTTCTCAAGCAAACAACGCTGTATACATGGCACTGCTGAACGCTGGCGATACTGTTCTAGGCATGAGCCTTGCGCACGGTGGTCACCTAACTCACGGTTCTCCAGTAAACTTCTCTGGTAAGCTTTACAACATCATCCCTTACGGTATCGATGAAGCAGGTCAAATCGATTACGAAGAGATGGAAGCGCTAGCTATCGAGCACAAGCCTAAGATGATCATCGGTGGTTTCTCAGCTTACTCTCAAGTTTGTGATTGGAAGCGCATGCGTGAAATTGCTGACAAAGTAGGTGCTTACTTCTTCGTAGATATGGCTCACGTTGCTGGTCTAATCGCTGCAGGCGTTTACCCGAACCCAGTTCCACACGCTCACGTTGTAACAACGACAACACACAAGACGCTTGCTGGTCCTCGTGGTGGTCTTATCCTTTCTAACGAAGGCGAAGATCTTTACAAGAAGCTAAACTCAGCAGTATTCCCAGGCGGCCAAGGTGGTCCTCTAATGCACGTTATCGCTGGTAAAGCAGTAGCGTTCAAAGAAGCTCTAGAGCCAGAATTCAAAGAATACCAAGCTCGCGTAGTGGCTAACGCAAAAGCAATGGTTGCTGAATTCCTTGCACGCGGTTACAACATCGTTTCAGGTTCTACAGAGAACCACCTGTTCCTAGTTGACCTAATCGACAAAGACATCACAGGTAAAGAAGCAGATGCTGCACTAGGTGCAGCGAACATCACAGTGAACAAGAACTCTGTACCAAACGATCCACGTAGCCCGTTCGTTACTTCAGGTATCCGTATCGGTTCTCCTTCTATCACTCGTCGCGGTTTCTCAGAAGCAGACGCGAAAGAGCTAGCAGGTTGGATCTGTGACATCCTAGATAACATGGGTGATGAGTCTGTTATCGAAGCAACAAAAGCAAAAGTACTAAATATCTGTAAGCGTCTACCTGTTTACGCTTAATTTTTTCTTCGTAGTGATTTGAACTTCGTTGTCGAGCATGCTCACTTACATCCGTAAGCTCCGCGTGCTCTCCTAGAATTTCAAACAACTACTTTGAAAAACACTTTTAAAGGGGCTCATTGAGTCCCTTTTTTGTATCTGTGGGTATGGAGTTGGGTTATCTGAGAATACAGAAAGGCTGATACTAAAAAGGGCTGATGCTTGCACATCAACCCTTTGTTGTTTGCAGGTCTTAATTTTACTTTTTGATGCTCAGTAAAGTGCCTGACTTACACTTGAACGAGTAGTAGCTGCGGCTTTCATTGAATTTGCCTAAGCCTTCGCCATCGCAGTAGTCGATGTTGATATCACGCATTACTTCTAGCGTATCTTCGCTGTTCAAAGCGAATTTAGAACCATCAGAACAGACGATACGAATTCGCTCATCATGGCTTACTGAGTAGATATCGACTTCGGTATTACACAGTTCAAAAGAGGCTTCACGAAAGTTATCTTGCTGAGTATTTGAAGAGCACCCTGCGGTGAGTGCGGCTGTGATAACGGCTAATAGTCCGAGTCTTTTCATTGTTAGTCCTTCGATATCATCCAACTTAGTGATGAGTTTTATATGCTGTTCTGGGTAGCCTATACAACAACACGCTTTGGTTCAAGGATCGCAGGTTGACTCTAGGATATAAAAGTATAGGCGCAAACAGATAATTTATAATAGGTTTATTGATCTTTGGCCTATTATGCACCCTTCTTCCGGCCAAAAAATAAAAAGACCAACACTAAGGTTGGCCTCTCAAAATCAAGCTTGTTCTAAATGGCTATCTAAACTGTTTGGCTTCTGGAAGGAACTCAAAGCCAGCAGACGCAAGTTTCGCGATTAATGCTGCTTTGTCGATCTCGTAGAAGTTGACCACTCGATCCAAATCACCGCCGAAGTCATCACGCAGTTTCATGTTGACGATGCTCATCAACATCACAGGATCCATTTTTTCAAAGTTAGCGAGGTTCATATTAGTCCTCGAAATCTGAAATCAGTAAGTTAGCTGCGGCAAATGCTGCACGCTCACGCGCTTCTTTAGGAAGAGATTCATCTGCAGCAAGGTCATTCAATGTTTTTACCGCGCAGGTGATCGCTTTAGGGATATAGCCTTGGTCGCCACTGCCAATTTGAGAATACAGTTCACGCACCAAATCACAACAATCGTATACTTTCATTTTTATACCTAACCAAATGATAACTGATCTCAATATACACATAGAGATAAGCAAAAACAAAGTGGATCTGATTAAGTTCAGAGTTAGTTTGTTCTTGCTCAATATCTCATTCTGTTGATGCTCAACGTATCACTTTGCTAGCTTGCCTATTAGCCGGATATTGACTGCTTAACCAGAGATTTGCTGTTCAAGTTGATAAGTAACTTCATCATCAAGGTTGAGTTGCTTGGCTAACTCTTTGAGGTAAGCCTTCTCCATGAAGTTCTGCTCATCCGCTACAATCAAAGACGCTAAGTAGATCTCACTCGCTTGTTGAGGTGAGGTCGCGAGCTGAGCAATTTCACTTGGATCGAGTGGCTTGTGCAATTCTTCAGACACCAATTTAGTCAGTTGATAATCGGCACCCATGTTTTCGACGGCTTGCTCAATCTTGGCCATCTCTTCTTCATCAACATGACCATCCGCTTTGGATGCTGCAATCATCGACCTGAGAATCAGCACGCTATGGTTTGAGTCGTTCTCATCAAATTGAGCTTGTTCGGCATTTGGTGTTTGCCCTTGTTTAGACTGATAGTCGTTGTAGACCTTATAAGCCAAAGCGCCCAGTGCTGCTGCGCCACCAATGCCAGCGGCTTTCTTACCCATTTTCTTGGTCTTCTTAGAGCCCATTAACGCCCCTAACAGTCCACCACCAACTGCGCCTGCACCGAAGGCGCCAAGTGTGCTCTTGTTGACACCTTTGCCATTGCTGCTACTGCCTTGAGATAGGTTGCTTAAACTCGAAGATCCTTGGGAAAACTTCTGAGTACCTTGTTTAACGAGATCTGACTTAAGTGCTTGGTTAAGTAAGCTTTTGATATCCATCGATACCTCCAATGGTGAGCATGTCTAAAAAGTTGATGACACCAATATACGGACTGTTAGATGAACAGAGGATTAACTGACATTTCTTTACGTTAGGTGATTAATAGCAGGAACAAAAAAGGCTACCTAATGGCAGCCTTTCAATGTTTATCTAGTCAGTAATCGGATTACTAAGCTAGTTGAGCTTTAAGGTGCTCGATAACCGTGTCCATTGCGATAGCTTCTTTATCACCAGTACGACGGTTTTTGTATTCGAAGTTACCTTCGTCCATGCTGCGATCACCGATAACGATAGTGTGAGGAATACCCACAAGCTCGATATCTTTAAACATAACACCAGGGCGCTCTTTACGGTCATCAAATAGTACTTCGATACCCATAGCCGTTAATTCAGCGTATAGCTTCTCAGCTGCTTCTTTAACGCGCTCAGATTTGTGCATGTTCATTGGTACGATAGCAACTTGGAACGGCGCTAGTGCGTCTGGCCAAGTGATACCGAATTTATCGTGGTTTTGCTCGATAGCAGATGCAACAACACGTGAAACACCGATACCGTAACAACCCATTTCTAGAATTACGCTCTTACCATCAGGACCAAGCACGTTACAGTTCATTGCTTTAGAGTAAGTATTACCTAGTTGGAAGATGTGACCAACTTCGATACCACGCTTAAGTTGGATAGTACCTTGACCACATGGGCTAAGGTCGCCTTCAACTACGTTACGTAGGTCTTCAACCTGAGCAAGCTCTACGTCACGACCCCAGTTAATACCGAAGTAGTGCTTACCGTCTACGTTTGCACCAGCGCCAAAGTCGCTCATTACAGCAACAGAGCGGTCAACGATGAATGGTAGCTCTAGGCCAACAGGGCCAAGTGAACCAGGACCTGCACCAACAAGAGCACGGATTTCTTCTTCAGAAGCCATCTCTAGTGGAGAAGCAACCTGTGGAAGGTTTTCTGCTTTCACTTCGTTAAGCTCGTGGTCACCACGGATGACTAGAGCAATGATATCTGCTTCTACTTCATCAGATGCTTTAACGAATAGAGTCTTAACTGTCTTCTCGATTGCTAGACCGTGTTGCTCTACCAATTCTGCGATAGTTTTCGCGTTTGGTGTATCAACCAGTTTCATCTCTTGAGTTGGTGCTGCAGCATCTTCAGTAGGAGCGAGTGCTTCTGCTTTTTCGATGTTTGCTGCGTAATCTGACTCAGTTGAGAATGCGATTAGGTCTTCGCCGCTTTCAGCAAGAACGTGGAACTCTTGAGAGCCGCTGCCGCCGATTGCGCCAGAGTCAGCTAATACTGGACGGTATTCAAGGCCCATGCGGTCGAATGCTTTACAGTAAGCATCGTGCATCGCTTGGTAAGACTTTTCTAAGCCTTCTTTGTCGATATCAAAGCTGTACGCATCCATCATAGAGAATTCACGTGCACGCATTACGCCAAAGCGAGGGCGGCGCTCATCACGGAATTTAGTCTGGATTTGGTACAGGTTTAGAGGTAGCTGTTTGTAAGAGCTGATCTCGTTACGTACTAGGCTCGTTACTACTTCTTCAGCTGTTGGGCTGAGAACGAACGGACGAGAGTGACGGTCTGTGAAACGAAGTAGCTCAGGGCCCATCTTTTCAGAACGGCCAGTCTCTTCCCAAAGCTCAAACGGTTGAACTACGGGCATCAAGATTTCAACGGCACCTGCATTATCGATCTCTTGGCGAACGATATTTTCGACTTTACGCAGTACACGTAGACCAGTAGGTAGCCAAGTATATAAACCTGAAGCTAGCTTACGGATCATACCTGCACGTAGCATCAGCTGGTGGCTGATAACTTCTGCGTCGTTTGGAGTCTCTTTCAAAGTAGAAAGAAGGTAGTTACTGGTACGCATTCTATGGTATCCGTTTCATCATTGATAAAAGAAAACTTGCTGTGGTTAGTGACTACAGCAAATCTGATATAGCCGCATATAATATCAGCCTATTTGAGATCTCAAAAGCGCTCAATGTCAGTTACATTGATGAAAAGCGTTTCAACAACGAATTTTACGTTAAGATCGAACAAATTTACCGCATATTCCTTGTTGTCTGGTTTGCCTTTCTTATAGGCCGGACGTGGATCTTGGCCAAGCACTTCTTTGATCACCTTAATGATATGACGGGCTTGTGGATGGTTTGCTAGTTTACTTTGTGCTTGCTGAGAAAAGCTAACTTCTAGCACCTCTGGCTCTTCGGCGGCAAACCCTCCGAATGCATCTGGAATCGAATCCGAGTAGGGAATATAAGGTTTGATGTCGATGATCGGTGTGCCGTCTACTAAGTCGACGCTGCCGAGATCCAACCAAGTTTGCCCTTTCTCTTGAGACACACCTTTGAGTTCAACCGCAGACATGCCAATTCCATTGGGTCTGAATGTGGCACGAGACGCGAATACACCAATACGTTCATTGCCGCCAAGGCGAGGTGGCCTCACGGTTGGTTTCCATCCTGCTTCAAGGTTCTTATCGAACAAAAATAACAACCACACATGGCTAAATTGTTCAATATCACGAACAGACTCAAGGCAGTTCGCTGCTTCAACTAGCCTAACTCTTGAGGTCGAAGTGGGTACTAACCTAGGCTGTCTTGGCACAGCGAACTTCTCTTTATAAGGAGACTCAATAAAGCCAACAGGTTTAATGGTGTACATAGCAAGGTGTTCTCTGGTTTCAGTTAAGACGGAAAAATATCACAAAATCGCTTGTTTTTCTTTTGATAATAATTATCATTTGGTATGTTATAACGTATCAATTTAAGCATTTGGGGAAATACAATGAAACCGAATATCCACCCTGACTACCGCACAGTGGTGTTCCACGACACCAGTGTCGATGAGTACTTCTTGATTGGCTCAACGTTGAAAACAGAACGTACTATCGAATGGGAAGATGGCAATACTTACCCTTATTTCACGATTGAAGTATCGTCAAAGTCGCACCCTTTCTATACCGGTAAACAGAGAGTGCTACATAAAGAGGGACGTGTTGCGAACTTCACTCGTCGTTTTGGTCAATTAGGTAAGGGAGCGAAATAAATGAAAGTCGTGAAATCACTGAAAAGTGCAAAGAACCGTCACCCGGATTGTCAGATAGTAAAACGCCGAGGCCGTCACTATGTTATCTGTAAAACTAATCCGAGATTCAAAGCGGTTCAGAAATAAGCCGTCAATTTGATGTGACACGTGTGTAAAAAACGAGGGGAAAGTCAAACTTCATTCATTTGACTGCTTTTCTTTTCCCTCAAGAGGAACCGGATTAAAGATAGAGTGTTTATTTAGCGTACGATGTGTTTTATTTTTAAGTGAATCAATAGGTTATATCGTTAGATATATTTGTAGTGAATGCGTGGTTGTGAATTATAAATCTAGATTTTGTATTTAATGTAGATTTATTTGCTAATTAATTGTTCAAATAAAGTTAAAAATCACCATTTGTTACACATTTTGTAACATTTTGAATTTCTAATTGATAATTTTGTCGCGTACCCTTCGCTGGCAATTTGAACATTTTTGTCACAATTGCATAGGAATCACTACAAGGAGGGAACTGATGAGTTCATCAGCTTCAATAAAAAACAACTCGCCAAAGAAACCTATTTTTACCCGTTTTCTCGATGGTGTTGAATATTTGGGGAACCTATTACCCCACCCAATCACTCTTTTCGCAATCTTCTGTGTCGCTATTCTAGTTACTTCAGGTATCGCTGGATATTTTGAAGTGTCTGTTATGGACCCTCGCCCAGAAGGTGCTCCAGGTCGTTCTGCTGACGGAATGATCTATGTTGTAAGCTTACTGAATGCTGAAGGCTTACAACTCATCGTAACTAATCTAGTTAAAAACTTTGTTGGCTTTGCGCCATTAGGTACCGTGCTGGTTGCAATGCTAGGTGTAGCAATTGCTGAGCACTCAGGTCTATTATCTGCTGCGATGCGTGGCATGGTAATGGGCGCATCTAAGCGCATGGTTACGGTAACTGTAGTTTTTGCCGGTATTATCTCTAACACGGCTTCAGAGCTGGGTTATGTAGTACTTATCCCGCTTGCAGCAATGCTTTTCCACTCTTTGGGTCGTCACCCATTAGCGGGTCTAGCGGCAGCATTTGCTGGTGTATCTGGTGGTTACTCTGCAAACCTTCTGATCGGTACGGTTGACCCACTGCTTTCTGGTATCACAGAAACAGCAGCACAAATGATTGACCCGACTTACAGCGTTGGTCCTGAATCAAACTGGTACTTCATGTTTGTTTCTACTTTCTTCATCGCTATTACAGGTGCATTTGTAACTGAGAAGATTGTTGAGCCAAAACTGGGTAAATACAACGACGAAGAAGCGTCTGAAGATTTATCAAATGATTCAATGGGCAAGCTAACAGACGTTGAGAAGAAAGGCCTTAAGCTTGCGGGTATCGCAGTGCTAGCGGTTTCAGCGCTTCTTGCTTGGACGATTGTTCCAGCTGATGGTGTTCTACGTTCAGCCGCAGGTACGGTTTCAGGTTCTCCATTCCTGAAAAGTATCGTAGCGTTCATCTTCGTATTCTTCGCGGTTCCTGGTTTTGTTTACGGTAAAGTTACCGGCACAATGAAAACAGACCGTGATGTGATCGAGGCAATGTCTAAGTCGATGTCTTCAATGGGCATGTACATCGTACTTGTGTTCTTTGCTGCTCAGTTTGTCGCTTTCTTCAAGTGGACTAACTTTGGTCAAGTATTCGCAGTTGCAGGTGCTACTTTCCTACAAGATATCGGCCTAACGGGTCCAATGTTGTTCTTCGCATTCATCCTAATGTGTGGCTTCATTAACCTGATGATCGGTTCAGCTTCTGCTCAGTGGGCAGTAACAGCGCCTATCTTCGTTCCAATGCTAATGCTAGTAGGTTACGCTCCTGAAACGATTCAAGCGGCTTACCGTATCGGTGATTCAACAACCAACATCATTACTCCAATGATGAGCTACTTCGGTCTTATCCTTGCGGTAGCGACGCGTTACATGAAGAACCTAGGTATCGGTACTCTGATTGCAACTATGCTTCCATACTCAATCGTGTTCTTGGTTGGTTGGAGCTTAATGTTCTACGTTTGGGTATTCGTATTTGGCCTACCAGTAGGTCCGGGCGCTGCAACGTACTACACGCCTTAGTCTTGAGTACTATATTTGTTTATAGACGGTTCGTTCTTATAGACAGCTCTCTATTAGAGAACAAATAAACCTGCGTTTATCGCAGGTTTTTTTCGTTATGCCATTGGGAACTAGTAGGAGTAAGTCATGATGACATTGATGATTTTTCTACCCGGGCCTCCGATAAACTCTAAATTAGCTCCGTAAGTTTTCGTGATATTCCAGTTTGCTCCGATGATTGCAGAGTAGTCTTCAGCGCTCTGTTGAGATAATTGGTAAGACAGTCCATCCACACCTAGCGCGTTGTTTTCTTGGGTTAGCCCTTCGCTATGCATGTAAGCGGCACCTATATAGGGGAAAATGTTACCCCAGTTTTCAGTTTGGATAAGTTGGCCAACTCGTGGACTGAACAACATTGTTTTGGTGTTAGTACGCTCATCATCAGTGCGAGAGTGCGTCATACTGGCCGGAAGCACATAAGTGAAATCCCCAACTTGACCTACAATATTCATTGAGAACCCCCAATTCGAACCTTCAACATCGGGATAAAACTCCGGAGTGCTGACGGATTCTTTAGCGCAAGTGGGTAATCTTGGATGATTGTCGCAAGCTTTAAAGAGTGAGGTCGGTATTTCGGCTGTTAATTGTGTTCCTCCCGAGAAACGGCCTACATGCACACCCATTTGTAAGAAAGGAAACACCCAAGCCGCAGCGCGCAGTTGCATGCTTTTGCTCTCGATCTCAGGAGTACCAAAGGACACCTGAGAAAGCTCGTATCTGTCTCCTAAATCTACATCGCCAACTTGCACGCCCAAATCATACATTTCGATGTTTTGCTTAGAAGCGTTACCTATAAATGAAACAGAAAATGGTAGAGGCAGAGCGTAACCTAGATCAATTGCTTTTTGGGCATGAAAGGGCAAAGCATGCTCCCACTTTTTATTCAGCTTTTGCTGTGTTTCAGCATCAGGGAAATCGACTCGTGCACCGTCCTCTGCCTTACTTGGTGTTGAGCCTATAGCCAATGCGACAGCGGCACCTAACGTTGTAAATTTCGTCATGATGGCCTCTTAAAACGCTTCGTTGATCGACAAGTAAAGGCCTTGGGCATCATTGGATCCAAACCCGAGATCAACACGAACATTCATACGAGGTTGGAGTTCATAGCGATAACCAACGCCATAGCTGTAAATTTTATCTTGATACAGGTCATTGGTATTTTCAGCTGTTGTAGCGAGACCTGCCCACATCGTAAAGCCATGTTTGGTGTAATCACCATTGTTCATAAATGACTGGCGATACTCCATGGTGTGCTCGACGCTGTGCATATCACGGTAGCGTCCGTAATAGATGCCACGCATAGAATCTTGGCCGCCAAAGGTCGGCAGTTCGTAATAGGGCACATCGCCTGTACTTAGGTTGGCAGTATTGAGAAAAGCGAAGGTGGCGCCTTTGATTGGTGTCCAATAAAGACGGTAATCGGCTTCGGCTTTTTCAAAATTGGAGTCACTGCCAAAGTTGTCCTGGTAGCTCGCGTATTCAAGGCTTAGAAACTGACCTTGACGTGCATTTACTGCGATGTCTCGAGTATCCCACTGTAAGGCTACCCCTAGCCCTAAAGTGAAGGGATTATCTTGACCGTAGACAAAATCGGCATCTTGAGCGACGTTTGATGAAATCGACTCTTCGATGGCCTTTTTGTACTGCAGGCGAAGTATTGGCCCTAGGTAAATGTTGTTACCTAAGTGCATTCCTAGATCGGCATTGTAAGTGACGAAATCATAGTCGACTAAGTTCTCTTCATCTTTGCCGGTATTTACCCCCGATTGATAACCTGTACCGAAATAGTACAAGCTTTGTTTTCCCATCGATAATTGGCCGAAGTAACGAAGTCGATTCTGTGGAGAAAATATTTTTTGCTTAGAGCGAACACCAAACCCTACACCGCTATCCATTTCATTGGCGATACCCACTAATGTGATAGAAGAGCGTTGAGTTTTGCTCGGTTGTTCCGGTGTGGTGTTAAATGAGTACAATCCTCCGATGGCAAGCATAAAGCCAGTTTCAGGCATGTAAGCTGGTCCCCCAAGCAGTGAAAATAATCCGTTATCTTTGTTATCTGGTGGCGAGGGGAGAACTGTATCTTCTTGTGCTAAAGAAGTAGAAGAGAATCCAAGGAGCAGGGAGCAGATCCATTGCAACGAGCCAAAAATAGTCGTTGTTTTATGTAGCATGGTGCACTCATGTGTTCACTAAAAGAGGGAGTATCTATGTCTGTGCTACGAGGAGGTAATGATCAGTTTCAATATCTGATATGTGTTAACTGTATATCTTTGTTGGGATAAGGCTTGGAGCACCATCTTGACCGGCTTCAAAATGGTGCACACAAAATAAATTGGCTATTTTGGTCGCTTAGCGAGGATTTTATCAAGGTGGTTGGCAAACTCTCGACGATCGGTTTGAGAAAGGGTACTTGGTCCGCCAGTTTGGATGCCACTTGAGCGCATAGTATCCATGAAGTCACGAATGTTCAGACGTGCTTTGATGGTCTCTTTGGTATAAAGCTCGCCACGAGAACTGAGTGCTTGCCCACCTTTGGTGATCACTTCGTCGGCCAGAGGGATATCGGATGTAATTACAAGGTCGCCAGGTTCAGTGCGTTTTACGATTTCATCATCAGCAATATCAAATCCGCTTGGCACTTGAATCGAGTGAATGTTATTGCGTTTAGGAACGGGAACCAGATGGTTTGCCACAAAGGTACATTCAACCCCTGTGCGCTCAGCTGCGCGTACGATTGTTTCTCGGATAACCTTTGGACAAGCGTCCGCATCAACCCATATCTTCATAGTGTTCTAATTTCTCTGTTAGCTTATTTATCGGTCAACTTATTGCTCAGTTGCCTTATTGATCAGTTAGTTTAGCTTCAAGCATGGCAACGCGAGCAGTGAGTTCAAGGATTTGCTTTTCCAGTTGGCTAACACGATCAAGTGCAGGCTCTTCTTGTGTCGCGACTTCAACTTTAGGAACGCGATTGGCGCTTTTCCAGCTCTTGATGGTCGTAATTAAAGCTGGCATCGGAACGGATGTGCTCATACGAGCCTTAACTAAAGCAACTGTCGGTTCTTTGCCTTGCGCTTGCAGTCCTTCAAGCACTGATTTCAACTCTTCAGAAACATCTTTTGTCAGCATGTTGATCTCCATTTTTAGTCTTCAGTCATTTTACTCGCTCTGGTGAATGATAGCGAATCATAAAACCGCCCATGGCTTGTGAGAGATCTCTTACAAAGGCTGTGAGATAACACGAATACATCGCTAGAGAGATTGATGTGCATATAGTTAAGGTGTTGAATTTTATTTGTTTTATATAATTAACAACTTTTTCGGATTCAAAATGTGATGTAAATCTATTGTCCGAAACCCTAAATCGCGTAAATTAAACCTTGTCGGAAGGATTCTGACACGGAACAGGAAAGCACCAAGGATTTGGTTATCTTCAGGATGAAGATTTGGTTACTTAGGATTGAGTGATCAAGCATGGAGCGTAAGGATATTGTAGGGATACAGTCAGTTAACAGGAAGTTAGCTGCAACGGAATGACAATGGACACCTTTAGGATTAAAGGGTTGGATTAGCATCAGGATGATGTAAAGGACACCGCTCACGGAACAAGTGATGTGCGCTAACTAGGATTGTTAGCTTTCAGGAAGATTGGACACCGCTAGGACGGCGAAGTAAAGGAAAGAGCTGAAGGATTACAGCCACTATTATGGATGATGCATGGAGCATTAATTAGTAGCCGGACTGCTGCGAGTAAGACCCTAGCCCTGACACTTCGGTGTCGGGGCTTTTCTTTTCTTGGCGTTTTATTTAGGCGCTGCTCTTTATTTAAGAGCACTACATCTGCTTTCTGCTAATGGTCAACACAAGGAGTGTTTTATGACGATAGCAACCTCAAGAACGCTGTTGGTTCCTTATACCGAACAGCTACAACACGACTTTATCAAGTTGAATTGCTGCCCCATTAATCGTGCTGAAATGAATGGGCCGCACTCTATTGCCTCTGCTAAGCACTTATTTCAAGAGATACTGCAAGACAACGTCGGCTTCTGCCGTGCGATCATCCACAACCAAACCCGTGAATATCTTGGGCATGTCTTTGTTTCATCGGAAGAGGGGAAGCATGAACTTGGTTTTATTTTGGATAAAGAATACTGGAATCAAGGTCTTGCTAGTGAGGTGCTAAAACCTTTCTTTAGTTTGGTGTGTTTTGAAGAACGTCTAACGAATGTTATCGCGACTGTAAATGTTGGCCATAACCCATCAATTAAATTATTGGAAAAATTAGGCTTTGCATTTAAAGAGACCAAACAAGATCAGTTTGGCCCTTACCATGAATATCTCTATACCGCGTATTGTGACGTTACATTCTATGAGGCTGTAGCTCAAACCGCATAGAGCGGAAGCCTACCATAGTCAGTTTGCCTTGGTACAGGTCATCACCTAACGCTGAAAATTCAAATTGGTACACTGTATGCCAGCGCCAAATCGTGGTTAACTCATGGCGCATCTTAAGCTTATGGCCACTGAAAGCAACACTCAACAATTGTAAATCCAGCTCTTTACACTTTCTCGCAATGGCAGCCTTCGCAAGCTCTGATTGCCTGCGCTGCTGCCAAAATAGAAAGCAAAAGAAGCACAGCATCAAAATAGCCAATAAGTTATCTATCATTTAATCCATACTTCCTTTTATCTCTCTATTCCAATCGTGATTTGAGCTTATTCTTACGAGCTATTGGGGTTGAGCCAGACTGCTATTAAGTCGTTCAGCTTTTGATTTATTCGACTATTGCGACTTAGCCGCTTGTTGTAACTCAACAAGTGCATTGGCGAGTTCTGGTGATGGGTTCGAGTTCAATAATGGTAAAAATACCATTCTCAGTGTCGGAATCATCACTAAATCTGCAAATAACTGATTGAACAGGTTCTGGTTGCCTGTTTGTGCGAGGCGCAACAAGAATTGCTCAGCAATCGCTGGATCTTGTAGTGCGTGCCAGCTGCGACCAGCCAAACCAATTAACACCTCTTGGTGGCTTAGGCGTGGGCTAGCCAAGACTTGATTAATCACGGCATTCGTTGTGTTTTGCTCTGCGCCAGAAAGGGCACGTACCAGTGCTGAAAGCAAGAACAGATCCGGTTCTTGGCTATTAATCTCGCTTTCAGCCATCTCTTGTAAGCGTTGAGCCAGCTTGTCATTGATTTGCGTGTGTTCAAGTGCCCCTAGTGTTGCGTATAGAGGTTCTGATGGCAGTTTGTTCAATGCTTTACGAATCGCGACACCGTTTTGCTGGCTGCCTAGGCGAGCACACATATCGGTGATGCCTTGAAGACCAACAGTTTTCCAGTTGTCCCAGCCTAGATCGCCAGTGAAGTAGCGTTGAGCGTGTTCGTAGTATTGGCTCGTCGCCAGATCTAAACCGGCTCTTACTTGGCTATGGAACACGGCCATCTTGTCTTCTGAAGGCTTAAACGTGTATGGGTTGTTAGACAGCTTTTGTTGTTGCTCTTCGCTGATCTCGCCGTTTAAACGTGTGCCCATTGCTTCGATAACAAACTTAAGGAAGTTGCCTACATCGCCTTGATGCAATAGGCCTCTTTCGTCCAGTTTAAACTTTAGGAACCAAATCCAAGGTTGCTTGTGTTCGTTCCAGTAACTAATCGCTAAGTGAGCTTGTTTCTGAAGTGGAAATGGGTACGGCTGTTTCCCTTGCTCAACATCAGAGAATAAGGTGTTGTCGATCTTCTGAATGCGACGACCTAGGTCGTAGATATCGTATTGGCAACCGCTATTCTGTAGTAACTGAGTGAGCGTGTGAATCGTTTCCATAGTAATAAAGCTCCTAACTTTCTTTCCTAAATAGATGGTACTCTATGCCCCAATTTCAAGGTCACTAGATAAATAACTTGGTGAAAAATGACAGCTGCCACAAAGTTACCTCCTTTACTTCAACAATTAGAACAACAAATGCGCCAATGTTCGCTGTGGAGTGATGTTCCACCTTCGGACGAAGCTCTGGCGAGCGTTGAGCCTTTTGCTATTGATTCTCTGCAGCCAGAAGAGTGGTTGCAGTGGATCTTTATCGTTAAGATCAACGCAATGATGGATGCGAAAATGCCCCTACCGAAGGGCTTTGCTATCTATCCTTATTTTGGTGAAGTTTGGAAAAATGAGGCAGACAAACTCGAACTGCTAGTGACGATTCAGAGCATTGATGAGGTATGTGCGTAATGTTAGAGATCATTTATCAAGATGAGTATTTTGTCGCGGTGAATAAGCCAGCGGGCATGTTAGTGCATCGTTCATGGTTGGATAAGCACGAGACTCAATTTGTGATGCAAACACTGCGTGATCAAATTGGTCAGCACGTATTTCCTCTGCATCGCTTAGACCGCCCAACGTCTGGCGTCTTGGTGTTCGCTCTATCGAGCGAGGTTGCCTCTGAGGTGATGCCAATGTTCGCTAACCATGAGATGCAAAAGACTTATCATGCAATTGTTCGCGGATGGATAGAAGAGGGGGATACGCTCGATTACGCGCTTAAGGTTGAACTGGATAAGATCGCAGATAAGTTCGCGAAAGAAGACAAAGAAGCGCAAGAGGCGGTGACAGTTTATGAACCGCTAGCAAAAGTGGAAGTACCATATTCTACGGGGCGTTTCCCAACGAGCCGTTACTGCTTGGTTGAGATGATGCCAAAGACTGGTCGCAAACATCAGCTGCGTCGTCACATGGCTCACCTAAGACACCCAATTGTGGGTGATACTTCACATGGTGATGGTAAGCACAACCGATTGTTTCGTGATGATTTAGGTTCGCACCGTTTGTTGCTACATGCGTCTGAATTACGTTTCATTCATCCTTTCACTAAAGAAGAGTTGGTAATGAAGGCCAACCTAGATGAAACGTGGTTAAGGTTGTTTGAAACTTTTGAGTGGGACACCAACTTAATCAATACTAAAGCGTGTTCGTCTAAGTAAAAATACACGAACCTAAGTAAGCATAGAAAGTAAAACAAAGGGCTGATAGTGATATCAGCCCTTTTTAATGTCTGCGTGATCTGAGCTTAACAACTCATCGTGGTTGTTAGTTATCTTTTCTCGGGATCATTTTAGCTTTTCTAGATCGGCTTCGATCTCAGCGATCTTACTTGATACCACTTTCTCTAGATGGCGTAAGTCGGTAAGGATCTTCTGCTTCACATCCACCTCAGCCGTTGGCGTAGGTTTGGTGATTTTGTTGAGCTCATCAATTACAAGAGTGAGGTTGCGGTTAATCTCGGTCACTTCTTTGTATTGATTATTGCCACCGCTAACAAGCACACTTTTTACTTGTCGTGGGTACTTAAACTTAACGCTTTTTGCGAACAGTTCACCTTTCTGCTTACGAAAGTAAATCTTCAGGATATCTTTGTGCGCTTCTTGGCGAAGGGAGTAACGTTCAATCTGTTTAGGTTCGTGGATACCTAAGCCAGTGAGGTTTGGATACATAAGCGACCTCTAGGTTATGAATGTAATACTTTTATGTAATTGACTTGATCAATGTAGCAGCCTAACGACGAGCTAGATAGTTGATATCTGTGAATTGATTGTAAGTTGTGGGCAAGATCGCTCTCTATCTTTACCCACTCTTATTTAGTTATTAAACCTGGTGATAGCCTGCATTAGCTTTCTAAGGTGCGAGTTCCGAAACGTGCTCGGTTAATCGTTCTCTTAGCGCCTGTTCTTGTTCTTCAGACAGCCTTCCCCCTGCTTCACTGGTCAGAATAAACAAATCTTCTGCACGTTCACCGATGGTGGTGATTTTCGCACCGTGTAAGTTGATGTCTAGTTCCGCAAAGGTTGCACCCACTTGAGCCAATAACCCCGGCGTATCAAGGGCTCTTAACTCCATCAAGGTGCGCTTTTTGCTCTTGGTTGGCAGGAACTCAACTAAGGTTTTGACCTTAAAGTGCTGCAAGTTACGTGGCGTGCGACGCGTCTTTATCTTCGTCGGGCGGCCATCAGCCAATACATGAGTCAAATGTTTAGCAACGGCTTTGTGTCTCGCTTCATCAATCGCTTCACCATGTTGGTCTAGTACGATAAAGGTATCCAAAACATGGCCATCTTTGCTGACCATGACCTGCGCGTCATGAACGTTAAAGTTGCGCCTGTCGAGTTCGGCAACCACGGTCGCAAACAGTGCCGCTTGGTCTTTACAGTAAACGAACACCTCGGTACCGCCCCGTGTCGCTTTCTTACTGATCAGTACTAATGGTTGGCTTGGATTTTCCAGGCGAAGTAAGTGCTCACAATGCCAAGCGATTTGTTTGTGCGTATGACGTAAGAAGTAATCGGCCTTGAAACGCTGCCATAGCACTTCAATTTCACGAGCTGTGAAGCCTTCTTTACGCAGCAGTGCCGATGCCATTTGTTGATTGTGACGAATACGATCTCTAACATCGACCGGGTTTTCCAAGCCACGGCGCAGCGCACGCTGAGTTGAGTGGAATAACTCTGCGAGTAGGGTCCGTTTCCAACTGTTCCATAACTCAGGGTTCGTCGCACAGATATCAGCCACGGTTAAACAAACCAATAGTTCGAGTGACTCTTCATCACGAACTTTTTTGGCGAATTCGGTGATCACATCTGGGTCATAGATATCACGGCGCTGAGCCGTTACTGACATCAACAGGTGATTTTGTACCAACCACGCCACTTGTTTAGCTTCAGGTTTCGATAGCCCGTGCTCGATACAGAAAGAATAAGCCTCAACTGCACCAATCTCAGAGTGGTCTCCGCCACGGCCTTTGCCGATGTCGTGGAAGATAGCAGCAAGGATTAATAACTCTTTCTTTTGTACTCGTGGGTACACTTCACAGCAGATAGGGTGCTTATCGTGGTTTTCAATTTGACCAAAACGGTTGATATGCTTGAGTAGGCGAATGCTGTGTTCATCCACGGTGTAAACATGGAACAGGTCGAATTGCATCTGACCTACGATCTGACTCCATTGCGGTAAGTACGCTGAGAGCACGCCGAGTTTATGCATCAAGCTAAAGGCTTTGTGCAGAGCATTCGGGTGGCGAACCAATGCCATGAATTTGTCTCGAGCTTCAGGAATGGTATGCAGGAATCGGTTCAATCGACGACGCGCCGTTCGTAGTTGTCGCAATGTTGGAGGGCTAACACCTTCGATGGAAGAGTCATTCGCGATGTGGATGAACATATCGAGAATCGTTTCTGGTCTTGCTTGGAATAGAGCTGGTTTACGCGCTTCGATCAATGACCCTCGACGTTGGAAGTCATTATCGAGAATCTCCGCATCTTGGGTCTGACCGCCATTGATGATCGCTTGATCGAACAGTTTCAGAAGCATTTTATTAAGCTCAGCTACGCGACGAAGTGTTCGATAGAACTCCTTCATCATCATCTCGACGCCACGATTCCCTTCGCCCGTATAACCCAGATGTTCAGCTACCTGGGCTTGATGGGCAAAGGTGAGACGGTTGTCGTAACGGCGCAGTTCAATGTGCAGCGCAAAACGAACGCGCCATAGGAAATCTTGGCACTCAACTAATTCACGATACTCCGCATCGGTTAGAAAGCCGTATTTGCTCATCTCTAACAAAGAGGTTGCACCGAAATGGCGACGCGCAACCCAGCTCAAAGTGTGGATGTCTCTTAATCCACCCGGAGTCGATTTGATATCGGGTTCTAGATTGTAAGTGGTGTCGTGGTAGCGAGCGTGACGCTCTCTCTGCTCTTTAATCTTAGCCTTGTAGAAGGTTTCACTTGGCCAAAATGAATCGGAATGAATCTTCAGTTTTAGTTCTTGGAAGGTGTCTTCACTGCCACACAACAATCGCGATTCTTGCAGGTTGGTTGCAACGGTTAAGTCATCAATACCGATCTCGAGACATTCGGCAATGGTACGTACCGCGTGGCCGACTTCTAATCTTAAATCCCAGAGTAGGGTGATGAACTGGCTGACTTTTTCGCCGAGTGCTGGTGGCAATGTTTTCTGCGAGACGATAAGGATATCAATGTCAGACAAGGGGTGAAGTTCGCCACGGCCATAGCCGCCCACTGCGACCAGTGAGATATGAGGCAGTTTGCTGAATCCGAAGTGATCCCATAATCGACTGAGAAGCAAATCCATGTACTCGGAGCGCAACAGAACTAAGTCGGTAACTGGGTGGTGATTCAGAAATTCATTTTTTTGATACTGCGTGAAGATCTCGAGCTGATTTTTTAATTCGCAGATTTCAATTTGTTCGTCATTGAACGTAAGAGGGCATTGATAAGGCATAGTCTGCTATCCGTGCAAGCAAATGAGAATAGTAAACAATTTAACAGAAGCTGATGGAAAGTCGAAATTGAGCGGATAAAAAAATATCCTCGATAATGCGAGGATATTTTTAAAAGGCTGATGCGTTCAGTTCGGCGAACTAAGCGTTCTTCATGATGCGTGGAATCGTATCGTCGCTGCGTAGTGTCAGTACTTCACAACCAGTATCCGTCACAACTAGTGTGTGTTCCCACTGCGCCGAGTTCTTGCTGTCGGCTGTGTAAACGGTCCAGCTATCTTGGTCATCAAGACGGCAGCCAAATTTACCTGCGTTGATCATTGGCTCGATAGTGAAGCACATACCTGCTTTTAATACAGTGCGGTCGTTGTTTTTGTAGTGAACGACTTGTGGGTCTTCATGGAATTCAGCCCCAATGCCGTGACCACAGTAATCTTTAACAATTGAGAATTTCGCGCGTGGGTTGTTCTTATTGTTTGTTTTGATGTACTTCTCGATAGCAGTACCTATTTGGCCAAGCTGGATACCAGGCTTTACTTGGCGCATGCCTTCGTAAAGTGCTTCTTGAGCAACCATACATAGACGCTTGTTTGCTGGTGAAACTTCACCCACAAGGAACATCTTAGAGGTGTCGCCATGGTAACCTTGTGGACGAACGCTTAGGTCTGCGTTTTCGTCATCAGGGATGATTACCGTGATATCAACATTAAGAATGTCGCCATCTTTTAAGACAGCCGGTTTGAATTGACCTGTGCTGCCAGTTTCGTCTTGTGATGCTGGAATACCATGGCACACAATGTGGTTGATAGACGTACAGATTGACTTAGGGAAACCGTGGTAATCAAGTGGTGCTGAGTATGCGCCTCTTTCCGTAGCGTACTCGTGACAGATTTGGTTTAGCTCTTCTGTCGTTGTACCTACTTGGATATGAGGTTCAATCATCTCTAGAATTTCAGAAGCCAGTTTGCCGGCGACGCGCATCTTTTCAATTTCTTCAGCAGTTTTAATTTTTACAGCCATTGCATATCTCTTAATTTGGTAGCACCTAAGTGTGCATATTGGGGCTATTCTATCAGTGCAGCATTTTAGCGCAACATTCCCATATCCGTACAATACCGATGGATACTGTTTAACCTGAGTAAATAATGTTCGGTTAAAAGATGTAGAAGCAACTTAATATGGATGCTAATTATAGAGGGAATTCGCCTTTAGAGGTCAGTATAGCAGTCGCCATTTTTCGATTTTTTTCTAGCCATAGATAGACAAAATATGGTATAAAGCGCGCCGGACATCAGGAGTGTTTTCTCCAATTGGCGAAACAAGCTTTGTGTCCACTAACTTATTTCTTTAAATCACACACATTCCGACACATGTTCCGGGGTGCCTCAACAACACAAATAACGGCTGAAAAGTGGTTAGTTGTTAGGGGTCGGATTCATGGGGGATGTGGAGGCCTAACCCCATAGAGGATTTTAAAATGGCAACTGTATCAATGCGCGATATGCTTAAAGCTGGTGTTCACTTCGGTCACCAAACTCGTTACTGGAACCCAAAAATGAAGCCATTCATCTTTGGTGCTCGTAACAAAGTACATATCATCAACCTAGAAAAAACTGTACCAATGTTCAACGACGCTCTAGCTGAAATCGCTAAAGTTGGCGAGAAGAAAGGTAAAGTTCTTTTTGTTGGTACTAAGCGCGCTGCATCTGAAGCTGTTAAAGAAGCTGCTATCAACAGCAACCAGTTCTACGTTAACAACCGCTGGTTAGGCGGTATGCTAACGAACTACAAAACTGTTCGTCAGTCTATCAAGCGTCTGAAAGAACTTGAAGCGCAAGCTCAAGACGGTACTTTCGACAAGCTTACTAAGAAAGAAGCTCTAATGCGTACTCGTGAAATGGAGAAGCTAGAGAAATCTCTTGGTGGTATCAAGAACATGGGCGGCCTTCCAGACGCTCTATTCGTAATCGATGCTGATCACGAACACATCGCAGTTAAAGAAGCAAACAACCTAGGTATCCCAGTTTACGCTGTAGTTGATACTAACTCTAACCCAGACGGCGTTGACTTCGTTATCCCAGGTAACGACGATGCAATCCGTGCAGTACAGCTTTACCTAAACGCTGCTGCAGACGCGGTTAAAGAAGGTCGCAACAAAGATGTTGCTGCTGTAGCTGCTGAAAAAGACGGTTTTGTAGAAGCTGAATAATAGCGGCTCTGAGCCATATTTAGTTCATATTAAGCGGTCATAATCGGTGGCTTAACGGACTGAATACAGTCAATATCAGGGGCCAATTAATTAGGCCCCTGTTTTTTATCTTTTTTAGAATTTACTGAGGAATAGAGAATGGCAACTGTAACTGCAGCTCTAGTTAAAGAACTTCGCGAGCGCACTGGCGCTGGCATGATGGAATGTAAGAAAGCGCTTGTAGAAGCAAACGCTGACATCGAACTAGCAATTGAAAACATGCGTAAGTCTGGCGCAGCGAAAGCCGCTAAGAAAGCTGGTAACGTTGCTGCTGAAGGCGCAATCATCATCAAAGAAGAGAACGGCGTAGCTGCTCTTCTTGAAGTTAACTGCCAAACTGACTTCGTAGCAAAAGATGCTAACTTCACAGCATTCGCAGAAGAAGTTGCAGCTGCTGCAGTAGCTTCTCAAGCAACTGTTGAAGAGCTACAAGCACAGTTCGAAGAGACTCGTGTTGCTCTAGTTGCAAAAATCGGCGAAAACATCAACATCCGTCGCGTACAGTACGTTTCAGGTGTTGCACTAGCTTCTTACCGTCACGGTGAGAAAATCGGTGTTGTTGTTGCTGGTGAAGGCGAAGCTGAAACTCTTAAGCACGTTGCAATGCACGTTGCTGCATCACGTCCTGAGTTCCTAAACCCAGAAGACGTACCTGCAGACGTAGTTGCTAAAGAAAAAGCAGTTCAAGTTGAAATCGCTATGAACGAAGGCAAACCAGCTGAAATCGCAGAGAAAATGGTTGTTGGCCGTATGAAGAAATTCACGGGCGAAATCTCTCTAACTGGTCAAGCTTTCATCATGGAGCCTAAGCAGACTGTTGGCGCTATCCTTAAAGAGAAAGGCGCTTCAGTATCTAACTTCGTACGTCTAGAAGTTGGTGAAGGCATCGAGAAAGCAGCTGAAATGAGCTTTGCTGACGAAGTTGCAGCGGTACAAAAAGGTTAATCCTTAGCGTATTGTTTGAAAAGAGACCGTGGCAAATGCTGCGGTCTTTTTATGAATAGTGAATTATTTTTTAGCTGTTATGAATGCAAACTGAGCTATTCAGTTTTTATCCATGACTGTTAATCATCAACTCTTTGGAAGGTAAACTCCATGACTACGAACCCTAAACCGGCGTATCAACGTATTCTGTTAAAACTTAGCGGTGAAGCACTACAAGGCGAAGAAGGTTTTGGTATTGACCCGACGATCCTTGATCGTATGGCTCAAGAAGTGAAAGAATTGGTTGAACTAGGTGTTCAAGTAGGCGTTGTTATCGGTGGTGGTAACCTTTTCCGTGGTGCAGGCCTTGCTGAAGCAGGTATGAACCGCGTTGTTGGTGACCACATGGGTATGCTTGCAACGGTAATGAACGGCCTTGCAATGCGTGACGCTCTTCACCGTGCTTACGTAAACGCACGTGTAATGTCTGCAATCCCTCTTAAAGGTGTGTGTGACGACTACAACTGGGCAGACGCAATCAGCCAACTACGTCAAGGTCGCGTTGTGATCTTCTCTGCTGGTACTGGTAACCCATTCTTCACTACGGATTCTGCTGCATGTCTCCGTGGTATCGAAATCGAAGCTGACGTAGTTCTAAAAGCGACAAAAGTAGATGGTGTATTTACTTCTGACCCTGTAGCAAACCCAGACGCAGAGCTGTATGATACGTTGTCTTACAACACAGTTCTTGATAAAGAACTTAAAGTAATGGACTTGGCTGCATTTACGCTAGCACGTGATCACAAAATGCCAATCCGCGTATTTAACATGAATAAACCAGGCGCACTACGTCGCGTGGTTATGGGTGAAACTGAAGGTACATTAATCAGCGACGCTGACTAATTTTTCGGGCTTACTGAGGTGTTAGACTTTGGTAAGCTTATCCTTATCACTCAAATAAAAAGCTTTCTTGAAGAAAGAACATAATCAAGGTGAAATTGTGATTAACGAAATCAAAAAAGACGCTCAAGAGCGCATGGTAAAAAGTGTTGATGCACTAAAAAACAGCCTGCAAAAGATTCGTACAGGTCGTGCGCACCCAAGCCTACTTTCTGGTCTTACTGTTGAGTACTACGGTGCTCCAACGCCTTTGACTCAAGTAGCTAACGTTATCGCTGAAGATGCACGTACACTAGCTATTACAGTGTTTGATAAAACACTGACTCCTCTAGTTGAAAAAGCAATTCTGACATCTGACCTAGGCCTAAACCCTATGTCTGCTGGCACAGTTATCCGTGTTCCACTTCCTCCGCTAACGGAAGAGCGTCGTAAAGACCTAGTTAAAATCGTTCGTGGCGAAGCTGAAGGTGGCCGTGTTGCTATCCGTAACATCCGTCGTGACGCGAATGGCGATCTAAAAGCACTTCTGAAAGATAAAGAAATCTCTGAAGATGAAGATCGTAAAGCACAAGACGAAATTCAAAAGCTAACTGACGCTGCGGTTAAGAACGTAGACGAAGTTCTAGCTGTTAAAGAAAAAGAGTTGATGGAAGTTTAATTTTCCCTATTCTTTTCTTTCCGGAAAAACGCTGTACTCACGGTGCAGCGTTTTTTTATGCTACTCTGTTCGACTATTAGAATTTGATTCACTCTTTTATGCATAATTCTCAAGCGTTCACAGACTCTCTTCCTAAACACATTGCTATCATTATGGATGGTAATGGTCGCTGGGCAAAAGCTCAGGGCAAGCCTCGCGTCTTTGGCCATAAAAACGGTGTTCAAGCCGTTCGTAAAACTATCTCTTCTGCAGCCAGACTTGGCATTAAAGCCGTTACTCTTTTTGCGTTTAGTAGCGAGAACTGGCGTCGTCCTGAAGAAGAAGTCGGTATTTTGATGGAACTGTTTATTTCAGTGCTATCGAGTGAAGTAAAAAAGCTTCATAAAAATAATCTACAACTTCGTGTTATTGGTGATAAAAGTCGTTTCAATGATCGACTACAAAAGAAGATAGAAGAAGCGGAAGCTTTGACTAGCACCAATACCGGTATGGTTATTAATATTGCGGCTAACTACGGCGGTAAGTGGGATATTCAGCAAGCAATGACCTCTATTGCTCAACAGGTAAAGTCTGGTGATATTAATGTAGATGACATTGATGAAGCTATGATTACACAGCATCTGACGATGGCAGATATTCCTGAAGTCGATCTACTTATCCGTACCAGTGGTGAATGCCGCATTAGTAATTTTATGCTTTGGCAGTTGGCTTACGCCGAAATGTATTTCACTGAACAATTCTGGCCAGACTTTAATGAAGACAGCTTAGTAGAAGCTGTGACTTGGTTTGTAAACCGTGAGCGTCGTTTTGGATGCACCGGTGAGCAAATCAAAGCTCTGATGGACAGTTAATAAGGATTTTTTGGTTTGAAACAACGAATTATTACGGCGTTGATTTTAGCTCCCCTAGTTATTCTAGGCATTTTCGAGTTATCACTTCCTACATTTATTCTTTCATTAGCGGTGATCTCGCTATTAGGTTTTTGGGAGTGGACTCAGTTTATTGAAAGCAAATCGCGTTATTTAGCGTTGATTCCAACGGTTTTGGTTAGTGCCGCAAGTTTTGCTTTTATCCCTTTTGATGCATTTAGCCTTAATAACTTGTCTACTGCTCACTACGCCATTCTAACGATTGGCTCAATTTGGTGGGTAATAGCGAGTGGTATGGCGGTGACTTATCCTAAGTCTATGCCTGCATGGAAAGATTCTTCTCTTCTTCGTCACGCCTTTGGTGTACTGACTCTGCTGCCATTCTTCTGGAGTGTGGTTATCCTGCGTGCTAACGGTATCGATGTTGACCCCTACCACGGTGCAAAATTGGTGATGTTTGTTTGCTTGCTCGTTTGGGCGGCGGACAGCGGTGCTTACTTTTCAGGAAAGAGCTTTGGTAAGCGCAAAATGGCTCCAGCGGTAAGCCCGAATAAAACGATTGAAGGTCTTATTGGTGGCATCATTACTGCAGTGATCGTGGCTTGGATCTTTGCTGACTTGTTTGATATCCAATTCACAAGTCCTCTTCACATGATTGTTATTACTCTTGTGACCGTCGTTATCTCTGTTCTTGGTGACCTTGTTGAAAGCATGTTTAAGCGTGTGTCTGGGGTGAAAGACAGCAGTAATCTGATTCCTGGTCATGGTGGTATACTAGATAGAATAGATAGCTTAACGGCTGCATTCCCTGTCTTTGCTCTGCTTTATTTAGCATTCTAATAAAAAAGGGCAGTGATTCTGCCCTTTATTACATTTCTACGGTCATATGTGATGCGAAATCTAACTATCCTTGGCGCTACCGGCTCTATTGGTGCAAGTACACTAAAAGTCGTTGAGCAAAACCCAGATCTTTATACGGTCGTGGCACTAGCCTCCGGTTCGAATGTTGAAAAGATGCTGGCGCTAGTTGAAAAGTGGCAACCAAGCTATGTTGCGATGGCTTGCCCCGATGCAGCGTCTCAACTGAGTGATGTGTTGTCTTTGGATTACCCAAACATCAAAGTGCTTTCAGGCTCAGAAGGCATGTGTCAGGTCGCTTCCCTAGATGAAGTAGACACTGTTATGGCTGCGATTGTTGGCGCAGCAGGCTTGCTTCCTACTATGGCTGCGGTTAAGGCTAGTAAGCGTATCTTGCTTGCTAATAAAGAAGCCTTGGTGATGTCTGGACAGTTGTTTATAGACGCCGTGGAAAAGTACGGTGCTGAGCTACTTCCTGTCGACAGTGAACATAATGCTATCTTCCAGTGTTTGTCGCAAAACGTCCAAACCAATCTAGGTCGCTGTGATTTAGAAGCCAACGGTATTAACCATATTCTACTAACTGGTTCTGGTGGTCCTTTCCGTTATACCGACGTGGCTGAGTTGGAATCAGTGACTCCTGAACGCGCTATCGCACACCCTAACTGGTCTATGGGCCCTAAGATCTCTGTCGATTCAGCGACCATGATGAATAAAGGCTTAGAGTACATTGAAGCGAAATGGTTATTTAATGCCTCTCAAGAACAGTTGAAAGTGATTATTCATCCTCAATCTGTGATTCATTCTATGGTTCAGTACAAGGACGGCTCTGTGCTTGCTCAAATGGGCGAACCGGATATGGCGACGCCAATCGCTTTAACGATGTCTTACCCTGAGCGAACAGAAGCGGGCGTTAAGCCTCTGGATTTCACTAAAGTGGGCGAGCTTACTTTTCTAGAACCAGACTTTAGTCGTTACCCATGTTTAAGGTTAGCGATTGAAGCTTGCTACTTGGGTCAGCATGCTACAACCGCAATTAACGCGGCAAACGAAATTGCCGTCGATGCTTTCTTGAACAATCGAGTGAAGTTTACCGATATTGCTGTCATTAACGAACATGTTATGAGCAAAGTATGTGAACAACATAACTCTGAGGGCTTAGATAGCTTGGAAAGCCTTCTCGAGCTAGATAATATGTCTCGTCAATTAGCCAATCAATTTATTAAAGAGCAGCTAGCATGAGTGGAATTCTGTGGAACTTCGCATCCTTTATAGTAGCGCTTGGCATTCTGGTCGCTGTTCATGAGTTTGGACATTTCTGGGTTGCTCGTCGCTGTGGTGTGAAAGTTGAGAAATTCTCGATTGGTTTTGGTAAATCAATCTGGAGCAAAGTTGGCCGTGATGGTACGGAATACAGCTTGTCAGTCATTCCATTGGGCGGCTACGTTAAGATGCTTGATGGTCGTGTTGACGACCTTTCTGAAGACGAACAACAATACGCTTTTGATAAGAAGCCATTGTGGAAAAGAACGGCGATAGTTGGTGCAGGTCCTGCGTTTAACTTTATCTTTGCCGTCTTTGCATATTGGCTAGTGTTTCTGATTGGCGTGCCGGCGGTTAAACCTGTAATCGGTGAAGTCACTCCGCAATCTATTGCTGCACAAGCCGGAATTGAAACTGGAATGGAACTTAAATCTATTTCAGGAATCAAAACCGCAGATTGGGAATCAGTCAATATGGGTTTGATATCACATATTGGTGATCAGTCCATGACTGTAACGGTTTCTTCTCAAGACGATATCGGCTTTGAACAGCAGATGACATTGGATATTTCAGACTGGTCATTCAACCCAGAAACTGAATCTGCAATGACAACGCTGGGCTTTAGACCGTATTCTCCAGAGATATCGACAGTGCTTGCTCAAGTCATTGATGACGGTGCGGCATACGATGCCGGAGTAAAGGCTGGTGACAAAATTGTTGAGATTAATGGACAGCCTATTGAACAGTGGCAGTCGGTTGTTGAGTTAATTCGTGCAAATCCAATGACATCATTGGACTTGGTCGTATTGCGAAATGGGGTTGAACAGCCATTAGTTATGACGCCAAAAAGTCGCGAGCTTTCTGATGGTTCGACAATTGGCTATGCAGGTATTGCTCCAGAAGTCGCAGAATGGCCAGAAGATTATCGCTTTGAGTTACAATTTGGTGTAATTGAGTCTGTAGGAAAAGCATTTGATAAAACAGGTCAAATCATTGGATTGACGCTGACAATGCTTAAGAAGCTCATCGTTGGTGATGTTGGCTTAAATAACTTGAGTGGCCCGATTTCAATAGCTAAAGGTGCAGGGACAACCGCCGATTACGGTTTGGTTTACTTCTTAGGCTTTTTGGCTCTGATTAGTGTTAACTTGGGTATTATTAATTTGGTTCCGCTGCCTATGCTTGATGGCGGACATTTGCTCTTTTTCGCTATTGAGGCCATTACTCGTAAACCGGTCCCTGAGAAAGTTCAGGAAATGGGATACAGAGTGGGAGGTGCAATCCTCTTCTCTTTGATGGCTCTGGCAATATTTAATGATTTTACTCGTCTGTGAATGGTTTCTCACAGGCATTGGTAGTAGCAAGGAATAATTAGAATAAGTATGGCGATTAAGCAAATTCTGTTCGCAAGTCTATTAGCCACTAGTGTGGCAGCGAATGGAGCACAAAACTTTGTAGTTCAAGATATCAAGATTGAAGGTTTACAGCGTGTTGCACTTGGTGCAGCTCTACTGAAAATGCCAGTACGTATTGGCGATGAAGTGGATGAAAGCGATGTATCTGAGATCATTCGTGCATTGTATGCTTCGGGTAACTTTGAGGATGTTAAAGTCCTTCGCGATGAAGGTGTTTTAGTTGTTCAAGTGAAAGAACGACCGACTATCGCAAGTATCTCGTTCTCGGGTAACAAAGCGATCAAAGAAGAACAACTTCAACAGAACCTAGATGCGTCTGGCGTTCGTGAAGGTGAAGCCCTTGACCGTACTACGCTAAGCAACATCGAGAAAGGTCTTGAAGATTTTTACTACAGTGTTGGTAAGTACAACGCGACAGTAAAAGCGGTTGTGACGCCTTTGCCTCGTAATCGTTCTGACCTTAAGTTTGTCTTTACTGAAGGCGTATCTGCTAAGATTCAGCAAATCAACTTTATCGGTAACGAAGTCTTCTCAGACGCTGAGCTACTTAGCCGCTTTAATCTGAACGTTGATGTTGCATGGTGGAACTTCCTTGCGGATGAAAAATATCAGAAGCAAGTATTAGCGGGTGATATCGAAGCGCTGAAATCTTACTACCTCGACCGTGGTTACCTTAAGTTTAAGGTAGACTCTACTCAGGTTGCGATCTCTCCAGATAAGAAAGGCGTTTATATCACGCTTGGTATTGATGAAGGCGAAGCCTACACCGTTAAAGATGTCGCATTTCGTGGTGAACTCATTGGCCGTGAGGCTGATTTTGAAGCGCTAGTGCCATTTGAAGACGGTGATACTTATAACGGTTCATCGGTAACGTCTTTAGAAGAGAGCGTAAAACGAATTCTTGGTGAATCTGGTTATGCGTACCCACAAGTTCGTACGATTCCTGAATTCAATGATGAGACCAAAGAAGTGTCGTTAGTTATCAATGTAGAAGCGGGTAGCCGTATCTATGTTCGCGACATTCGATTCACGGGCAATAACTCAACGAAAGATGAAGTTCTTCGTCGTGAAATGCGTCAAATGGAAGGCAGTTGGCTTAACTCTAAGTCAATTGATACTGGTAAGAGCCGTCTTAACCGTTTAGGTTTCTTTGAAACGGTTGATGTACAAACAGTTCGTGTTCCTGGTAGTGAAGACCAAGTTGATTTGGTTTACAACGTTAAGGAAGCTAACTCAGGCAGCATCAACTTTGGTGTCGGCTACGGTACGGAATCAGGTGTCAGTTTCCAAGTTGGTTTACAACAAGACAACTTTGCAGGCTCAGGTAACCGTGTTGGTGTAAGTGCCATGATGAACGATTACCAAAAGAACGTGAGCTTAGACTACCGTGACCCATACTGGAACCTTGATGGTGTGAGTCTAGGCGGTAAGATCTTCTACAACGAATTCGAAGCCTCTGAAGCGGGTATTGTCGACTATACCAACCAAAGTTATGGTACTAGCCTAACATGGGGTTTCCCTATGGATGAGCTGAACCGTATCGAGTTTGGTGTTGGCTATACACACAACAAAATCGGTAACGTTCCGACCTATATCCAAGTTGAACAGTTCGCGAGAAGTATTGACCAATATGGTGACGAGCACATCTTAACTGATGACTTCGATATCAATATTTCTTGGACGCGTAACAACTTGAACCGTGGTTTCTTCCCAACTGAGGGTAACCACCAACGTGCTTTCGCTAAAATGACAGTACCAGGCTCTGATGCTAAGTACTTCAAAGCACAGTACGATGTAAAACATTACATCCCGCTGACCAAAAAGCATGAGTTCACACTATTGATGCGTGGCCGATTAGGCTATGGTAATGGTTATGGTCAAACGGATGGTAACGATAACTTGTTCCCGTTCTATGAGAACTACTATGCGGGTGGCTTTACAACCCTACGTGGTTTTGGTTCTAACTCAGCGGGTCCGAAAGCCGTTTACGGAAGCAGTACAGGAAATAACCCTACGTACAGCTCTGCAACCGATGATTCAGTTGGTGGTAACGCGGTTGCTTTGGCCAGTTTAGAGTTAATTGTCCCAACGCCGTTTGCTTCTGATGAAGCGCGCAGCCAGATTCGAACCAGTGTCTTCTTCGACATGGCAAGTGTATGGGATACAGAGTTCGTAGACCGTGGCGCACCTAACAGTGGCAGTCAGTACTACTACGATTACTCTGATCCAACAAATTACCGTTCATCTTATGGTGCTGCCCTGCAATGGATGTCACCGATGGGCCCACTGGTTTTCTCTCTAGCGAAACCAGTTAAAATTTACGAAGGTGATGATGAGGAATTCTTCACATTTACCATTGGTAGAACTTTCTAATATTTAAAGGACAATATTTTGAAAAATATGATTAAAGCAGCAGGTTTAGGCCTTGTAGTTCTTAGCTCTTCTTTCTTTGCAACAGCTGCCGAAGCTGCGCAAAAAGTGGGTTATGTAAACACTGCACAAGTATTCCAGGCTCTACCTCAGCGTGAAGTTGTTCTTCAAAAAATGCAGGAAGAGTTCAAAGATAAAGCGGCTGAGTTACAGAGCATTCAAGCTGAAGCAAAGACTAAGATTGAAAAGCTTAAGCGTGATGGCGAACTACTTGGCCCTGACGAAGTTGAGAAGCTTCGTATTGAAGTAGGCCAACTAGACAGCAAGTACAAAATCAAAGCTCAAGCACTAGAAAAAGCAAGTCAACGTCGTGAAGCACAAGAGAAGCAGAAGCTGTTCAAAGTGATTCAAGATGCTGTAACTAAAGTTGCCGAGAAAGAAGGCTACGACATGATCGTTGATATTCAAGCTCTACAATACGGTAAGCCTGAATACAACATCTCTGAGCAAGTAATTAAATCACTGAAATAAGTTTTATGAAGAACCTGACTTTAGCCGAATTGGCAACGATTACTGGGGGAGAGCTACACGGAGACGGTACGATTACCGTCTCAGCAGTCGCTCCTATGGATAAAGCGCAAGAAGGTAACATTACGTTCCTTTCTAACGTGAAGTACAGCAAGCACCTAGGTGACTGTAAAGCATCTGCTATTATGGTTAAAGATAGTGAGCGCGAACTGTGTAAGACCAACGTTATTGTGGTTAGTGACCCTTACGTTGCTTTTGCTAAGGTAGCTCAAGCGCTTGATACTACTCCTGCACCCGCAGCGGCTATTGCTGATTCTGCTTCAATCTCTAGCGATGCAACCATTGGGCAAAATGTGTCTATTGGTGCGAACGCTGTGATTGAGTCTGGTGTGGTACTAAGTGATGATGTGATCATCGGTGCTGGATGCTTTATTGGTAAGAATGCGAAAATTGGCACAGGCACTAAGCTATGGGCTAACGTAAGCGTTTACCATGAAGTTGTGATTGGTGAAGCATGTTTGATTCAATCAAGCACTGTTATTGGTTCTGACGGCTTTGGTTATGCGAACGAGAAAGGTGAGTGGGTTAAGATCCCACAAGTTGGTTCTGTTCGCATTGGTAACCGCGTAGAAATTGGCGCGTGTACTACCATCGACCGAGGCGCATTAGATGACACAATCATTGAAGACAACGTTATCCTAGATAACCAACTTCAGATTGCTCACAATGTTCACATCGGATATGGTTCAGCTCTTGCTGGTGGTACTATCATTGCAGGCAGCACGACGATAGGTAAGTACTGTATTATTGGTGGTGGTAGTGTGATTAATGGTCACATTGAAGTTACTGATGGCGTTACAATCACCGGTATGGGGATGGTAATGCGCAGCATCACTGAGAAAGGCATGTACTCTTCGGGTATTCCTTTACAGCCAAACAAAGATTGGCGTAAAACAGCAACGCGTGTTCATCGTATTGATGAAATGAACAAGCGTTTGAAAACCGTTGAAAAACTTATCGAGAAGAGCGCGGAATCATAATTCCAGCATTTCTAATAAAAGGCTCGCGTACAGCGAGTCTTTTTCGTTTATAATCCTTCTAATTAAATAAAGAATATACATAGGAATACGACTTTGACTACTGAACAGACAACGATGAACATTACTGAAATTCAGGAACTATTACCTCATCGCTACCCATTCTTAATGGTTGATCGTGTGACTAGCTTTGAAAAAGAAAAAACACTGACTGCAATTAAGAATGTCTCTGTTAACGAACCTCAGTTCACAGGCCACTTTCCTCAGCTTCCTGTATTCCCAGGCGTGTTGATCTTAGAAGCAATGGCACAAGCAACAGGCCTTCTAGCATTTAAATCTTTCGGTGCGCCTTCTGGTAACGAGCTGTACTACTTTGCTAGTGTAGATAAAGCTAAATTCCGTAAGCCAGTAGTGCCAGGTGACCAACTGGTTATCGAAGTAGAATTCTTAAAAGAGCGTCGTGGCATCGCATCGTTTAACGGTGTTGCTAAAGTTGACGGCGTAGTTGTATGTTCAGCTGAACTTAAATGTGCTCGTAGAGAGTTTTAATATGATTCATGAAACAGCGAAAATTCACCCGGCAGCAGTAATCGAAGGTGATGTAACTATCGGTGCTAACGTGACAGTTGGGCCTTTCACTTACATTGCTGGTAACGTGACAATTGGTGACGACACTGAAGTGATGTCGCATGTTGTGATCAAAGGTCATACAACCATTGGCAAAGAAAACCGTATCTTCCCACATGCTGTTATTGGCGAAGAAAACCAAGACAAGAAATACGGTGGTGAAGAGACAACAGTTGTGATCGGTGATCGCAACGTGATCCGTGAAGCGGTTCAAATCCACCGTGGTACGGTTCAAGACAAAGCAACCACAGTAATTGGTGATGACAACTTACTTTGTGTTAATGCTCACGTAGCACACGATGTTATTGTTGGTAACCACACTCATATTGGTAACAACGCTATTCTTGGCGGTCACGTTACGGTTGGCGACTACGCTGGTGTGATGGCGCTTTCTGCGATTCACCCATTCTGTTCTATTGGTGCTTATGCGTACATTGGTGGCTGTTCTGCTGTAGTTCAAGATGTACTGCCGTACGTGCTTGCACAGGGTAACCATGCTGCTCCATTCGGTCTTAACTTAGTGGGCTTGAAGCGTAACGGATTTGAGAAACCAGAAATTCGTGCACTACAGAAAGCATACAAAGAGTTATACCGTTCAGGTAAAACACTTGAAGAAGCGAAAGTGGCTTTAGTTGAAATGGCAAAAGAGTTTGCTTCGGTAGCTCCTATGCTAGAAATGCTAGAGAGCTCTGAGCGCGGTATTATTCGTTAATACTTGATGTGGTTATGTACCAATCAATGTGAGTATGACAATAATTACTTCATCAGAATGGTATAACAAAAAGATCGCTACTTGTTAGGCGATCTTTTTTGTTTTAGGCAAGAAGGGAATTGGAAAACTATGGCACAGCAAGAAGCAGCAACCAATAGCTCGGACTTTGTTTCGAATGAACCACTGCGCGTAGGTATTGTTGTCGGCGAACTCTCTGGCGACACGCTTGGTGAAGGCTTTATTAAAGCGATCAAATCACAGTACCCAAATGCTGAGTTCGTTGGCATTGGCGGGCCAAAAATGAAGGCGCTCGGTTGTGAGTCTCTTTTCGAGATGGAAGAGCTGGCCGTTATGGGCTTAGTTGAAGTACTTGGCCGTTTACCTCGTTTGTTGAAGGTAAAAGCAGAGCTAGTTAAGTATTTCACTCAAAACCCGCCAGATGTGTTTGTAGGTATCGATGCGCCCGACTTTAACCTAAGGCTTGAGTTAGACCTTAAAAATGCTGGTATCAAAACGGTGCATTACGTGAGCCCCTCAGTATGGGCTTGGCGTCCAAAGCGTATCTTTAAAATCGATAAAGCAACTGACTTGGTATTGGCTTTCTTGCCGTTCGAAAAAGCGTTCTACGATAAATATAACGTTGCCTGTGAGTTTGTTGGTCACACGTTGGCAGACGCGATTCCTTTAGAGCCAAGTAAACAGAATGCGCGAGAGCTTTTAGGTCTTGATCAAGACAAGCAGTGGTTGGCCGTATTGCCGGGCAGTCGTGGTGGTGAGATGGGTTTGATTGCTCAACCATTTATCGAAACTTGCCAGCGTATTAAGCATAAGTATCCGGATATCAATTTTGTTGTTGCGCTCGTTAATGAGCAGCGTAAAAAGCAGTTTACTGAAATCTGGCAATCGACCGCACCTGAGCTTGAATTCACGTTAGTCGAAGATACGGCAACCAACGTGATTACCGCTGCTGATTCTGTGCTCTTGGCTTCAGGTACCGTGGCTCTTGAATGTATGTTACTTAAGCGCCCTATGGTGGTTGGTTACAAAGTAAATAAGCTGACAGGTTACATTGTTAAGAAGTTGGCGATCACTGAGTTTGTATCATTGCCGAATATCTTGGCTGGGGAAGAGATCGTCAAAGAGCATATTCTTGAAGAGTGCCACCCAGACTTTTTGTTCCCATCTGTCGATAAGATGCTATCAGCCGATAACAGTGCCTTGATCGAACGTTTTACTGAGATGCATCACTGGATCCGCAAAGACGCAGACAAACAAGCCGCTAACGCGGTATTGAAGTTGATTGACCGACCTTTTGTTGAAGCATAAAGCGCTTACTTACAGAACATTAAGAGATTAGTTATGGCAGTAAAAGAGAAAAAAGAGCTTCCTCCTTTTGAGTATCCGCAAGGTTACCAGTTGTTTGCTGGTGTGGATGAAGTAGGCCGTGGCCCTTTGGTTGGCGATGTAGTGACCGCTGCGGTTATCCTCGATCCAAACAACCCAATCGAAGGCTTGAACGACTCAAAGAAATTATCTGAGAAAAAGCGCCTAGCTTTGCTTCCAGAAATTAAAGAGAAAGCTCTGGCATGGTCTGTTGGTCGTTGTTCTCCACAAGAAATTGATGAGTTGAATATTCTGCAAGCGACGATGGTTGCTATGCAGCGAGCTATCGCAGGGTTGAGCGTTCAACCTGATATGGCGCTAATCGATGGAAACCGTGTCCCAGAACTGCCAATGGACGGTCTTGCTATTGTAAAGGGTGACTTGCGAGTGGCTGAAATCAGTGCGGCGTCGATTATCGCTAAAGTCGTTCGAGACCAAGAGATGGAAGAGCTTGATAAACTTCATCCAGAGTTTGGTTTTGCTAAACATAAAGGTTACCCGACTAAAGCGCATTTCGAAGCGATTGAAAAACATGGCGTAACCGAGCACTACCGCAAAAGCTTTAAGCCAGTAAAACGTATTCTTGGCATAGATTAGAGCGTATTGATTAAGCTCTATATAGACTAGAGCTTACGTTAACTAGAGCTGGGCATCGAATAAAGTTGCTAACTTGCGGTAGAAAAAAATAGAATACACACAGTTGTAATCCTAGGCTCAAACCTAGAACTCAGGAAAAATAATGTCAGATCCAAAATTTGTTCACCTACGCGTACACAGTGACTTTTCGATGGTGGATGGCCTATCCAAGGTGCCACCATTAGTTAAAAAAGTCGCTGAAATGGGTATGCCTGCTCTAGCATTGACCGACTTTACCAACCTGTGTGGTTTGGTTAAGTTCTACGGTACTGCTCATGGGTGCGGGGTTAAACCAATTATTGGTGCTGACTTCCTAATGCAGTCTCCAGAGTTCGGTGACGAGTTGACCAAGCTCACCGTCATTGCAACCGACAATAAAGGTTATAACAATCTAACGCTGCTTATCTCAAAAGCCTACCTTCGCGGTCATGTTCAGCATCAGCCTGTTATTGATAAAGAGTGGCTAATTGAGAATGCCGAAGGCCTAATTATCCTATCGGGTGCGAAGGAAGGTGAGATTGGTAAGGCGTTACTGAAAGGCAACCGTGAGCTAGTGGCAAGCAGCGTCGAGTTTTACAAAACGTACTTCGCCGATCGTTTTTACTTGGAACTGATTCGTACTGGACGTCCGGATGAAGAGTCTTACCTGCACTTCGCGTTAGAGCTTGCTGAGCAAGAAGACTTGCCTGTTGTTGCGACCAACGAAGTAGTATTCCTTACTGAAGACCTTTTTGATGCCCATGAAATCCGCGTGGCGATTCATGATGGCTTCACGATGGTCGATCCTCGTCGTCCTAAAAATTACAGCGCGCAACAGTATCTTCGTAGCGAAGAAGAGATGTGCGAGTTGTTCTCAGATATACCTGAAGCACTTGAGAATAGTGTTGAGATTGCCAAGCGTTGTAATGTAACGGTTCGTCTGGGCGAATACTTCCTGCCTAACTTCCCAACGGAAGGTTTGGCGATTGAAGACTTCCTGATCAAGAAATCTGAAGAAGGTCTTGAGCGACGTCTAGCGTTCCTATTCCCAGATGAAAAAGTTCGTGCTGAGCGCAGGCCGGAATACGATGAGCGACTTGAGATCGAGCTCGAAGTTGTCAATAACATGGGTTTCCCAGGTTATTTCTTGATCGTAATGGAGTTTATCCAGTGGTCAAAAGACAACGATGTGCCCGTAGGTCCAGGGCGTGGTTCTGGTGCCGGTTCTTTGGTGGCTTACGCGCTTGATATCACCGACCTTGATCCGCTTGAGTACGATCTACTTTTCGAACGTTTCTTGAACCCAGAACGTGTATCGATGCCCGATTTTGATATCGACTTCTGTATGGATAAACGTGACCAAGTAATTGATCACGTTGCTGAAATGTATGGTCGTGATGCGGTATCTCAGATCATCACTTTTGGTACCATGGCGGCAAAAGCGGTAATCCGTGACGTAGGCCGTGTACTGGGTCACCCGTTTGGTTTCGTCGATCGAATCTCAAAGCTTGTACCGCCAGATCCGGGCATGACGCTCGAAAAAGCGTTCCTTGCTGAACCGGCATTGCCAGAGCTTTACGATGGCGATGAAGAAGTCCGTGAGCTAATTGATAAGTGTCGCATCCTTGAAGGTTGTACGCGAAATGCCGGTAAGCATGCGGGGGGTGTTGTTATATCACCTACCACGATCACCGACTTTGCACCAATTTATGCCGATGCTGAAGGTAACTTCCCAGTAACGCAATTCGATAAGAATGACGTTGAAACAGCTGGCTTGGTTAAGTTCGACTTCTTGGGTCTGCGTACCCTGACCATCATCGACTGGGCGTTAGGCCTAGTGAACCCTCGTTTGAAGAAAGAGGGTAAAGAACCGGTTCGTATCGAGTCGATTCCTCTTGATGACCAAGCGTCGTTCAATCTATTACAAAATTCTGAAACCACCGCGGTATTCCAGCTGGAATCGCGTGGTATGAAAGACCTGATCAAACGTCTACAGCCTGACTGTTTTGAAGATATCATCGCATTGGTAGCCCTGTTCCGTCCGGGTCCTCTGCAATCAGGCATGGTAGATAACTTTATCGACCGTAAACACGGCCGTGAAGCGGTATCTTACCCTGATGAAACGTGGCAACACGAATCACTGAAAGAGACACTAGAACCTACCTACGGCATCATCCTGTACCAAGAACAGGTAATGCAGATTGCACAGATTCTGGCAGGCTATACGCTTGGCGGCGCGGATATGTTGCGTCGTGCGATGGGTAAGAAAAAGCCAGAAGAGATGGCGAAACAGCGTGGTACCTTTAAAGAGGGCGCTGAAGCCAATGGTGTTGATGGCGAACTTGCCATGAAGATCTTTGACTTGGTAGAGAAATTTGCGGGCTACGGCTTTAACAAATCTCACTCGGCTGCATACGCACTGGTTTCTTATCAAACTCTATGGCTGAAAACGCACTACCCAGCGGAATTTATGGCTGCGGTAATGACGGCGGATATGGATAACACCGAGAAGGTTATCGGCCTTGTTGATGAATGTTTCCGTATGAAGCTCAAGCTTTTGCCACCAGATATCAACTCGGGTCTGTACCGCTTTAACGTCGATGAAGATGGCGCAATTGTTTATGGCATCGGTGCAATCAAAGGGGTCGGTGAGGGCCCTATTGAAGCAATCATTGAAGCGCGAAATAAAGGCGGTTATTTTAAAGACTTATTCGACTTCTGTGCACGCCTTGATCTGAAGAAGGTTAATAAACGTGTTATCGAAAAGTTGATTCTATCCGGAGCCTTAGATAGATTAGGTCCTCACCGAGCAGCGATGATGGCCTCTTTGAAAGATGCGGTGAAGGCGGCGAGCCAACATCACCATGCCGAGTCTTTTGGTCAATCTGATATGTTTGGTGTGTTGACCGACGCTCCGGAAGAGGTTGAGCACAAGTATACCCAAGTGCCTAAGTGGCCTGAGAAGGTTTGGCTTGAGGGTGAACGTGAAACGCTTGGTTTGTATTTAACGGGTCACCCGGTTAACGCTTACATCAAAGAGTTAGCGAAATACACCAGCTGTCGCTTAAAAGATGCCACGCCAACGCGTCGTGACCAATCACTAACGATTGCTGGCTTGGTGATTGCTGCGAGAGTGATGACCACTAAGCGCGGTACACGAATCGGTTTGATGACACTTGATGACCGTTCGGGCCGAATGGAAGTGATGTTGTTCTCGGATGCGCTCGATCGCTACGCAGAATTGCTCGAGAAAGACAAAATTGTGGTCGTTTCCGGACAGGTCAGCTTTGATGATTTCAATGGCGGGCTTAAAATGTCCGCGCGCGAGGTCATGGACTTAGGAAGCGCCCGTGAGAAATATGCTCGTGGGGTGTCGATATCTATCGACCAATCCCAAATTAACGGTCAATTTTTTGAACGCTTTAGTCAAATCTTAGAACCTTATAGAGCCGGAACGGTCCCAGTCAATGTATACTACCAGCGTGCCGACGCTAGAGCGCGGTTAACATTGGGCACAGAATGGCGTGTGACGCCAAGTGATACATTACTAGACGAATTAAAACAGCTGCTTGGAAATAGCCAAGTAGAACTCGAATTTAACTAAAATTTAGCTTCGCGAATGCGGAGCTGAATCAACAAGGATTCATAGATGAGCCTGAACTTTCTAGAATTTGAAAAGCCTATCGCTGAACTTGAAGCAAAAATCGAAGCGCTACGTGACGTTTCGCGTCACGGTGGTGACACTGCGGTAGATCTAGACAAAGAAATCGAACAACTAGAGAAAAAAAGCTTAGAGCTTAAACAGAAAATCTTTAGTGACTTAGGTGCATGGCAGGTAGCTCAACTTGCTCGTCACCCTCAACGTCCTTACACAAAAGATTACCTGGAGCATGCATTCACAGAATTTGAAGAGATGGCGGGCGATCGCGCTTACGCTGACGACAAAGCAATTGTGGGTGGTATGGCTCGTCTAAATGGCCGTCCTGTTATGGTTATTGGTCACCAGAAAGGTCGTGAGACTAAAGAGAAAGTGATCCGTAACTTTGGTATGCCAAAGCCAGAAGGCTACCGTAAGGCGCTACGTCTAATGGAAACCGCTGAGCGTTTCAACATGCCTATCATCACTTTCATCGACACAGCGGGCGCATACCCAGGTGTTGGTGCTGAAGAGCGTGGTCAATCTGAAGCTATCGCTAAAAACCTAAAAGTTATGGCTGGCCTTTCAGTTCCTGTTATCTGTAACGTTGTGGGTGAAGGCGGTTCTGGTGGTGCACTAGCGATTGGTGTTGGTGACTACGTGAACATGCTTCAGTACTCTACGTACTCAGTAATCTCTCCAGAAGGTTGTGCTTCAATCCTATGGCGTGATTCAGATAAAGCCCCACAAGCAGCTGAAGCGATGGGCCTGATTGCTCCTCGCCTTAAAGAGCTTGAGCTTATCGACGAAATCATTCCTGAGCCTCTAGGTGGCGCGCACCGCGACCCTGCACAAACCGCTCAGAACATGAAAGATATGCTAGTTAAACAGCTAGAAGAGCTAGAGCAGTTTGATAACGAAACGCTTCTTGAGCGTCGTTACCAGCGTCTAATGAGCTACGGCTACTGCTGATAAGTTGCCTTAGCAATAAGGCTAACTATACGAACAAGATGATGAAAGGGTTGGACTCAGTGCCAACCCTTTTTTATTATTAAGACATTATCCCGTCACACACGATCTCTTGGTTTATTAGCCTCATGACACACTTAGTTGATACCTTCACATTTGTACTTGGCCAAAGCGAGCTCAAACCTCGTCGGTTGATCGTCGCTTTCAGTGGTGGTGTCGATTCACGAGTGTTGTTGGAGTTGGCTGCGCAATACGCTAAGTCCCATCACATTGAGTGCTGCGCGGTACATGTTCACCACGGCTTAAGCAACAATGCTGATCACTGGGCAGGGCAGTGCCAAGCATGGTGTGATGCTTTGTCGGTTTCCTTGTTCATTGAACGAGTCTCGCTAGATATCAGCAGTGGAGAAAGCGTTGAAAAGCTGGCTCGAGACGCGCGATACCAAGCCTTTAAAAAGCATATTAGACAAGGTGATGTATTAGTTACAGGTCAACACATCGATGACCAAGTCGAGACTTTCTTGTTGGCGTTGAAGCGTGGCAGTGGTCCGAAAGGGCTCTCTTCAATGGCGAAAGTGATGCCGTTTGCTAATGCTTATATCGTTCGCCCACTGCTGTCGGTGACGAGAACGGATATTGAAGGGGCGGCGCGCGATATGGCTTTAACTTGGGTAGAAGATGAGAGTAATCAAGACGTTCGCTTTGACCGCAATTTTATTCGTCATCAAGTCACTCCGGCACTGACCGAGCGTTGGCCTAGTTTCCGAGAGTCGGTCAGTCGCAGCGCTCAGCTATGTGCAGAGCAAGAGTTACTGTTAGATGAGTTGTTAGAATCCCACTTACAGCAAGCTTTAGGTGGCAACCAGAACCAAAGCTTAAGCATCGAAGCGTTATACCAGCACTCTGATTTACTACGCGCACGTTTATTAAGAATGTGGCTTAACCATTGTAATCAACCGATGCCGAGTCAAAAGCAACTCCAGCTTATCTGGGAGGAAGTGGCGTGTGCTCAGGCGGATGCCAACCCTAAGCTGGTGTTAAATGGCGTTGAAGTTAGGCGTTTTAATCAAAAACTCTATTTGGTTCGAGAGACTAAAGATCTATCGGGCTGGCAAGGTGACGTTTCTGTTGGAGGAAGGTTGGTTCTGCCTGATGGCTTGGGAGATGTCAGCTTGCAAGTGGGGGGACCTGAGTCCGAACCTGGTCGTCGTGTACAAACGTTCAGCTTACCAAACCAAAATGCGGTATTACGTGTTACCTTTAACCCCGAAGGATTATCGGCTCACCCTGTTGGGCGAGGTCATAGCAGGAAGCTGAAGAAGTTGTTTCAAGAGTACCAAGTACCCAGTTGGTTAAGACGCAGAACGCCGATATTAATGGATGGCGATCGAGTGATCGCTGTTTTAGGCTTATTCGTAGATAAAAACTACGAAGGTCAAGATTGTGAAGCGCTTTGGAGCAAGTAGAAAAAGTTTGTGTCACAATTCACCGTCACTTTAATAAAAATAATTAATGGAATATGCAATGAAGAAAATTACACTAGGATTAGTTCTTGGATTTGGACTATTGAGTGGTAACGCTCTGGCGGGTGATGTTGCTGCGGGTCAAGCTAAAGCAGCAATCTGTGCAGCATGTCATGGTGCTGACGGTATCGCAGTGATCCCAGGCTACCCAAACCTTAAAGGTCAAAACGAGCAATACATCGCTTCATCAATTAACGCATATAAGAACGGCCAGCGCACCGGCGGTTTGGCCGCTGTAATGAAGGCTCAAGCTTCAATGCTGAATGATGCAGATATTGCTAACCTAGCCGCTTACTACGCAAGCCTTAAGTAAAACCTTCTTAAAGCGCTGATTAAACAAGATGATAAATTTCGAGCCAGAGCTTTAATGCTCTGGCTTTTTTCATTGAATGTTTACTATAGCTAACCGATAATGAGCCATTCGCACAGTTTAAGGGATGAACATGAAAAAGATTGAAGCCATTATCAAGCCATTCAAACTTGATGATGTACGTGAAGCACTTGCAGAAGTGGGTATTACGGGTATGACAGTATCTGAAGTTAAAGGCTTTGGACGTCAGAAAGGTCATACTGAGCTATATCGTGGCGCAGAGTACATGGTCGACTTTTTACCTAAAGTGAAATTAGAAATCGTTGTGACCGACGAAGTGGCTGACCAATGTGTTGATACCATCATCGAGACGGCTCAAACAGGTAAAATTGGTGACGGTAAGATCTTCATTACTGACGTTGAACGTGTGGTACGTATTCGTACTGGCGAAGAAGACGAAGACGCCGTATAAAAAAACTATTACCCTAAAAGGAGCGTTTATCGCTCCTTTTTCATTTCTGGTAGGGTGCTGTATGTTTAAGAAAACCATCATTGTTATCACACTGCTGATAACGCTTGTTGTCGTTAGTTTTCATTTTATCTTTGTGATACCGAATAAACCCAACCTGATCACTTCCTCTCAAAGTACCAGCAACGACATCTACAGCTGTTACCAAAACTCTGCACCGAAAGCGATTGATGTGTCTGACGGCTTAGATATTACCGTGTGGAATATCTACAAGCAAAACCGCAGTAATTGGCAGAGTGAGTTGAATAAGCTGTCAGCAGGTAGCGATTTAGTTTTGCTGCAAGAAGCGAGTATGACAGAAGGGCTTCGCCAATGGGTGACAAGTGGTCAGTGGGGAAGTACACGAGTTAATGCGTTTGAAGCCTTTGAGAAAAGTGCTGGTGTACTTAACTTAGCGACGCATTTACCGATCGAAGCTTGTGCTTATACTCATGAAGAACCTTGGCTTCAATTGCCTAAATCCGCGCTTTGGTCTCGTTACCTGCTCAGTAATGGCGAAGAACTGGCGGTGATTAATATTCATGCTGTGAACTTTACCTTTGGGACCGAAGATTACGAGGCTCAGCTCAAGAGCTTAACTGACAATCTGCAAAAGTATCGTGGGCCTGTTATTTTTGCTGGGGATTTTAATAGTTGGAGTGAGGCTCGCTTCGCTGTATTGAAAGATGCGTTGGAAAAGGTTGGTTTGACAGAGGTTGCTTTTGATCCAGATGATCGCACTCAATTTATTACGGGTTTAGTGCTAGACCATGTGTTCTATCGAGGGCTCGAGGTAGAAAAAGCAAAAGCGCCCATTACGGACGCTTCTGATCACAACCCAATGCGAGTGACGTTTAAGGCTAAATAGACGAGTGAATTTTCGCCAGCCTTCTTTTTATCTCTTCAGCTTAGAAGATTAAAATGTAGAGCGCCCAGATTAGGTAGTAGCCAATCCATGGTAAGCCAGAAATTACCAATGCTTGACCACGTTCAAACTCAGTCCAAGTTAATACCGCTGCATAACCCAGTACGATGTACCATGGTAATAATAGTGGCAACGAGCTAGCAAACTGTGACCACTCATTGGTTAGTGGTAACTTAATTAAGCCGTTTAAGCTGTTCAAGTCAGCAGCGTAGTTCATCACATGCCCATGCTTAAGTATCAGGCTTGCGTAGCTCGCAATGTCGCCTAAAACTGCAGGGAAGATGATAACGGATGCCGCTGCAAACCATCGCCAAAAGCTATGTTGATGTTGACTTGGCTTAGTTGCGAGGTTAAACCAGAATGCCAACAAAACGATGGTTAGCGTTCGGCTAAATACGTCGTTGATGATTTCACTTGCGAGTAGGGTGTTGCTGTCGAGTAACGCCAATTGGTCAGGGTTAGTTTGAGCCAGTTGTTGTGACAATTCAGCACTTAGCCATGCAAAATCTACATTCGAAAAATAAGCACCCCAAAACAAAAAGGGGCTGAGCATTAATACGACGTAGGGTTGCCATCCCCAAGCACTTCGTTGATAAAGCGCTAAGAAACACGCTGTTGGTGAACGGAATATATCCAACAGCATGACGAGTGGGTTACTTGACGGGTTCATACACTTACCTTAGTTACATCAACATACAGCTTCAGTTTTTGTCCTGGCTGTAGGTATTTCTTGTTCTGCAAAGCGTTCCATTTTACAACATCTGCACTTTTTACTTTGAACTTTGATGCAATACCGCTGACTGTGTCACCTGATCTTACGTTATAGAAGATGGTGCGGATGATGGCACCGTCAGAACCGTTCTTCCAAATGACCAACTCTTGACCAACTCGTAACGTGTCGCGTGGCCCCATACCATTCCACTTAGCAAGTGATTGGTGAGATACCTTATTTGCGCGTGCAATCGTCCATAAGCTGTCACCACTTTTTACTTTGTGGGTTAGCTTATATTGACCGCGACTCTTTGACTGTGTGCTTGCTAGACGGTTTGAAGCGCTGAGAGCGTAAGCTTTATCATCTTTAGTCGAAGTCGGGATCAGTAGGTGCTGACCAATACGAATATTGTTGTTGGTCAAACCGTTCGCTGAGCGAATCACTTTGCTGGTGGTGTTGTATTTATTTGCCAGTACGCTGATGCTGTCGCCAGATTGAACCTTGTAACGTACTAGCTTCATGCCTTTGCCTTTATTGGCCGTGACTTCTCTGTTGAACTTTTCAACTGAATCTAAGGGAAGCAGTAATTGTTGGTGTTTTTCTGGTGCCGTCGCCCACTGGTTATAGGCAGGGTTATAGCCTTGCAGCTCTTTTACTGGAATGCCTGCGTAGTTAGCTGCGATTGCTAAATCCAGTTGCTCTTCCGGGTTAACTAGAGTCAGCACCGGCTTGTTTGGAATTGCAGGAATATCAATGCCATATTTTTCTTGGTTGGCAATTACGTCGGCCAGTGCCAGCAGTTTAGGTACGTAGCTGCTAGTCTCTTTTGGCAGGTCCAGTGAGAAGAAGTCGATTGGCTTACCAAGCTTCTTGTTCTTGCGGATTGCGCTGTTTACACGTCCACCACCACTATTGTAGGCAGCGATTGCGTGTTGCCAGTTGCCATCAAAACGTTTGTTTAGGTCGGTTAGGAAATCCAATGCAGCATCGGTTGAAGCGGCAACATCTCGGCGGCCGTCGTACCAGAAGTTCTGTTCTAGCCCGTAAGCTTCACCGGTGCCTGAAATGAACTGCCATAAGCCAGCGGCGCTACCGTGAGAATACGCAAATGCATCAAATGAGCTTTCAACAACGGGCAACAGTGCCAGTTCTAAAGGCAGGTCTCTTTCTTCAATCTTGGTGGTGATCAAATAAAGGAAAGGCTCAGCACGTTTTGATACGGTTTTTAGATGACTAGGGTGTTTAAGATACCAAGTTCGGTAGTAGTCGACCTTCTTTTGGTCGGGCACTTCCATTTCAAGTTGCATAGCAATACGTTTCCAAACATCTTCTTGTGTTTGTGGAGTAACGACAGGTGCTTCAACTTTTGGCTCTTTGTTGGTCGCATCTGGTGAAACGTTCGTTTGAGAAACTTCTTTAGTAGGAGAGGTGTTGGTTTGCTTGGAAGCTTGGTCTGGATTCTCTGACTGAGTTAATTGGCAACCAGAAAGTAGTAATACCAAAGCCCAGCTGTACTTAACTCGCATGTTACAGCCTTTTTAATAAACGGCCGATGATAATACTTGCCACCCCCTATGAGTGACAAGTCTGTATTTGTTAAAATTCGTTCTTCCACGCACGTAAAGCGGTAAATACTGATAAAGGATCAGTTTGCTCAGTACGATTAGACACTGATTTCACTACACTTGGCTCGGTATAGCGCAAGAAGGGGTTAACAAACTTCTCTTGTCTCAAATTTGTGGGGATGGTCGACTTATTTTGGGCACGCAGTCGGTTCACTTGGTCGCGATATTGCTGCAAATGTTGGTTATCAGGCTCAACCGCTAATGCGAAAGCGATATTGGCTGCAGTGTATTCATGTGCACAATACACTTCGGTTTCTTGAGGCAGCGCTGTGATCTTATTCAGCGCATCGAACATCTGTTGTGGTGTGCCTTCCATGATTCGGCCACAGCCTGCTGAGAACAAGACATCACCACAAAATAGTTTGGCATCACCCACATAGCCAATATGACCAGCAGTGTGTCCGCTTAGTCCTAACACGAGGAAGACTTCACCAAACAGTTCTAACTGGTCACCATCATCAACCGGATGCGTTAATGTCGGGATAGGTTCATTTCGAGGGCCAACAACATCGACGCCGGGAAATTGTCTTACCAGCTCTGGAACGCCACCAATGTGATCGTGGTGGTGGTGTGTAATCAAGATTGCATCTAAAGTTAGCTCATGGTTCGCTAAGTACTCTAATACTGGAGCCGCATCACCAGGGTCGACGACAGCACAACGGCGATCGCTATTTTCAATCAGCCAGATGTAATTGTCGTTAAATGCAGGTATGCTTTTGATATGTAACATTATTGGTTCTCCAGTCACTTTCAGTGCGACAGAATAAGTGAGACAGATTATTGATGAAGCCAGCACGTAGCAGAAAGAAGTTTGAACATCCCTACACTTGGGCACAGTTGCACAATGGGGACTGGTTGAGAGAATCTATTCAAACTCGACTCGATGAGTGGTGCCCAAAGCTATTTGGTTACCATATGCTCAAGCTCGGCGGCCTCAGTAGTGAGATTTCTAGCTGCACATGCAACATTCAACATCAAGTAAACCTAGATATCCAGAACCCATTACATAATGTGATAGCAGATGGCTATAATTTGCCCTTTTTGGAGAAAAGCTTTGATGTTGTGGTGCTCAGTCATCAATTAGATTATAGCAATGACCCGCATCGATTATTGAGAGAAGTCGACCGAGTGATGATGGACGATGGCTATATCATCATTACTGGCTTCAACCCTTTCAGTGTGACGGGGCTCGCCAGTTTGATGCCTTGGCGAAAGAACAGCTTGCCTTGGAGTGGGCGCATGTACACGCCAAATCGAATTAAAGACTGGCTCGGTGTGCTTAATTATGAAGTGATTCATTGTGATACCTACGCGTTGTTTCCGATGAGTAAGTATCAAGCGATGTGGACGTGGTTGGAGAACGCTTTAGGTGGCTGTGCCTCTTTTGCTGGCAGCCAATACTTTATTGTTGCTCGCAAGCGTACTTACCCGCTCAAACCTATCAAGCCGCATTGGCACCTTAAGCGACGCTTCTCGCCTGTTGGAGCGAGTTTTAGAACCAACACGCGCCGTACAATGGATTCAGCTAAAGCTTCATATCCGTTAAAAACAGAAAAAGCCGACTAGTTGTCGGCTTTTCATCTATTAGTTCTGTTAAGAAACTATCCAATAGTTTAAGGCGTTATCAATTAGTTCCAGGAACAATAAATCGTTTTCTGAAATGTACGTCTAACTTCAAAAGATGTTAGCTTGGTTGATAGCCCGTATCTTCTTGAGTCGGATTTTCCGCTGCGTTTCTTGCTAAATCATCACACATCTCGTTTTCTCTGTGTCCTGCGTGTCCTTTTACCCAGCGCCAATCGACAGTGTGACGTGCTGTCTCTTTATCGAGCCTTTGCCACAGATCGGCATTTTTAACCGGTTTCTTATCGGCTGTTTTCCAGTCACGCTTTTTCCAGTTGTGAATCCACTGTGTGATGCCTTGACGCACGTATTGGCTATCTGTGGTCAGAATCACAGAGCAAGGTTCTTTGAGGGCTTGGAGAGCAACGACAGCGGCGAGCATTTCCATACGGTTATTGGTTGTTAGCGTGAAGCCTTCTGCTAGCGTCTTCTCGACTTTTTTGTAGCGAAGTACGATGCCATAGCCACCCGGACCAGGGTTACCTAAACAAGAACCATCAGTGAAAATTTCAACTTGTTTCGTCATGATTTGATACTATTACCTCAAGCACATTATCGGCATAGTCTGACACAGTTATCCTTATGAATACCAGTAGCACTCCAGAACAAAGCACGAACGAAAAAAACAGTTCGAACGAAAATAAGCGTATTGTTGTACTCGATACCGAAACCACCGGTATGAATACAGAAGGTGGTCCTCACTATATGGGGCACCGCATCGTTGAGATTGGTGCAGTAGAGATCATCAACCGTAGGTTGACCGGGCGTCACTTTCACGTCTACATCAAGCCTGATCGTGCGATTCAAGAAGAGGCGATTGGCGTTCACGGTATTACCGATGAATTCTTGATTGATAAGCCTGAGTACCAAGACATACATAAAGAGTTTCTCGACTTTATCAAAGGTGCTGAGCTGGTGGCTCATAACGCGCCCTTCGATACGGGCTTTATGGACTATGAGTTTGAGAAGCTTAATCCAGCGATAGGTAAAACGGATGACTACTGTAAAGTTACCGATACCTTGGCGATGGCGAAGAAGATATTCCCAGGTAAAAGAAACAACCTAGATATCTTATGTGACCGTTATGGTATTGATAACTCGCACCGTACTCTTCACGGCGCATTGCTCGATGCGGAGATCCTAGCCGACGTCTACTTATTGATGACGGGTGGTCAAACTTCGCTGCAATTTAACGCTGGTCAACAGGAAGGCGAAGCGGAAAGCATACGAAGAGTAGAAAGTGGTCGAAAATCCCTAAAGGTTTTACGAGCTACGGCCGATGAAGTAGAAGCGCATCAAAGTCGTTTAGATCTCGTCGAGAAAAGCGGAAGCTGCCTCTGGCGTCAGTAGGGAGAAAGTATGTTAAGGGTATTGGCTACCGGTTGCTTATTGCTGTTAAGCTTTGGCTTACATGCAGCAACAGAATCCGTAATGAGTTTATTGGACAACCGTTTTCGAGTTGATCCCAGTATTGAACAAGTCACCTTTGTGATTTATCGAGCCGATAACTCTAAATCTGTCGTTTTGGTTCGCCCGGATGGCAAGAAATACTACTCTTGGCGCAATGCTGATAATGTCCGTTGGTACGAAGAATCGTCCATGGACATTATCTCTATCGACAACCCGATGCCCGGCCCTTGGCAAGCAATAGGTAATGTCTCACCTAAGAACAATATCAAGCTCCTATCTCACCTAGTTTTAGATGCTAATGAGTTTCCCGACAAGTTGTATCAGACAGAACGCATCAAATTTACCGCTCGACTGACTTCTGATGGTAAGCCGCTTGTGCTACGCGATTTTCTCGATCGCGTGAAGCTTAAAGTCACCTTTACTAAGTTTGTTGAAAACGAAGAGTCTTTAGTAAGAGAAGCGCGCCCGGTGCCTGTTGTGATGGGCGAGTTTGCCGATGATGGCGCTGATCTTGATGAAAAAGCCGGAGATGGTGTGTTCACTGTCTCTTTACCAATTGATATCGAGCCTGGTAAATACAGAGCGCGTATTACTTCTGGCAATGGCGTTTTCCTGCGAGCGCAAGAGCAAGAAGTCTTGGTTTACCCAACACCAATTACTACCACCTTCATTCAGTCACGAAAAGAGGGCTTACCTCATACTATTGTGGTGTCTGGTGAGCAGGGGATGATCGCACCGAGCTCGTTAGCGGTTCATGTTGAGCACAAGGCTCCTGATGAGTATGTGATGTACAAGCAGGGGCAAGCTGAAGTTGACGCAATGAAAGTCGCTTTAGAGGTGCCTTACAATGGCGATTTAGGGATATATAATTGGTCAGGGATGGTTTATGCCACTGATACTTCAAGTCAGCGCCCACTGACCTTTCCAATTACCGAGCAGTCGTACAGCGTTGTTGAAGATATCGACTTAGCAGAGTCACGACGTCTTCAAGAAGAAGCACTTGCTGAACAGAAGCGTATCGCAACAGAGTTGATGATCCTTCAAAAACGTGAAGATGACCGACAACGAAGTATGATCATTATTGCGGTGGGTAATGTGGTCGCGATTCTATTGGGTTTACTGATTTGGTTTGTGATTCGTAAAGTGACAGCCAAGAAAAGAGCGCTACCTGAGATGCAGCTCAAGGCACCAAAGTAATTCATTCGCGTCATTGAGCTATTCGGAGATTAAAAACATTCGTGCACATAATAGTGCTGAGAATAAAAAAAACGGGACTCATAGGAGTCCCGTTTTTGTTCTAGTTCAGAGCCTAGGCGACGTTATCAATCGATTGTTCTGGGTACTGAGACTTTGCTGCAAGCTCCTCTGGTGAGAAGTCATCCACGTTAATCGTGTACAGTCTATGTTCCTCTGCGCTAATCAGAAGGTTCGCTTCTTCTTGCGTTAAGATACCTTTTTCAAGTCCTAATTGAGCAACAAGATCAAGTCGTAAGAAGGCACGTTTTTGATGTGTCTCTTTGCAGACTTTGTCGAACAGAGGTTCAGCTTGAAGAATCACTTCTAGCGCTTTTTCAATCTTACCTACTGGGTTGTATTCCGTTGCTTCCAGGTATTGGCCGCGACCGATACGAGAGCGTGTTTCACTTGGTGTTTGTAGAATGTGCGCGACTTTGCTATCCAGTTTGTCGTTTGGTGCACGACGGATACGGCCAAATGGCATTAGCACAACACGAAGTAGACGACCAATCACAGGGTTAGGGAAGTTCGCTAAGAACTCATCAATCGCCACTTCAGTCTGACGTAAGCTATCTTGCATACCCCAATGTACTAACGGCAGATCTTCAGCGTGGCTGCCTTCGCTTTCAAAGCGTTTCAGCGTTGCTGATCCGAGGTAAAGTTGACTCAGGATATCCCCCAGTCTTGCTGATAAACGTTCTCTACGCTTAAGTGAGCCACCTAGAACTGCCATTGAGATATCAGACAGTAGCGCTAGGTTTGCACTGTAGCGGTTTAGCTGTTGGTAGTAACGTTGTGTCTGTTTATCTGTTTTATTTGAAGGTGTTGGCGCATCTGAACCACGACCATCGGTTAAACCAAACCACAAGCTGCGGACTAGATTACTCATAGTAAAGCTAACGTGTCCTGCTAACGCTGAATCGAACTTATCAAGCGCATCACTACTTCCAGAATAAGCCGCTTCCATTTCATTAAGAACATAAGGGTGGCAACGAATCGCCCCTTGACCATAGATGATCATTGAACGAGTTAGGATGTTTGCGCCTTCAACCGTAATCGCGATAGGCGAACCTTGGTAACCACGAGCTAGGAAGTTCGAGGGGCCCAAACAAATGCCTTTACCGCCGACGATATCCATCGCATCAATGATGCTGCGTTGGCCACGGTGAGTACAGTGGTACTTAACGATTGCAGAGATAACTGAAGGCTTTTCGCCAAGGTCGATACCTGCAACGGTTAGGTTACTCGCAGCGTCCATTACATAAGCGTTACCTGCAAGGCGTGCAAGTGGCTCTTCAACCCCTTCCATGCGACCAATCGGTTGTTTGAACTGACGACGGATACGAGCGTAAGCACCTGTTGCAAGCGCTGCTGATTTAATACCACCTGTTGAGTTTGAAGGCAGTGTGATACCACGACCAACCGACAGACACTCAACCAGCATGCGCCAGCCTTGGCCTGCCATTTTCTGGCCACCAATGATGAAGTCGATAGGCACGAAGATATCGTCGCCTTGCGTTGGACCGTTCTGGAAAGGTACGTTTAGCGGGAAGTGGCGGTTGCCAATTTCTACGCCTTTTAAATCTGTTGGGATAAGCGCACAAGTGATGCCTAGATCTTTTTGATCACCAAGCAGACCATCAGGGTCACGCAGTTTAAAAGCCAAGCCTAATACCGTCGCGACAGGTGCTAGGGTGATGTAACGCTTGTTCCAAGTTAGGCGCATGCCCAATACTTCTTCGCCTTGCCATTCACCTTTGCATACAACACCGTAATCTGGGATTGAACCTGCATCTGAACCGGCTTCTGGATTGGTTAGGGCAAAACAAGGGATCTCTTTACCTTCCGCTAGGCGCGGCAGGTAGTGGTTTCTTTGTTCTTCAGTACCGTAGTGTTGTAATAGCTCACCAGGGCCTAATGAGTTAGGTACGCCAACCGTTGATGACAATACGCTAGAAACGCCGGTTAGCTTCTGAAGAACCAAAGATTGAGCGTAAGCCGAGAATTCTAAACCGCCGTATTTTTTCTTGATGATCATGGCGAAGAATTTATGGTCTTTCAGGTATTGCCATACTTCTGGTGGCAAATCAGCAAGCTCATGTGTCACTTGGTAATCGTTGACCATTTCACACACGGTATTCACTGGACCATCTAAAAACGCTTGCTCGGCTTCAGAGAGTTTCGGGTCAGCAATGTTCTGAAGCTTCTTCCATTCAGGTTTGCCTTTGAACAGCTCTGCTTCCCACCATACAGTGCCAGCTTCTAGTGCTTCTTTTTCTGTCTGAGACATCGCCGGAAGAACTTTCTTAAATAAAGAGAGCGCTTTTTGGCTGATTAGGGTCTGACGAATGGTCGGTACAGCAAAGATCGCAACGGCTAACAAGTAACAAAGCCAGCCAGTGACTGCCACGCCACCAAACATTGTTAATGCTACCATTGCGCCGGTTAATACAACTAACGCACGTACCAGACTAACTCTATGGTAAAGACAGACGCCTAAGATGGCTGTCATGCCGAGTAGGGAGAGCAATATGTTCATGATCGATTTCCTTTTCAGAGATCACTTATTGTTATTAAGTTTTAGGTAAGAGGTCTAACCAGTTAAGTGTAAACAGAATATTAAATATTTGTAAAACTCCAAAGTGAATAAAAAGTGATCTCAATAGAGCTAAAGTTCTAATTGTGAGAGGTTGGTGGCGAATATTTGGACGGATTTACAGTGAGACCCTAATTAAGGTGGCAATCTTTGGGCTTAAGTGTCGACACTATTTCATGTTTGTGGGTAAACTCAGATATAAAGAGGGGAAAACCCTCAGCTCTCATTTCACGTACTTTAAGTTGCGTAAAAAAATATAAGAGATAAGCCTTATGTACCAAGACCTAATCAAAAGTGAATTGAACGAAGCTGCTGACGTTCTGAATAAGTTCCTGAGTGATGACCATAACATCGCTCAAATTGAAGCGGCGGCAAAACTGATTGCTGATTCATTCAAGCAAGAGGGCAAAGTGCTTTCTTGTGGCAACGGTGGTTCACACTGTGATGCAATGCACTTCGCGGAAGAGCTTACTGGCCGATACCGTGAAAACCGCCCAGGTTACGCTGGCATTGCGATTTCAGACCCAAGCCACCTGTCTTGCGTGAGTAATGATTTTGGCTACGACCACGTATTTTCGCGTTATGTAGAAGCGGTAGGTCGTAAAGGTGATGTGTTGTTCGGTCTGTCGACTTCAGGTAACTCGGCCAATATTTTAAAAGCGATTGAAGCCGCTCAAGCTAAAGGCATGAAGACGATTGCATTGACGGGTAAAGATGGCGGTAAAATGGCTGGTTGTGCTGATATCGAAATCCGAGTGCCACATTTTGGTTACGCAGACCGTATCCAAGAGATTCACATTAAGATCATTCATATTGTGATTCAGCTTGTCGAAAAAGAGATGGAATAATAATTTTACAGATATTTAGAGCCTAGGTTTGTGGCTCTATTGGTTTTAATAGGGAGTAGATTAAACCATGTGTGAATTGCTCGGTATGAGCGCGAATGTGCCAACTGATATTTGTTTTAGTTTCACCGGCCTGATGCAGCGTGGAGGTAATACCGGACCGCATCGTGATGGGTGGGGAATCACCTTTTATGAGGGGAAGGGCTTTCGAACGTTCAAAGATCCTAACCCTAGCTGTGAATCAAAGATTGCTGAGTTAGTTCAAAACTACCCAATTAAAAGCCAAGCTGTTGTCAGTCATATCCGTCAAGCCAATCGTGGTGGCGTTAATCTAGAAAACACTCACCCATTTACTCGTGAGCTTTGGGGACGATACTGGACCTTCGCTCATAATGGCCAATTAACGGATTACGATGATCTGGTTAGTGGTCGTTTCAGGCCTGTCGGTGAGACGGACAGTGAACTTTCTTTCTGTTGGTTAGTGAAACAATTAGAAGATCGTTTTCCTGAACCACCACAGGACATGGAAGGCATGTTTCGCTTTGTTGCAGAGTGTTGTGACCAGCTGCGTGAGAAAGGTGTCTTTAACATGCTACTCAGTGATGGTGAGTACGTCATGACCTACTGTACGAATCACTTATACTGGATAACAAGACGTGCGCCTTTTGGTAATGCGAGCCTGATTGACGAAGATGTTGAGATAAACTTCCAAGAAGAGACTACGCCAAATGATGTGGTTACGGTCGTCGCAACGCAGCCTCTAACATGCAATGAAGAGTGGTTTAGAATGAAGCCAGGCGAATACGCCCTGTTTCATTTTGGTGAGCTGATCGGTAATAACCATAAAGCGTTGGAAGATATTGCTTACGCACCTAAAAAAGTTGCAAGCCAAGCGCCAACTGAGCCATTGAGCTAAGTATTCCGAATAGTATTATTTTGAAACGCATAAAAGAAAGGCCGCTTACTGAACTAATGAATCAGTAAGCGGCCTTTTTTGATTTAGTTTCTGACGAATTACTCTTCTGCGTAACCGTGTTTGCCCAATGCCTTACCGTCTAACACAGCCTGCCCATTTAGCATTGATAAACGATCTTCCGCGAACCATTTGCAGACCATAGGGTAAATGCAGTGTTCTTGAGTAAGCACTCGGCTTGCCAGCATATTAGCATCATCATCTTCAAATACTGGAACCTTAGCCTGTAAGATCACAGGGCCACCATCAAGTTCTTCGGTAACAAAGTGGACGCTAGTACCGTGTTCTTTGTCTTGCGCATCAATAGCACGCTGGTGGGTGTGTAGACCTGGATATTTAGGTAACAGGGAAGGGTGGATGTTGACCATTTTACCCGCATAGTGACGAACAAACTCTGAACTTAGGATACGCATGTATCCTGCTAGTACGATTAAATCGGGTTGGTAGGCATCGATCTGAATCATCAATTCATGGTCAAACTTTTCACGTGAACCAAAGTCTTTTGGATTCACTGAATGTGCGTCAACACCTGCGGCTTTCGCTCGTTCTAATCCAAAAGCCTCTGCTTTGTTCGAGAAGACAGCCTTAACTGAAGCATCAATCATATTGCTATCACAGGCATCCAAAATTGCCTGTAAATTACTTCCGCTTCCTGAAACTAACACAACGATGTTTTTCTTAGAGTGACTGGTTTTATTTGAGTGATTGTTTTTCATAGAGTGGGTCATACGATTGATTAACGGGACTGTTTACAATGTACCCACATAAACTAAGGTTTTCTGCGGGCTAAATAGCAAAATGAGGACCATTAGGTCCTCATTGATTAACTAAGTAAGTGCGCGTATCACTTATTTGATTTCAACTTGCTCTTCGCCAGCTTCAGCGTTTGCGATCTCACCGATAACCCAAGCGTTTTCGCCTTCAGTTTTCAGTAGTTCAACAGCAGCGTCTGCTTGATCTTTAGGTAGAGCAACAACTAGGCCTACACCACAGTTGAAAGTGCGGTACATTTCAAATGTCTCCACGTTACCTTTCTCTTGTAGCCAGTTGAAGATAGCAGGCCATTCCCAGCTCTTGCCATCAATGACTGCTTTAGTACCTTCAGGAAGTACGCGTGGGATGTTTTCCCAGAAACCACCACCTGTGATGTGCGAGATAGCATGAATGTCATGCTCTGCAATCATCTTAAGTGCCGATTTGATGTAAATCTTAGTGGGTTCTAGTAGGTGCTCACCGATAGTGCGACCTTCTAGCTCTTCACTCTTATCAGCACCAGAAACTTCTAGAACTTTACGAATTAAAGAGTAACCGTTTGAGTGTGGACCACTTGAGCCAACAGCGATAAGTGCGTCACCTGCTGCTACTTTAGTACCGTCGATGATGTCAGCTTTCTCTACAACACCAACACAGAAGCCAGCTACGTCGTAGTCGTCGCCTTCGTACATGCCTGGCATTTCAGCCGTTTCACCGCCGATTAGTGCACAACCAGCTTGAACACAACCTTCAGCGATACCAGAAACAACGTCTGCTGCTGTATCTACATCTAGCTTACCTGTTGCGTAGTAGTCTAGGAAGAATAGCGGCTCACCACCTTGAACGATTAGGTCGTTCACACACATTGCCACTAGATCTATACCAATGGTGTCGTGTTTTTTCAGATCCAAAGCAAGGCGAAGTTTAGTACCAACACCATCAGTACCTGAAACAAGTACTGGCTCTTTGTATTTCGTTGGAAGTTCACATAGGGCGCCAAAGCCACCAATACCGCCCATTACTTCAGGGCGACGAGTGCGTTTAACAGCACCTTTAATACGGTCTACTAGTGCATTACCTGCGTCGATATCAACACCAGCGTCTTTGTAGCTTAGAGAAGAAGTATTACCACTCACGGGATAGTCCTCGAACTTAAGTTGGATGTGAAAACGGCGCTATTCTAACAGGGCTTGATTACCAAGAGCAAACGTTTGCGCGGTTTTTTTTATTAGAATAAAGATTCTGAAATAACCACAAAGTTCGTGTATAATCTACAGGTTTGTTTAAATATTGCCGGAGTTGGAAATGAAAGTTGTTGAAGTGAAACACCCGCTAGTAAAACATAAAATTGGCCTGATGCGTGAAGGTGAGATTAGCACTAAGCGTTTTCGTGAGCTAGCGACAGAAGTGGGTAGCCTTCTAACATACGAAGCGACATCAGACTTTGAAACTGAGCGCGTAACGATTAACGGTTGGAACGGTCCAGTTGAAGTTGACCAAATTAAAGGTAAAAAAGTAACTGTAGTGCCAATCCTACGTGCTGGTCTAGGCATGATGGACGGCGTTCTTGAGCACATCCCAAGTGCACGTATCAGTGTTGTTGGTATCTACCGTGACGAAGAAACGCTTGAGCCAGTACCATACTTCAACAAGCTTGCATCTAACATCGACGAGCGTATTGCTCTAGTCGTAGATCCAATGCTTGCGACAGGTGGTTCTATGATCGCGACTATCGACCTGATGAAAGAGAAAGGTTGTAAGCACTTTAAGATTCTTGTGCTTGTTGCTGCTCCTGAAGGTATCGCTGCTCTAGAAAAAGCGCACCCAGACGTTGAGCTTTACACTGCTGCAATCGATGAGAAGCTAAATGACAAGGGCTACATTGTTCCTGGTCTTGGCGATGCTGGTGATAAGATCTTCGGTACTAAGTAATTCGGTTTCAGCTTAAGTGACTCTAAACCGTTTCTTAACTCGCTGAATTAGCCGTATTAATAAAAAGGGAGAGCATTCAATGCTCTCCCTTTTTTGATCTTGTTGGTTTGTGATTCTTTTGAATCTACGGTTACCTATTCATTAATCGATTTGAGCTTTATCTACCACAGTGTTGTCACCTAGCTCATCTGGAAGTACTAAGTTAAGTAGAATCGCGACGATACCGCATAAGCTTACGCCTTGTAGGCTAAAGTCGCCGATGCCAAATGCCATGCCGCCAATACCGAAGACTAACGTAATGCCCACAATCACAAGGTTACGTGATTTGTGTAGATCGACTTTGTTCTGAATTAGAGTATTCAAGCCTACGGTTGCGATAGAACCAAATAGTAGAATCATGATGCCGCCCATCACAGGAACCGGAATTGTTTGGAGTAGTGCGCCTAGCTTGCCAACCAATGCAAGAACAATGGCTGTTACCGCAGCCCAAGTCATGATCACCGGGTTGAATGCTTTAGTCAGCATTACCGCGCCTGTTACTTCACTATAGGTTGTGTTTGGTGGAGCGCCCAGCATCGATGCAGCAATCGTTGCCACGCCGTCGCCTGTGATTGTACGGTGCAGGCCTGGCTTCTTAAGGTAGTCTTTACCCGTCACGTTGGAAATCGCAAGCATGTCACCTACGTGCTCAACGGCTGGTGCAATCGCGACAAACACCATGAAGAAGATAGCGTTGATGTTGAATTCAGGCATAGTGAAGTTTGGCAGTGCCAACCACGACGCTTGTGCAACAGGTGCGAAGTCGACTGCGCCATAAACCAGGCTTGTTATGTATCCCGCAACAATACCACCGAAGATTGGTAGTAGCTTAAGGAAGCCTTTAGAGAACACACTGATGACAATTGTCACTAACAGTGAAATCGAAGAGATCCACAGTGCTGCGTCTGCATCAACAAGTTGAACTGCGCCATCACCTGTTTTACCTAGCGCCATGTTTACCGCCACAGGCGCAAGGCCTAGACCGATAACCATGATTACAGGGCCAACGACCACAGGTGGAAGTAACTTGTGGATGAAGGCTACGCCACGTACTTTAATCAACGCACCCATTAATACATACACAACACCCGCCGCCATAAGACCGCCCATGGTTGCACCTACACCCCAAGTTTGAATACCAAACATGATAGGCGCGATGAATGCGAAAGAAGACGCTAAGAAGATTGGCACTGAACGGCGTGTAATAAGTTGGAATAAAAGGGTACCGATACCTGCGCCAAAGAGTGCAACGTTAGGATCGAGTCCAGTCAGTAGCGGCACGAGTACAAGCGCACCAAAAGCTACGAACAGCATTTGTGCACCTTGCAGAGCATTCTTCATGTTATGTCCTTAAAAATGGTCGTTATATGAAAAGTGAAAAATAAAATTCGCAGGATTCTATCACTTAGCAATCGATTGCCGCACCAAATAGATCAAATTTATTTATCTTAGTGATGTTTTATATTTATCAAGGCTCGGAAATTCAGCCTATAAGTGAGCGATTTATCATGGCCAGGTGATATTTTGTGGTTATTAAACAGAGTGGGTGTTATCGACCTTGCCCCTCAATCCATAGTTGCTTATCATCTAGGCACAAGATTTGAATATTAGGATCAGTATGCGCTATATAGCATTGTTGTTGATGGGACTATTAGCCTCTCCGAGTTACGCCTTAACTCAAGTAGATATCTTTAGTGCTGAAGTTGCGATTAACGCTGAAGACAAACAGCCAGAACAAGTGGCAAGAAATACAGGTATGGAGCAGGTATTGATACGTGCGACTGGCCAAACTGATGTCGCTTCGAATGAGACAATTCAAAAGGCGATGCGCAAGAGTGCGCAGTACATGTCTCAAATGAGTTTTGGCGAAAGCAACGATCAATCAACATTGCGCATGCGTTTTAACGGTGCTCAAATCCGCTCTCTGTTGACTCAAGCGCAGTTACCGTACTGGCCTGACACGCGCTCAAACATCCTTGTTTGGCTGGTGGAAGAGGACAACTACGATAAGAACATCGTGTGGGAACACTCTAACTCACAGTTGGCCGCTGGCTTACAAGCGAACGCAAAGGAGCGAGGTTTGCCTTTGACGCTGCCTGTTGGTGATTTTGACGATATTACAGGTATTGCGACTTCTGATTTGTGGGGCAGCTTTGTTACGCCAATCAGTAAAGCAAGTCAGCGTTACCCTGTTGATGCTGTGTTGGTGATAAAGGCTCAATCTTCAGGTCTACGTTGGACTCTATACGATCAAAAGCCAAGTCAATTGACGAGCACACCAAAATCGCCAGTGAGTGGTTCGGTATCGGGCAACAGCGCAACAACTTCCAAGAAGTTAGTTGATCAAATCAGCAACTACTATGCAGACAAAAGTGCTGTGACGGTAGCAAGTGAGTCATCAGAATCGATTTTAACGCAGTTTATTAGCCTGAATAATGCTCAAGACTTCTTCCAGTTGGAGAACGCACTTAAGCGTCTAAACTCGGTTGCAAGCCTAGATATTCTGAAGATTCAGAACAATGAAGTGACTTTCCGAATTCACTTATTGTCGACTCAACAAGAGTTTGAGCAAGAAGTGGAAAGCATTCGCCAAGTTGCGAAGGTTGAAGAATCTTACATTGAACCTGAAGTGAGCCCTGAATTTGAAACTCAAGACAACACCATGTCTGTTGGTGATGATTTAACAGGTGCTGCTGAAGTAGCTGGTGACGAAGCTGACTCAGGCGTACAAGTGAGTAAGGGCAACGAGGTATCTGTGGATGCTGAGCTAACCAACACGTCTGACGCAACGTTAGAGGAATCTAACACAGAAGATCTAACCATTACTGCGCCAGTACATGCTAAGCCAAGCTTAGTCTACGAGTGGGTTCGTTAATAATTATCAGCTGGCATAAGTGATTGAAATGAAAGTATGAAAAAGCCCTGCAAGAGGTTTCTCGCAGGGCTTTTTGTTTGTAAGCGGTCAGTTTGAAAGCATCAAATCAATATTATCGCTCGAACTTAGCTTTCTCTTTCTTTTCTACTTCAGAAAGGCGCTTAAGTTTGATGCCTAATTCTTTGGCACGAAAGCGAGTAAATAAGATATTGCCCGCGAACCCTAGAGTAGTCAGAAGCAGTTCAACCGCAGCTAGTAAGCGCTCACCACCGTCTACATACAAGATAGTTAATGCGTGTAGGAAGTAGAGCATTAAGACGAAATTAGCCCAAGCATGCGTATAAGGCTTACCTGCTAAAATCCCCGGTAATGGCAGTAACAGTGGTATAGCCCAAGCAATCGCAAGCGTTACATTACTCAGGTGAGGGTGCGGCGAAAGTGTCATCTGCCAAGCCACCACCCAGAATAAAAGCGACAAGTTACCCGCTAAAGCAAGGTAGCGAAATAACTTGGTTTTGGGAGACATAGCCTTCTCTGGCATATACATCATTGAGAAATTCCCTTCTGGTTTAGTGCGATACGTGCAAGGCGTTTGCCTAGATTTTGCGCCAACTCAACCTCTTCTTTGCTAAGTGAAGCGCTCTCTCCAGTACTGCTTGCACCATAAGGCGTACCACCAGTTTGAGTGGTGTGCAGCGCAGGTTCTGAGTAGGGGATGCCCACGATTAACATGCCGTGATGCAGCAGGGGTAACATCATGCTTTGTTGTGTCGTTTCTTGACCACCATGCAGTGATGAAGAAGAAGTAAATACACAAGCTGGCTTATCGATAAGATCGCCATTGATCCACAGTGATGTCGTGCTATCCCAAAAGTGCTTCATCGGCCCGGCCATATTGCCAAACCAAACTGGGCTGCCTAGCGCCAAACCATCACAAGATCGAAGTTCTTGTAACGAGGCGATAGGATCTGTTGGTTGATGACGCGAATCGGGCTGCTCTTCTACCGTGTACACGTCGTTCACTGTTCTCAGCATAGCTTCACACTCAGGGATGGACTCCACCCCTCGTGCAATCTGTCTTGCTAAAGCTTGTGTGTTGCCGTGGCGACTGTAATAAAGAACAAGAATGTTAATGCTCATATTGGATTACAGAATCTCTAGCACTTGCTCTGGTGGGCGACCAATTTTTGCTTTGTTGTTTGCAACAACCACAGGGCGTTCAAACAGTTTTGGGTTTGTCGCCATTGCTGAAAATAGATCTTCATCAGTAACCGAAGCATCACCAAGGTTTGCTTCTTTGTAATCCGCTTCTTTGGTGCGCATCATGTCGCGAACACTCTCAAATCCAAGCTGAGTGAACAGTACTTTCAGCTGTTCAACCGTCAAAGGATTTTCTAGGTATTTGATTACCTCTGGCTGTACGCCGTTTTCCTGAAGCACTTCTAGAGTTTGACGGCTCTTTGAGCAGCGTGGATTATGATAAATCACGACAGACATGGTTCTTCCTCATTATTATTTTTTGATTTAATTGTTAGCTAAAGCCACCAGAGGTGACTTCTTTTTTCGTAACGTTGAGCTTTCTTTTTATACTGGCAACGAGCGTTACCAGTAACATATTATTGTAGCGACAAGAAGCGTTCTCTCTGAATCATGAGTTGATCAATTCGTGCGTCGTAGCGTGCTTGTTTTAGGCTACCAAGCTCAGCGATTTGACTTGCTTGCGTGTAGTACTGAATCGCTTTGTTCCAGTTGGCTTGTAGTGCCAAAATTTCTGCACGAGCAGCTAGTTCTTCGTCACTATTACCAAGGCTCGTATTTACTTTTGAAAGTAGGTGCCAGCCATTGGTGTCGTTCGGATTATCGTGCGTGTAACGTTGCAATACGCGAACGGCTTCTTGTAGATCTTCATTTTCAATCAGGGCATTGGCGTAGTTAATGGTCAGAACCGGGTTGTTTGGCTGACGAACCAGTGCCGATTTAAGTTCTTTAATCGCAATCTCAGGCTGCTTCTTCTCGATGTGTAGGTCCGAAATAGCGTCTAGATAAAACAGGTTGGTTGGGTCGCTGTTAATCAGCTTGTTCAGAATTGGTTCTGCTTTGTCTAATTTTTTAGAATCTAGGTAAACCAGTGCTTGGCCATATTCTAATGACGGAACCATAGCTTTAGGGGCTTTCTTCAACTTACGCTCAAACCAGTCAAGAGCTGCATCATTATTAATGCCAGCATAGCGCGCGACAATACGGGCTCTTGCTAGATGGTAATCCAGTGATGGAGCCAGCTTCAGAGGCGGATAGCTGCGAGCACGTGCGCGTGAATCTGTGATTCGGTCTTCTGGTAATGGGTGAGTCAATAACATTGGTGGTGGTGTGCTTGCATAGCGGTATTCATCAGCCAAACGGCCAAAGAAACGTGGCATAGCATTCACATCGAATCCTGCTTTTGCAAGCGTGTTGATACCAAAACGGTCAGCTTCTGTTTCATTGCTACGCGTGTAGTTGATTTGGCTTTGCATGTTGCCCGCAGTAGTCGCAGTTAGGGCTGCGATCCCCGCTTCTGGTGCAGCAATTGCCAGTAATACAGAAGCAGCAAGTGCTGCGATGGTTACAGGAGAGCGGCGAGCTTGATCTTCCATACTACGTGCCAAGTGACGCTGAGTAACGTGCGCGATTTCGTGCGCTAATACAGAAGCCAGCTCACTTTCAGACTGTGCATGCAGGAATAGACCTGAGTGCAAAGCAACATAACCACCAAAGAAAGCAAAGGCGTTAATGTTGCGGTCACGGATCATAAAGAACTGAAAAGGTGTCTTTACATCATTCGCGTTTGCGACAAGGCGGTGGCCAAGCGTATCAATATACTGATTTAGAACAGGGTCGTTTACGATAGGTTGGCTGCTTCTGATGATACGCATGTAGGCATCACCATAGATAAGTTCTTGATCGATAGTGAGCGTGCCGCCAGCAGCGGTGCCGATGTCCGGTAAATCCAAGCTATTGGTGTTCGCCAACGTTGGGGTGCTTAATGTGGCTGCGATGCATAAGCAAGCAATTGAACGAGCGCGTTTAAACATATTAGTCAGTAATACTCCGTTTCTTCTGACAGTAGGACAAGGGCAATGCAAATTGGTTCTTTATCTAATTTAACCTTTGTTAAGTGCGTGCGCTATCCTGAAGGAAGATGAATCAATGATGGCACGTTTTTAAAAACAGATTACAATACGCCCCTTATAATAAGCATCGAGCCCAAGAATGACACCTAATATTCTAGATTTACGCCAAGAGCGCTGCCCAATGGCGTTATTATTAGCCAAGCGTCACAGTGTAAAGTTAGAAGTAGGGCAATCTTTGTCAATTTATGTATCAGATAACAGTTCGATGAAAGATATTGTTACTTTTTTGTCTAAGCAAGCTTATGTTGTCATGACAGAGGTTTGTTCTAATTACCATCATCTCCTCGTCACTAAAAAGGAATCGCAGTCAGATGCTTGAAATGGTCAGTCGTTGGTATAAACGACGTTTCTCTGATCCACACGCTGTCAGTTTGGTTGCCATCATTCTATTCGGCTTTATTACCATCTATTTCTTTGGTCACTTGATCGCACCATTATTGGTTGCGATTGTGTTGGCTTACTTGCTTGAGTGGCCTGTGACTCAACTTCAACGATTGGGTGTTCCAAGAACGCCGTCGGTGATGTTGGTGATCTTAATGTTCTTTAGCGTGATGCTATTGGCGATATTTGGTTTGGTGCCAACCATTTGGGAGCAAGTAGGCAACCTAATCAATGATATTCCAAGCATGTATGGCGGCTTACAGAAGTTCATTGCGACGATACCTGAACGCTATCCTGAGCTAGCAAACTTACAAATTGTTGAATCTATTGTGTCTAACGCGAAAAATAAAGCTCTAGGCTTTGGTGAAAGTGTGGTGAAGGGCTCTTTAGCTTCTCTCGTTAGCTTGGCTACGCTTGCAGTTTACTTGATTCTAGTACCGCTGCTGATCTTCTTCTTACTAAAAGATAAAGAAGAGATGATTAGCATGGCGAGTGGTGTTCTTCCTCGAAACCGTCGTTTGGCGACCAAAGTATGGGTTGAGATGAACCAGCAAATATCGAATTACATTCGCGGTAAGGTCTTAGAGATTTTAATCGTTGGTGGTGTCAGCTATGTAACTTTCGCGATTCTGGATCTGCGTTATTCAGTATTGTTGGCTGTAGCGGTTGGCTTCTCGGTATTGATTCCTTATATCGGTGCGGCAGCTGTGACTGTTCCGGTGGCGATTGTTGGTCTGTTCCAGTGGGGATTAGAACCTCAGTTTTACTGGTTGCTTCTCGCTTACGGTATTATTCAAGCGCTAGATGGCAACGTGCTCGTTCCGGTTCTTTTCTCTGAAGCGGTGAACCTGCACCCTGTGGCCATTATTGTTGCTGTGTTAGTGTTTGGTGGACTGTGGGGATTCTGGGGGGTGTTCTTTGCTATCCCGTTGGCAACGCTAGTTAAGGCGGTTTGGAATGCCTTACCGAGTCACGCATTAGACGATGACCCTGAACATCAAAAGTAATTGAACTTGTTATAGAAAAAGGCCGAACATTCATGATGTTCGGCCTTTTTTCGCTTAGCTTAATGAGTGTTGCTCTTGGCTTAGAGAGTGATGAATCTAAGGCATTAACTCACTCAAATCGCCTTTAAGCTTCTTGATTGAAGTAATCTAGAACCACTTCGTGGTGAGTCTTAGTCTTGAACTTGTTGAAGACGTGCTCAATCTGACCTTCTTCGTCAATTAGAAAGCTAATGCGGTGCAGGCCATCGTAAACCTTGCCCATGATGCGTTACCCTTGGAAATTTCATGAGACAAAAAATTTGACGATTATTGACAAACTCTATCTTTAACAGTGAGTTAGGTTAATAATTTCTCTTTTTGAACCTCAATTATAGCAGTTGTCATAATTTTTTGTAAATCGGGCTGATTTTGACACTTTTCAAAGCGCAAACTTGTCATAAAACTAAGGCGTTGCTATAAGTTGATAGTCATTACGATGGGATCGCTTGGTGATCACATATACACTTGTTCCAAAGTTTGGTTCTGTGAAACGTTTTTGGACATAAATCATTTAGACCAAGCAGACTAAATACCATTCACTGCATTAGTTTATCTATCTCACTAGACATTGCCTTGGATGAATAAGCATGCAAGAGATAAGGATTCGACACATTTCTTTTTACTTCGCTAAGGCTGAAGTCTCACCCTTTAAGCAGCACTAAGTTGCCGTCAACTTACGTTTTTCAAGTAACGCCACTGCGAGTTTGTTCGCTTTCATATACTTAACGTCTTCAACGAACCCTTTGGAAAGTTAACTCATATTAGGTTTATCCGATCCACCCGGAAAGTCATGACATAGTTCAGGTATAGCACTATGAAGATATCTAGCTACCCGCTATAACTAAACTCGAAGATAGCTCATCTGTATGCTCGTAATGTCATGAATAAAGATGAGTTTTCTGGATAGCATCCGTTGAAAAACAATGCACCTATCACCATATGATATCTAGAATATTGCTATTCTTCAGTGACTAAATCTAGAAGCGGATAACCATGACGGAAAAAGAAAAAATAGATGTCCTTATTGTATGCGCATTAAAGGATGAATTTGAGCAAGTCTTACAAATCAAGGACGGTATCGATAGTACTGGTTGGATAGAGAGAACTTTATCAAGCGGGAGATTAGTTGCTGATGCTCGTTTTGCAGGTAAAGACAATGCAATAATATCTATTCGAGTTACTTGGTCTTCATATATGGGGCGAGAAGAAGCAAGTGCTCTAGTTCATAGCATGCTTTCCGAGGCCGACTTTAAATGCATTGCAATGACGGGTATATGTGCAGGCCGAAGAGGAAAAACCTCCCTTGGCGATGTTATTTTTGCTGAAAGACTTTGGTCTTATGATGCAGGTAAGCTCATTAAAGAAGGTGATATCGAGGTATTTCAAGGTGATATGCTTCAATACCGCCCTGACACAGAAATTGTTCAAAGAATGCAAAACCTCTCTGTAGATTTATCCGCTTGGCCGATATCTAGGCCTAAGTACCCACTCGAAAACCAAGAGAACTGGGTATTACAGTGTTTAGCAAATCAAATTAAACCATTTGAACATGACGAATTTGATACCAAATGCGCAGATTGGCAGTCTGTGTTAGCCCGATTATTAAAGAAAAAATTAGTGACTAAGGAACTTACTTTAACTGACAGTGGGATCGAGAAAGCCACTGAGTTGAATCTATGGCACCCGAAAGGGTTACCTGAGCCTGAGCCATTTAGAATTCATGTCGCTCCTATAGCAACTGGGGCTGCTGTTGTTGAGGATTCAGGCTTGTTTTCAAGGCTTTCTCATTCTATGCGTAAAGTTCTTGGTGTTGATATGGAAGCAAGTGCATTAGGTGCTTTAGGTAATATAAATCGAATTCCTGTAATTGTAGTAAAAGCAGTTTCTGATTTTGGTGACACATTTAAGGATGATCAGTACAGGCACTTTGCTTCTCAAGCATCCGCTCAGTGCATGTTGAAGTTTCTTCGAGACAATACAGATATGTTTACTCACCACCAGGAAGTCGAGTTGATGAATGTTTCAACTGATGACCTAATTGTTTTTTTAGCAGAAGAGTACCCTGATATTTCAGATGCTAGGGCTCTTTGGAAGAGAGCTGGCGGGCGAAACAGTGATATTGCGAGCAACTCAAGACCAAAAGATATGTGGTTGAATATTTGGCAAAAATCAGTCAACGGTGCAGCGGTGAAACCAACTGACCTGTTGAATACTGTTGCTCATGACTATCCTGAAAGCGATTTAATTAAAAGCTTTTTAACTCATTTATCCGTCAACGAAAAACTGTACTAAGGAGCTACTATGGATACAATTTTGGATTCATTTTTAGGTTTAGGGCTTATTGAGAGCATCGACGGTAATGATGAACGCTTTGCTAAAATCGAGCAAGCAGCTCAAAAGCTGGCTGAATATTATCGTGAAGAGCGTGACCAACTTATTCCGGCAATTCTATGTGGCTTAAACCCTAATGTTTCACTAGATGAGTTGCCCATAAACAAAGCAAAAGAGCTTCTTCAGAATGAGTGGAAGGCATTCTTAACCGCATATGCTGATGAACCAGTTAATCTATATAGATCAATTATTCTTGAAGCTTGCTCTCAAGTATCTGAAGAAGATAACAATGCTGCAATAATGTGGCTCACCGCTTGTGACATATTCCCTTTATTACGATGTGGAAAAGAAGAAAAAGTACTGCGAACCTTTTTGCAATCATTAGGGCGTACTGCTGAGCAGAATTCAATCGTTAGTGCGCCAGGTTTGTCATTTAGCAAAGAGAAAACAATTAAGCTAGATGAGCTACCAACTCCAGTCGTTAATAAAAAAGATGTTGATGAAAATGATCTTCGCGAGCGTATAGGTGGAGCTGCTGGTCAAACTTATATCAATAAAGAAGGCCAAAATGTTCCGGGTATCAATCCCAATAGATACGCCGCTCATCAGAACCCGCCCCATTGGGCCGGCGACTTTGCTGAAAGAATGTCTGAAATTATAACTTCAGAAATCGCACTTGTTGAAGAACAATCAATTGCTAATAATAAGGCAATTGAGAATCTCAACTCGCTGAAGAAGTCCGTTGAAAAAGCCCTGAATGAGCAAAGGCTAGCCCTTCAAAGGCAGCAAAAAGCATTTTTAAATTTTCAAAGGCAGGAGCAAACGAGGCTAAATGTTTTATGGTGGGCTGAAGCTCTCTATTCAACATCTCAAAAAGAGAGCTATCGATCTCACCCTCCTGAAATCGCAGCGGTTTTAATGCCGTATGATTTGCTCGAAGAAATACAACTACCGTCACCAGCTAGTGTTGTATACACATTAGCTGAGGCGGTAGGCAAATTACCTGAATGCAGTCATGACCGTAACTACAGTTTTTATGAAATTTTGACTGAAATTCGAAGCAAACGTTCGCGGCTAGATCCTTGTTGGTTAAAAACACTTACTTCTAGATCCGATGAGAAAAGCTCAAATATTGGGGGGATGGTTGTTCGAGCTTTAGTTGATGAGAATTGCGATTTGAATTCATTGATAGAGAAATCTTTTATTCCTCAGGACTGGTGTTGTAGCCTCCCCGAACTATCAAGAGCAATTTTTAGACAGGAACAGGCATACCGACTAGTTGCGGAGGTGTAGGTATGAGTCGGTGTTCAAATCCAAATTGCTTTGTACATGATGGCGATACTTGTTGTATGGGGGAGCTCAATCATGAAGATTGTCCTTCATGGAGCCACAATAAGGCAACTGAGAGCAGTGACCTAGAAAGAAATGAAAACAATATTTCCTTTCGAGTACCTTGGTCATCTTCAGCTCTAGGGAGCTCAGATTTATCGCGTCTGTATCAACAAGGCCCATCAATTTTTATTGGATTGCTTGGTGCCCAAAATACAGGAAAAACGACTTTTCTAGCTGCGAATTATTTGCAATTACTGTCAGGTGAAAAGTACAACAATTTTGAGTTTTGTGGCTCTCAAACTCTTGGTGCATGGGAATCAATAGCATCATGGGCTCGAATTAACAATGAGAAGCAATTGCCATCATTTCCACCTCATACTCCACGTGGGGTGGATCGAACGCCAGGCATTCTTCATCTCATCTTACAAGACTCCAATGATAAGATTAAGAACATCTTTCTTACGGACGCTCCTGGTGAGTGGTTTACAAGGTGGTCTATTGATGTCGACGCTATCGATGCCGCAGGAGCAAAATGGACAGCCTCGCAGAGTGATGCCTTCTTAATATTTGCTGATTGTGAAAAGCTTGCTGGAGAAGAACGCAGTGTGGCAAGGAGAGAGCTGCGGACAATTATCGAACGCTTAGGTGAATCTGTCGGTTCTAGGCCAACAGTGCTTGTTTGGGCAAAAAGTGACAAACAACCTACAGAGGGAATAAAAAAGCAATTCAAAGAGCTTTAGAAAGCAATATTCCCCATGCCAAAGAGTTTGAAGTAACAGTGGAAGATCCTGCCTCTTTCACAATAGCGTTAGAATCAATCTTAAATGAGGCTTGGATACCTAGGTTTTGCGAACCTATCACGGAACCTATTGTAGGGAACACTTCATTTCTCGCTTTTAGGGGGCACCATGAAAAATTCTGAAATACTGCTTCTTGGTGGCCCTAATAGTGGTAAGACACACTATGCAGGGCAACTCTTTGGGCGACTAAAACGACGTCCAGGTAAGTTAAAAATCAGGACTGGTGATGGTGCGTCAGTTAATTTAAGTGCTTTAGAAGATGTACTAACCCAGTTGGAAGACGGCAATGCAGCTGAGCACACTCACGCCGATCAGTACTCCGAAATACTATTCCCGTTAATTGATAGCAACCAGGCAACAATTGATCTGTACTGGCCTGATTACGGTGGCGAGCAATTATCTCAGGTTTTTAAGCAGCGAGAGATCTCTTCAGATTGGCGTAGAAGGTTACAAAGTACAGATGGGTGGTTAGTATTTATTCGCCTTAGTGGAGAGAAAACTTACCCTGACGCTTTGTCAAAGCTAACTTCTATACCAACTAACACACCAGGTGAAACTACAAGACCTGAAATTTGGGATGCTAACGTATATTGGATAGAACTTCTTCAGATGTTGTGTCACGTGGCTGGCTTAAATCTAAGCTCTAAGGAAAATAAGCCTCCGTTAGCCATAGTATTATCTTGTTTTGATGAAGTAATCGAAGAAGGTCAAGTGCCTTCAGAAGCATTGAAAAGTAAATTACCGTTATTCTATTCGTTTATCCAAGCAACTTGGCCGGAAAAGATGACATCTATATGGGGGGTGTCTTCCTTAGGTAAGACCCTTCAACCCAATAGCAATGATGATGACTTCATCGATGAGGGCCCAGAATATCAGGGCTGGGTAATTGCTCCTGAGCAGAGTAACAAGGATTCTGACTTAACAGCTCCACTCTCTTGGATACTAGATAATATATGATGACGAAACCACTAAAAGCTATTTATGGTTGCAGTAACAATAGTCATGATTTGCTATTCTGGGAGGGAGATTCTCCCCTTCCTCCTGAGTTACTTGGCTTGACTGACAAACCTGGAGGATACGTTACCCCTAAAGAAAAATGGTGGCCAGCAATCAACTGTGGACCTGTTGGTAACTGGTGGGCGTTATGGAGTATTGAGCCTGACTTGGATGCGCCGCGCAGTGGTATGGTAAAAAGTACGGTTTTACTTTGGGAGTTGGACAAGATATCTCAAGTACACTGTCTTGAAGAATTTATTTATCAATTAGTTAACCATAAAGAGTATAAGCAGCCTTATTCCAGCTTGTTGCAAAATGTCGCAAACAAACTGATTTGTAGCGATAACATCCTAGTTATAGAAGCGGACGAAACCTTACCCTTCTTAATCGCTCACCTATGGGAGAAATTGTGGGGAGAAGCACGAAAAGAATTTTCTGTTAGAAGCGCATTCACACCGCCTCAATCATTAGTACGTGCTAAGTTGCCTACATTTTACTATGTTCCCGCATCAGTATTGAATCAATGGTATCTGCCTAACGTATCCTTAATTAATAGTACAACAACCATTGAAACCTCTCGAGCAACTAACTACCTGATTAATCGAGCCGAAAATGATTCGTTATTTTGTCAACTACTGTTTAACTGTTGCGAGTTAACGGGCGATTTGAAAGTATTGAATAAGTTAGGAAGAGCCGCTGACAACATTGATCAGTTCAGAGAAAATTCCACTTTGACTAATGCTATCGTAGCGCTTCGAACTTTGATCGCTTGCTCTCCATCACCAGATAAAGCTAAAGATATAAAAAATGAGCTTTTGAGTTCAATTAAGATGCTAATGGTTAGTAAAGGCGACGCTTCTGATATTTTGACTATGTGCAATTTATCAAGTGATGCTGTTCCTAAAGGAGCTATGCCGGAAGTAGAACTATCAAATTGGATAAAGAACAACTTAGTAACTCTTAGTCACGAAGACCTTAACAAGTACTTTGAAAGAGCGTTGCCTGATAAATCAACGCAGTGGTGGTCACAGTCAGTAGTCAATGGGATCGGCACACTAGTTAATCAACCCGAAACCAGTGAACATATATTGTTCTGGCTTTCAATAGTCAACTTTCAAAGAACTTTCTTACGGCTATCTTCTGTACCACAAGATCTTGAGCAAATGTTGTTTGAATGCGCGAAAGCGAGTGACATGACAGTAGATAACTTCATGGCGCTAGAGCAGTTTTCTATTTCTCAGAAGTGGGCAAAGCTACATGCTTGGACTGTTTTTAACCTATATGATGAAGAGCAGGTTTACAATAAACAACGCAATTCCATGCCTAATTGGATAGAAGGTTTACCATTCATAGCTCAAAGTTTGTCCCACAGGCATGCAATTAATCTACTCAGGGATAGTGCTTTTTCTCCATTCGTTGATTTATTAGCTGAACGATCCCTAAAAGAGCCAACTCTTCTCAACTACATTGACATTGCAGAAGAGAATGCGTTTCAAATGTGGCAAAAACAGTTAGACATAGGTGGGGTTTTTTACCCTCCAAACATAGAAACAGAGACTTTTCTAGCAAAGCTCTGTGGTTGTCTTCAAACTAATATTTTACCTGGGATTTTTGAGCGAATATCTAAGGAAATTTCGGAGTATCTATTATCAAGTACAGATAGAGTTAAGGTTTGGTCTCAGCTCGACGCAACAAGAAGTAATATTCTAGCAAAAGATATGACTAAAAAAGTTGTGACTACCCCTCAGGCTTTACAGCACTTAAGTGACGCCGAACCTTATCTTATCAATGAGCTTAAAGCCCACATGACTGGGAATTATATCGAACCTGCTTTTATTCTCTCGTACTTATCACAATCGATTTCTCACCGGGAAGAAGATGTTTTACGTTGGGTTAAGAAAGTTCACTCTAGAACTTCTAGTGCTCATGCCCATATGCTTGGGAATATAATATTAGAAAAGCGCTGGAAAAACGTTGCGAATGGCTTATACCAAAGTAGTTATGGATGGCTGGCAGAAACCCCAAATTTTAAGTCAACAATAGAAACTTGTTCCGAACTTTTAAATTCTACTAATAGGCTTTGGTATTCACTTTATACCGATACTTCAACTCAGCCTCACCAAAGTGAGATCATTAGGAAGTTTTCAGAAGTCAGCGCAGATCTTGCTTATGATAGGCTTGACTCAATTTGGCAGAAAGCTGGCGGCAGACCCAGTAGACTAAAAAGCCATGGAACAGAGTTAGATAAGTGGTTTCATGCTGCAAACGAAGCAGAAAAAGGGGCTTTAAGCGGAGGTTTAATCGACTTATTAGAAGTATTAATCGAAGAATTTCCTAACAATAAGCAGTTACGCGAGATCAACTATATTGTTTCAAATAGATATTAATCAGGTAGTGTGAAAAATGTCAGCTCGAGAATACAGTTCAGAACAAGTGGAACACTTTAAGAAGAAAGCAGATCACAATAAGCAAGAGTCACTTTGGTGTTTTAGAATTATTATGCTTGGTACGCTATCCGCTCCTCTTCTGGTTGGTTTAGGTGAGGGTGTTTTTTATGCGAAAGTGCTGCCATCTATCTTGTCGGCTATAGCGGCATTCTGTACGGCATGGCTACAACTACGTAAACCACAAGAGCTATGGTCAATTTATCGGAATACCCAGAGACAAATTGAAGTACAGATTACCCACTTTGATTTCAATGTGGCAGATTACACTGGATTAGATGAAAGCAAAGCAAGTGAGCTGCTAGCTTTAACTGTTAGCAACTTGGTACTGGAAACCAATAGCCGATGGACAAAGCATGTACCAAATCCATCTAACTTGAAACTAGAAAGCAACTAGCATCAGGAACGGTTTTTAGCTGACATTGTGCATTAAATGAAGTGAAGTTGAAGACTACAACTAACAGATTACGTTCAGACTAATTCAAATAATTATATCGACGGATAGAAATAAGCCTCGCATTCGCGAGGCTTAATAATAGTTATTTGTAGTACTGATGACGTCTTTTCGAATTATGCTTCCAGCACTTAGCAACGTCATATACGTATGCAGCAGGATAATCATCCCAAGGATTGGCCAGTATTTTCCCTCTAGCCGCTCGCAGTTTGATTGGGTACTCACGATACTCAACTTCATGAAGGAAAAAGTAACTCTTTTCCTGCTTAGTTGAAAAGTGCTTATGAGTCCCACTACGAACACAAGGATACACATCCCATATAATACGGCCATTAGCTTTGATATGGCTTCGGTACTGTTGCTTTAGTTTTTTCATTTGCCCTCCAGGCTTACATTACCTAGAAGGGGTCCTCCGCAAAGTAGTTCATTCATCCACCTTTATGTAGAGTCTTACTTAGTCTAGCAAATTAGCGTTAGAGCCTGAAATCGGAGTCAGAGCTTATCAACCAAAACATATTTTTTAAAACACCTCGAGGTTGATGCTTGTCGGCTCACTTTGCAGCGAGTACATAATTGGTCAACAACTTGCTAGTAAAAACTAGTATTCGTAGTAGAGCCTATTCATACCCACCAAGCCTTTTATGATCTAGGTACTGAACTAGATACTCTTTCCCGTGCTCAATAACCACTTCTAAGGGTGTTGTAATATTGTCAAAGCTTGAGGTGTTGGCATATTGATACCAAACGCATGGACTAACCAACTACGATAGATAAAGCCTCCATAGCGTTTGGCACCGGAAAAGGTTTGAATTCTAAGTCTAGGCCTGGGTACCAAACAACAAGATGCAGAGTTTGTCATTTGCCCCAAAGTTACAATACGAGCAAGACTCCCTATCTAAAAGTGATATCAAATTTGTCCAGATTCAAGCTTCTACCCAAAAGTGATATCAAATTTGTCTAGATTTAAGCTTCTACCCAAAAGTGATATCAAATTTGTCCAGATTTAAGCTTCTACCCAAAAGTGATATCAAATTGGTCTTAATTGGAGTTGTAACCCTCCCCAAAGAGTTTTGTTTTAGTTAGACGTCATTTTACTAAATGGTTCAGGAATAGCATGAATAAAGAGGGCGCTGTTATTAATGAAACAATAATCACTTACTTAATGAGATGTTAAGATGACCTAAGGTATAGCCATATAAAAAATGGAACCCTAAGGTACATTAAGTTAGGAGTGCTTGCTTTGCTAGCATAACTTCTTGTTCTGGTTGATAACTAAAGGATAAACAATGATTTTCTGGATTCCCTCAACCGTCATTCAACCACTACATTTGTGGGCTAATCAAAAGTCATATACCCCCTTGCATTGCCAGGTGAGCGATTGGAACGGTACGTTTTACCCAGATTTTGAATTGTTATTAGAAAAGCAATTAGGGATAACATGTCTATCCATAGAGCTAGATGGTTCGAATATTGAACAGTGTATTGATACGATTTATCGCTACGCTCTAAAAGATAAAGTAACAACTCTAAAGTACATACATACTCAAAAAGAGTCTCGTCGAGAATTTTTTTAAACCAGCTAAAGAACCATGGAAAGATTGATATTGGGCTGTATGACTGTGGTAACCTCCTGTCATTATTAGATGAAAAAGTTTTACTCTGCTTTCGTTTGAATGGTTTTGTTCCTGATTATCTGACGTTCTGGTTGGACTACACTGCTAAAAGAGCCCAAATAAAACCGTTACTTCTCACAAATGAAGGAACTAAGTTTCTCGATAGGTTAAAGGGTGTTGAGACAATTACGTTACCAGACATCACCAGTGATGAGGTTTCGTCAGCTAGCTTAAGCGCACTTAAGTCATTAACAGGGAAAACCATCGACAGAGTCGACATAGAAGAGCTGTTATCTATGAGTGATTCTTGGGAGAATTTTTTGCGCCTAATTCAGATGAGAGCTGTGCGGGGAACGCTTACAAAAATTGAGTAATGTGAATATTTGAACATTAGCGACGTTCTGTCACTTATGCTAGGGAAACACATACAAGAACAAAACTCGTCGCTTCAGAAAGATCAAGTATTTCGAGCGAGTTTACCCCTAGTCAAGTTGAGCTTATTGAATTCACCTTAGATGAGTACATTGTGGATGGTGTTTAAGAGTTGGCTGTGAAAAAAGCGTAATCTGGCGAACTCAGTACGACACCATAAGTGATGCGGATGAGTTGCTTGGAACGCCTACCGCTATCAGTGACACGTTTGTTGGGTTTTAGAAGTATTTGTTTGAGTAGGGGCTTGGTAGCCCCTACTAGAGTGTGCCGGCTAGAGCTTGAATTGGCTACTTGCTGTTTAGATAATCCAATACAACTTCATGATGATCTTTGGTCTTGAACTTGTTGAATACGTGTTCGAGGTTACCTGACTCGTCAATCAAGAAGCTTGTTCTTACAACGCCCATATTCTCACGGCCCATAAACTTCTTTAGTTGCCACACACCGTACTTCTCACAAACTGCGTGCTCTTCATCTGCGAGGAGTGTAAAGTTGAGCTCTTGCTTATTGATAAAATTAGTCAGCTTCTTAGGTGTGTCAGGGCTTAGACCCAATACAACAACATTATGAGCATCTAGCTCAGCCTTAGTATCACGAAGCCCTTGAGCTTGGACAGTACAGCCAGGCGTTGAAGCGCGTGGGTAGAAGTAGAGTAAAACCTTCTTTCCTTTCAGCTCAGAGAGGGTTACTGGGTTGTTGTCTTGGTCGTTTAATGTGAAATCTGGAGCGGTTTGTCCTGCTTCGATAGCCATAGGTTATCCTTACTTTCTTTAACTTTACTCTAAATCGAGCTTTCTTTTTATTTTAACGTCTAGTTTTATCTATGCTTGCTAGTGCTGTCTAGTGGTAACTTAAAATGAGGCTCAGTTACTTTCTAAAATTACCATCAACGATGTTATTTGGTCTGGTATTAACCACCTTATCCATCGCTTTCTCGCGCTGACTTTCATGTAGCATTTCCATTAGTTCTTGAACTACCTTTATATGGGTGGCAGCTTGAACAGCTAATGCCTCTTTATGGCTTTGAGCCTCATCGTAATACTCTTTTTTCTTCTTGTTGGCTTGCGTTCGCTCACCTTTGAGTGCCTTTATTTCCTTTTGAAGCACTTCAATAGGGGAGTCTGTATTCTCATCTTGAGCAACTTGTACTTCTAATGATTTGCTTTTTATCATCAGAACGACATCGCTGTGCCTTCTGAGTGCGCCAGCAGAAAGCCCCGCTTCTTTCTCAACGCTACTGTTGTTGATTTTGAGTTTGCCTTTTCGCGCCTTATTACGCAGCTCTCTCGATGATAATTTTGCCACATCACCGCTCAGCAGCCTTTCTAATGCGTCAATGAGTTTCTTTTTTGTTGTCTGTGACATTATGAAACCACTCCAAATGGGATGAGTATTTCCGTAACTTCATTAGGGAAAACAACAGGTTCATAGTCGATACCTAAATCACTCATAATACGTTCTGCAGCTTGAATTTTAATGTAAGATTCAGAGGCAGTTTGAGGGGTGAGTTCATTATTTTCGATATCGTAAAGCATGTGAATTTCAGCTTCTTTACGCTTTGCTTCAGCAAATACGGCATCCACGATGTAGTCATTCTTGCAATCTACACATTCCATTAGGTTCACGAGCGTTCTTAAACCGCAGGTGGTCGAAGTGCAATATACCCCAGGCGCAACGGCATGAATGTGGCGACTTTGAGTTCGAATTTTCTTTTTCCAATAGCTTAGAGAAAGCATGTCATTGTCCACCTTATCCTTGAATAAGTTACGGTCTGTTTTTATCATGTTCTTAGCAAACTCTTTGCCTTTGCCTCCGGCAACTCGCTCCTTGTTTGCCAGTTTCTGATAGATGCTCAAATAAATTCTGGCTTTCTGGTCAATTCTTTCCTCATCAATTTCGTGAGCAAGTGTCTTTTTCTTTTGTCGGATTTTTTGGAATTTACTGGCGTTTTTTGCGTAATGCCGAGTCATTGCCATAGAGACATGACTAAACTGTTGTTTGAGTTGCGGAAAATTACAAAGCTCGTACCCAATTAGGTAGTAAGCAAAAGAGCGTCGAAGTTGATGCCCTGTAAATTCATAATTCCTGCCCACTTTAAACGATAAGTTTGGGTCAGATGTTTTTAGGTCAACAACGTCTTCATTGGTGAGCGCAAGCTCTTCGCCCATAGTACTTTTAAACCAAGCTTGAGAATGTTTCCCAAGTTGATATTTAGTTATTTCACTAAAATCCTCTTTTGTTTTATGGAAAAAGGATTGAGAGTTAGGGTGCAACTTTCTTAGTGGTGAGTGTAGCGCTTGAAGAACTTCATATGCCTTCATGCCTATTTCGGTGGTGACAAACTCATCTTGCTTTGATTGAGAACCTTTAGTTGTCTTTGAGAGGCTCGCATGGATAACGTGTATCTTCTGTCTTTTTATTATCTCAGTCGTACAGCCTTGAGCTGTGTTTAGGTGATACATTTCATCGGCTCTCATTCCTGTTCGAGCCATTAAGCCCCACAGGCAGCAGCCATTGAGATTTTTAAAAAGCGATCGAGCCTCTCTGAGATTGGTGATTGTCCATTGCCCAATCGTGAGCTTGAGTTCGGTATGGGACTTGTCGATGCACCTGTACATTATCTCTGGTTTATGAATGCGTATGACAGTAAGTGCTTCTTCTTCATTTGGAGAATCAAGTGCTGAAAAGGCCTGTTGAAAAGCAAGTGTACGTTGTTTATTTACTCTGCTTGATTTACCTAAATACCATTGAATCTCACCGTTTTTAGAGCGCGAGTCATCACTGACAAGGTACTTAGCATAACCTTCATACACCTTATCAAAGTAGGTGGTGATGTATTCTGCCAATCGCTCTAGCTCATCACGAAGGGCATAAGCTTCACTAATGAGAGCTTCCGATCTTTGAAGACCCAGATAGTAAAGCCTCTGTGGAATGACGGTAAATTGCTTCGCGTCTTTGATTACTAAGCCAAAGTCAGAGGCGTTAAGCCTTTTATTTAGGTTAACTTCAAATGGTAAGCCTTTTGCTTCTTTATTAAGGCGATTTAATGCCGTGTAAATTGGTTCTCTTTCAAAATCGATGTCGGTATAGCCGGTTAGTGCCCAAGTTTCGAGTCGGTCAAAGTCCAAAGCAGACAGCGTATTAAACCCTTCATTTAAAAGTGGGGCGATGACTTTCTTTAGGTCACTTAATGCCTCCCGAAGAGTGCCAAACGAATGGTCATGGGGTGATAGCCACATCATTTTAAGTAAGAGGGTTTTAAGCTGATTTTTTAGGTTACGCTCAATGACTCTACCATCGAGTGTAAAATCTATGGTTTTGGCTTTCTTTACTTTTGACTCAAAATAAGGCTGTAGTTCTCTCCAAGCGTCATCATCGCCAATTTTGCCTAATGATTCACCCGTAACAGTAAAGCCTATATCAATGCTTTCAAGTTCGTCCCAATCGCCACGCTCAATAGCTGGCTTTAGTACATCCATTAAGTAATTTACATGAGCGCCAACATTTTCTTGTGCTTTAAGAAGCTTGTCTTGGTGCTCTGGATCAGTGAGTTTTATCATGTGAGCCTCCGTAACTATAATGATAAAAGCGCGTGGTCGATAGAGACTCTTGGGTGTCTACCTTGTGTATTAAATCGCGACATAGCCCCGTCAAAAACATCTTCACTCGCTCCATCTAGCGCATACTCAAACTGTTCAATTTTTTCATGGATATTACCTGTAGAATCAGGGTACATATCAAGGGTTTCTTTGAGAACATCTATGTATGACATGAGCTTATAAATAGCATCAATGTCATCTACCGCTTTGGCTGATTGGCACTTATAACACATATCAAATTCAGCACACGGCAAGTTTATGCCTAGAGCATAGTTGGTTTCTCGCTGCGTGTTTTTGCCTTCACGCATGACTTGTTTTCCATTACAAATAAGTCCGTTGGGGTTAATTTTAACGTTACCTTCCTCGCGCATCTTCTTCTCCTCATCGAGTGATAACATTGGAATACCACGCTTGTTCACCACAATATCTTTTGCTTGCTCTAAGCTCGTGTCCTCATCAAGGTTTTCAATGACCTCTATACTTTGAGACAAGATGACTTTATTAACTAATGGGTGCTCGTTAAGGTAACATTTCTCTAATGTTTCCTTGGTATTTTGGAGTATGTTTTGAGCCTCTTGAAGCCCCCCTCGGCATAGGCTTGATTACTGGTCATTTCTCGCCAGCGACTCGATTGAAGAGAAATGTAGTAATGGTTTGACTCGACAGACCACTTGCTCATTAACGCAGATGAAATAGGGCTGATACCTTCCCAATCATTAGGGATGTTTTTGCCGCTTCTCGTTAAAAGCAGTCGTTCATATTTCTTCGCCTGCTTGTTTGCTTTCTCAGTAGCATATTGCTCAATATCTTTGATTAACTTTAAATCTGAAGCCGGTACTTTAAAGGAGCTACTCACTCCATCTCTATAGTTAAAAGAAACAGTAATATTGCCATTACTATCTCTCTCAGAGTACGTTAGTGGGAGTAAAATACCTTTGAGTGGTAAGTCCGTGTAGCAAGATAAAATACAGTAAGCGCTATTGGTTGCCCCTTGCGTTGCATTGGATTTGGAGATTGCCTGTACTTCTTTGTGGACAAGCGAGCGACCCAAGTGATTAACCACTTTCTTTAACGTGATTGCTTGTTGGTTTCGGTGGGCGTAAAACAGCTCCTTAAACCAGGGTAAGTTGCCAGCCCGATGCGGAGATAATAGGTGCAGTTGATTCACAAGCCTTTTATTTATTTCTTGCAAGCTAATAGTATCACTTACACCAGCTTTGTTATTGATAGTAAATATTAACCTAGAGCCATCGTCACCGTTGCCATACAGTTTAGATAGTCGTTCGAGTAAGCGGATAAACTTCACACCGTCACGCTTATCAACTTCAAATTGTTCACCTACCAATAACGCATCGACCTCTTTGTTCGCTCTAGGCTTATGACTTGAGACCCTCACAATTTGTAGGCTCTTGTCTCGAGTTTCTGTGTGAACCTTAATCGGATGGGCAATGTTTCGAATGTTGGTGTCATTCAGTGAAGTGAAATAGCACATCAAATGATATGCTGCGCCCATTGCAAGGTTAAAGGCTGCTCCAGCATTAACAGCCGTGCCACTTTTACTGTGTCCTGTAGTTTGTGTATCCAATGATGTTGGGATTGAAACAACTTCCTCATATTTGCTACAGGCAATAATAACAGGAAGTGCCTCTGGCAGAGGTGTATTGTTTTCTTTGGCTGCGATAAGCTGAGGCGCAAGAGTAAAGAATAGCCTCTCCAAACGTGTCACAAGCAGTGCTTCTTCTTCCTCTGAATATCCTTTGTGTGGCGTTCTTTCTCCTGTAAACCCTCGGTGAAGCAAAATCCAACAGGAAGCCGGCAAGCCGCACCAATCGAGAGCTATGCGAAGTGTTGAAAGCACGGTCGAAGCTGTCGACTCTTTAGTGCCTAATTCATCACCATGATTGTATTCCCATAGGCGCATTGAAGGACTAAACATCTTGCAACGATGCCTTAACTCGCCATCGTTGCCAGCAAACTTTAGATACCCACTTTCTGTAAAAGGGGCGACATTTACAGCATCACAAAAGACAATGTAGGAGCGCAAACTTTCGTATATTGCTGTGATTGTGCATGCTGAGTTTCCATTACTGACATATTGGTTGGCTTTCTCGCAAAAGCGCCGAATAAATACTGTTCGACTTTCTATTTTTGCACTTTCTTTGCTACACCCTAAATGTAATAAATGAGAAATATCAAACGGTTTAGGTTTAGTTAATCTATTATTTTTATAAGGAATCGTCAGGTTCAACATCACGACATTTTGACTATTTCGCACACGTTTAACGGACTTGGATTGTCTTGCGATCTTACTTTTCGCCATTACGACCAACCTCCGTTTATTTTGCGATTTTTGGCTTTAGCCGTTTTGATTTGGTCGTCAAGCTTATTCATGTACTGAATGTACTTTTCGGTGGTCGATGTACTGGCGTGTCCCATCAAATACGCTAACTCACTCATCAGGTAGTCATAGCTAACATTTCGCTCTTTTGACTCCTCCCAAAGCCAGTGAGTAGCAAAGGTAGAACGTAAATCATGAATTCGGTAATACCAAGAAGAGTCCACTTCGCGAATCTGCTTTCTAAGGTTTGAAAAGTGCGTTTCTAAAGTACTGGCTGAGTAAGGCACACCTTTGTTTGAGATAAATAGATACTCAACGGCATCCATCTCGCTGCCTGATTGAATAAGCTCATTGCGCTTGTTTAGGTTTTTAATCCGCGTATGACTTTCTTTGTGTATCTCTAGCTCTTCGTACAATTCAATTGGGATTTCTACAGTTCGAGGCTTACTGCCTTTTGTTCGAGTAATTTTGACTGGTACAGCATCTAAATCACTGTAGTCAGCGTTTCCGATATCGTGAGCGGGGAAGTGAATGGCCTCATCTATTCTAATTCCTGCTTCGACACATAGGCGAAAGATGAGTTTTGTCGTTTTTGGAAGTGACGTTATATGTTCATTAAATAAGGCTTTGTGTTCGGGATGCATGGGCTTGAGCTTTTTATGGGCGGGCGTGTTCTCTGTTTTAGGAAACCTTTTCATGATATTGGAGGTTTCATAAGAACGCTCAGAGCCAGATTTTGTGTGAGCCAACATATCGTGGTGGTTTAACTTTTGATGCGCAGTACTAGTTGTATAGTGTGTAACAACATTTTCCTCGTCATTTTTTATGTAGCCGTATTTTTGCATCCACTTATAGAATCCGATAACAGCCCCTATATAGCTTCTAGCGGTAGATAAACTAAAAGCCTCATCACCGTTAGCGCCATCAATATTATTACAGTTTGCAAGTAGAAACTCAGCAAACCGCCAAGGAGCCCCTTCTTCTTCATACTTCGATAGGGTTTTATACGTTAGGTATTCACATGGTATTTCAATGTCATCTTCATCAACTTGAGAGTGGTGAGTCGAATCCAAATAACGAGTGAAAGCCAGCAAACCTTTTGCGATTGAACCTGTGTCTTTTACAGCCGCTTCACCACGCAATTTAGATACTAGGTAAAGAGATTGTGGATAAACCACTCTACCGTCAGGGGCAACGATGATATCGGTTTTCTTTATGCGCGATTCCAGTTTGGAAGGGGAAAGGTAAGGAGAGTGCGTCACCTCTCCAGATTCAGTATTGATATTCGTAGAAATTCTTAGCTTTGCTAATGTATCGACCTCGACGGAAAGCAGTCGGTAGTCATGATAAACTTCGGAACATTTTTCTTCATGTGTTTCTATCACAAAACAACCCTCGATATGTTACCCACATATCAAAGATAGATTTGTCATGAAAACTCATCAAGGTTTTCTGTCATTGAAATTTTCTAAGGGTAAATTTCTTCTCGCCCCAAACACCGAACTGCTCAGCAACACTGTGGTCTTCGTCAGATAGCAGTGTGAAGTTTAGAGATTTCTTCGCAACGAAGTTTGGTAGGCGTTTGACTGGGTCGATGCTGACACCCAGAACAACCACATTGAGGTCATCAAGCTGTGCTTTGATATCACGCAGGCCTTCTGCTTGCACAATACAACCTGGAGTCATTGCTTTTGGGTAGAAGTAGAAAAGTACTTTTTTACCTTTGAAGTCACCAAGAGATACGATATTGCCATCTTGATCTGGAAGCGAAAAAGCAGGTGCTGGAACACCAGCCGTTAGCGTATTCATGACATTTCCTTTTTAAAGACTGTTTTTAATAAAGTTGAGCGAGCCTTGGACTGATAGGCTCTGACACAGCGAGTTGAATTCTTCTTGTAGCTGCATCAAGTTACATTCTGATTGTACAGAAGCGGTAATAGAGATATGGAATTGGTCGTTGTCGAGTTGAACCTTAGACTTATTGATGGTTCGTGCACTTAACGAATCGAGGCCGATATTTCGGTCTGCGAAGAACTGGGTAAACTGTTCAGTAAGGCCGATTTTATCGTCTGACTCAACGAACACCTCTACTGTGTAAGAGTTCTCAATAACATCATGAGGTGAGGTTCGCTTCATAATCGTAATCAAGTCGTGCTCTTGGCCAAGCAAGGGCAGGGTGGTTTCAACGCGGGTAATGTTATTTGCCTTTCCAGACAGCAGCATGATAAGCGTAAATTCTTCGCCAAACAGAGCGATACGGCTATCAATAATGTTACAGCCTGATTGGGTGACTAAATGAACCACTTGGTTGCATACACCTGGGCGATCAGTGCCCACAGCTGTGATTACTAGATGTTGAGTCATAAAATCACGTCTCTTTATATTCCATTGATTCATGCATGTTAGCACAGTTAGCTCGTGGAATAAGCGTGCGTACGGGGCTTTTTATGAGGCTTCTTGCTTCTAACATGTAACCAATGATAAGAATATTGAGAGTGTTAAAAATGAGATAGAGTGGTGAGAGTACAGCTTACTTGTTGCTGACATCCAATGATGTGCTATCCGCTAGATTGAGCGCAGGTTACCAAAATTCTAGGTAGAACCACCGTTAGAAGTCGTTTTACCTCAAACATACGACAATATTTACTGCAGATGTTGCCGCTAAGCCACTTTAATGTCTTGTGTTTATTGATTGGCTTACAGTAACATGCAAAAAGAATAAATTAAGGGAGATAGACATGTTTTCAGGAAGTATCGTTGCGCTAGTTACGCCATTTAATACAGATGGTGAAGTGGATTTCGACAGCCTTAAAAAGTTAGTTGAGCACCATGTTGCTGCAGGTAGTGATGGTCTGGTTGCGGTTGGCACAACAGGTGAGTCTTCAACACTCACTATTGAAGAGCATGTCAAAGTCGTCAATAAGATCGTTGAATTTGCTGATGGTCGTATCCCAGTTATCGCAGGTACAGGCGCTAATGCTACGCACGAGTCAGTGCTATTCAGTCGTTTATTGAACGGTTCTGGTATTGCGGGTTGCCTTAGTGTAACGCCTTACTACAACAAACCGACTCAAGAAGGTTTGTACCAACACTACAAAGCGATTGCTGAAGTAAGTGACGTTCCTCAAATCCTATACAATGTACCGGGTCGTACTGCCGTAGACCTATTACCAGAGACTGTTGCTCGCCTTTCTGAAATCGAAAACATCGTTGCACTTAAAGATGCGACGGGTGATCTCGACAGAATTGCAATTCACCGTGAACTTTGTGGCGAAGATTTTATCTTACTAAGTGGTGATGACTTAACAGGTCTAGAATTTGTTAAGCGTGGTGGTGATGGCGTGATTTCTGTAACGAATAACGTTGCAGCGGCGGATATGGCTACTATGTTCAAACTTGCGAAAGAAGGTAAGTTTGAAGAAGCAGAAGCGATCAATGAGCGCTTGATGCCTCTACATAAGAATTTGTTCGTTGAGTCTAACCCTATTCCCGTAAAATGGGCGGTTCATAAAATGGGTCTGATTGCTGAAGGTGGCTTACGTCTGCCTCTGACTGAACTGTCAGAACCAGCTCAACCTGTTGTTGCTCAAGCAATGACTGAAGCGTGTATTTACTAAAAACGTATGAAGTGATGCCGAAGCGAACCTTCGGCATTTAGGAGTATAAATGAAGTATTCTCACCAGCTAGTGATTGGGTCACTGGCTGTTTTCGTTCTTACAGCATGTTCTGGCAGCCCGACTCAACGTCGTCAAGCCAAAGATGATTTCGAATACTTAGAAACACCTGAGTTTTCACAATGGCAATTGCCTGAAGATGCTCAGCCTCAGTTCTACCCAAACTTTGACATCCCAAGCGGTGAGTTCAGCGGTGGTATTGGCCGTGAAGTGGATATTCGTCCACCGCAACAGGTTCTTGAATTGATTCCTGGTGCTCGTGCTGAGCGTCAAAATGGTGAAGTGACACTATGGCTTCTTCGTGCTGAAGAGGCTGACAGAGTGTGGCAAACGGCTGTAGATATGCTGGCTCAGCGTGGCATTGGTATTCGTGAGCAATCAGAGAATGAGATTGAGACTGATTGGGTAACTTGGGTTTCTGAAGATGAAGACGTAGAGATTGGCAGCCGCTACTCTATGTCTCGTTTCCAAGCGAACAACCGTCACGGCTTCAAGATTAACCTGATTGATTGGCGTGAAGGTACTGAAGAGAAACCGGTAACGGCAACCAATAAAGAGCGTTACAACGCGTTCCTGACTAATCTAGTTATGGCTAAGTACGATGAAAACCTTCGTGCTGAAGCAGCGCTGAAAGCGCAAGAGTTGGTGAAGCGAATCCCAATCTCAATGGGTGCGGACCGCAGTGGTTTCCCTGTGATTATTGCTCGTACACCATACAATGTATTCTGGCAGCGCCTGCCTAACTTGTTGCCTGCTATGGGCTTTGAGCTTGAAGAACGCAATCAATCTCAGGGTACGGTGAAGGCGAAGTACGCAGCACCAGATGATGAGTTCTGGGAAGAAATTGGCCTACAGCCTATCGATTTAGCGCCAGGCACTTACAACTTCCTATTTGGTGATCTTGGTAACCGTACGTCGATTAACGTAACGGATGCATCAGGTAAGCCAGTAGAAGAAGAGCTGCTTAAGTCAATGGTTCCGGTACTAGCGCATATTGCTGACCAGACCAAAAATGACAAAGAAGCGAAAGCTGAGTAGTAGCACTTAAGCAGTCACAGAGCTGGGTTCAATCAGCTCTGTGACTAGCTAAGGCCAATAAAAAAGAGGACACATTGTGTCCTCTTTTTTTGTATTCGTTGTTATCAGACTATTGGTCTATCAAGCGGATTAGCCAAAGAAAAAAGCTATGCGTCTTTACTGTCTTTGGATTCTTCTTTTTCAGCTTTCTCTTGATTCTGTTTATCCAAGCGATTGAGCTTATCTAAGTCTCGCTCTGTTTTACCACGACCCGTCAGATCCATATTTGCGGTCTGTTTGAGAGCTGCGATGTTACCCACCACAACGCTAACTACGATGATGATGATAACCCAAGGGTTTGTAAGCCACTCTAACATAAGCGCTCCTAATGGCTGATGTTCGCTACGAAGCGTGCGTAGATCTCGTCTAGCTGCTCCATAATAATCTCATACCCTAATATTGGCTTAGATTGGAGTTGCTTGCCAAGTAAAGTCGGAGATAACTGTGATAAACACGACTCCGATACTTTACGATGGCTGATATGCCATGGTTCGATCGCCACACCACCAAGGTCTTCGCTATAAGGAAAAAAGAACCCAAACTGTGAAGCATGAACAGACAACCATTGGTAAAATGCTTGCTGGTGGCCAGTAAGGTATTCCCATGGCTCTAATTGCAGCTGTGTACCTTCTGGTAAGTTGTTTCGAGCAAAGACATCAAAGTCACAGCCCCAATGGTGACGGCTCGCACCGGGAAGGGCAGACCACCTAAGAATGGCTGACAGTTTTTGGTGCTCACTGAGTGTTGAAGCATCAAGTGGTTGGCTTTCTGAATCTAATATTGGAGCGTCACCAGAAAACTTACGGTTCCAAATCAGAGATTGCCTTTCATAGTCGCGAAAACCACTGGCAATCTCCATTTTAAAACCAGCGAGTTGAGCAGCTTCAATCAAATTGTTTAGGTCACCTTTGACGTCACTGTGAACCAAGAAGGTTTTGGTGCCAATCAGGTTAGGTTCTAGGTGAGAATCTGATTGTCCGGTTAGCTGCTCTGGTGTCATAACGTGCCTCTCAAGAATTAGATGCTATGAATCGCTGATAAAAGAACTATTTAGCGAACAGGTTCACTAATGTTTTTTCGTACATGTCGGTTAGCTTCTCTAAATCAGCCACTTTCACGCATTCGTTAACCTTGTGAATAGTTGCATTCACAGGGCCTAGTTCTACGACTTGCCCTTTCATGCGTGCAATAAAGCGTCCGTCAGATGTCCCACCTGTTGTAAGTAACGCAGGTTTAACATCATTTACGTCGCCTACTGCATCGACAATAGCGTCAAGTAATGAGCCTGCGTCTGTTAAGAACGGGTCACCATTGAATGTCCATTTAAGGTCGTATTCGAAGTCGTACTTATCTAGCGTAGTTGTGATTCGTTCAACGATGATGTCGTTGCTTAACTCGGTACTAAAACGCAGGTTAAACTGAACATTGAACTCACCGGGGATAACGTTTGAAGCCCCTGTGCCCGCGCTTACATTTGGGATTTGGAAACTGGTTGGTGGGAAGTAATCATTACCTTTATCCCACTCAGTCGTTGCCAACTCGTTGATTGCAAGCAGAGAGCTGTGTACTGGGTTATTCGCAAGGTGAGGGTAGGCAACATGACCTTGTGTACCCTTAATCGTTAGGTCGCCTGTGATAGAGCCACGACGACCGTTCTTCACTACATCACCTACAAACTCAGTGCTTGATGGTTCACCGACAATACACATGTCGATGTTCTCACCGCGCGCCATCAACGTTTCAACAACACGTACCGTACCGTTGATGAAAGGACCTTCTTCATCAGAGGTGATAAGGAAACCGATTGAACCAGTGTGATCTGGGTGTTTGGCAATGAACTGTTCTACAGCCACAATCATTGATGCCAGAGAGCCCTTCATATCTGCCGCGCCGCGACCATGTAAGTAGCCATCAACAATCGTTGGCTCAAATGGCTTGGTGTTCCATTGTTCGATTGGACCAGCTGGAACCACGTCAGTGTGGCCTGCAAAAGCAAATAGAGGCGCTTCGGTACCACGACGAGCCCAGAAGTTCGTAGTATCTTCAAATACCATGACTTCGATTTCAAAACCGAGTGCTTTTAAGCGTTCAATCATCAGGTCTTGGCAACCTGCATCTTCTGGTGTTACCGATTGACGGCTGATTAGGTCTTTTGCCAGAGCCAAAGTTGGGCTGTCTGTCATCCTTGAATTCCTTGTTTAAATAAAACGTCTAGTCATTAATGTTTAGGACGCTGATTTCATGATCAACGTCCAGTTGTTTATCTATGTGAATACAACGGCCTAAGAAAAAATAGCCGCGTATTGGTCTGCTTTAAATCCGATGTGAAGCTTACCATCTACTTTTAAGATTGGGCGCTTGATCATTGCTGGTTGCTCAACAAGCAAAGCCACTGCTTTTTCTTCCGTTAACGTGTCTTTTTGCTCTTGAGGAAGTTGGCGATAAGTTGTCCCACGTTTGTTTAGCACAAGCTCCCAACCTAGCTCAGAACAGAAGTTTGTTACTAGCTCTGTGTTGATGCCTTGTTTGCGATAATCGTGAAATTCGAACTCGATACCTTCAGCTTCGAGCCATTTCTTTGCTTTTTTAATAGTGTCGCAATTTGGGATACCAAACATAGTGATAGTCATTATTCTTCCTTTGAGTGATTTTATTTCATTGTTATGAGTTGAATCCTATCAGGAAGCAGCAACTCAGACAAAATAGAGTGATGAATATTTCATAGAGTGAAAAAAAGCGTAAGAAAATGTCACTATTGGAGACTTATTGATCAGCCTCAACATGTTGTCAGCGAAAAAAGAAATAATTGAGCTGCACATATATAGGAGGTGTCAATGGAGTTGAGTCCTGTTTTTGCAAGGCGGCTATATTTAGCATTGTTAGTGGAAAGCCTTGATAGGCCAAATGTGCCTAAACTCATCGAAAAAACGGGGTGGCCTCGTCGTACTATTCAAGATGTACTCAAGGCGTTACCGGGGATCGGTATTGAACTTATGTTTGTTCAAGATGGGCGACGTCATAATGATGGCTATTACCAGTTATCCGACTGGGGGCCATTTGACAGTCAATGGGTTATCCAGCGTAAAGGCGATATAGCAACAAGCCTTGGATTTAGTGCATAAGCCAGCGAAAGCTGGCTTTCTTTTTTGTAGTAGAAGTAGTCGTGGTAGCATCTCGCTCATTTTAGTGCTGAGCTACCTAATTACGTTTCTATCTACTTACACAAATAAGCTGTGCCCAGCATGGTCACGGAAGTGGCAAAGTCTTGGGGAAGGGTAAATATCACGGTGTCTGCACCTAATTCAATGGCGTTGAATTTTAACTCGTTCATTGCGCCTTGAATCAGAGTGTCATTTGGGAAGAATAGATAGCTGTACCAGTGGCCTTCGCTGCCAGTGACTTCCCCTTTGTAATCGCACTTGTTGATATCAATCAGTCCGTGATAATCCATTTTTACTTGGTCAGCTTCGCTATGGGGCATTGATGTCGGTGTCGTGCAACCTAGCAATGCACCACTTATAATCAAAGCGACTAATTCCTTTTTCATACGATTATCCTGTTATTTCATCAAATAAATTGCGAAGCCTATCCAGCTAGCGACCAATAGTAGCCACGGCAATTTATTGGCGTGATTTGATGCGGTTTCAACGCTAGTGTTGATATCCTGCTCTTGAGCTTGGTGCGCTTGTTGAGTCTGCTTCTCTTTCTGTACACGTTTCTTTGCTTTATCAGCTTGGCGACTGCGTTCTTTTTGCTGTTTCTTATAGAGCGCAATGCCTTTCTCAATCCCCTGAGCAATCAATTTAGTTTGTTCTTTGGTTTGAGCGGGTTTTTGAGTCGCTTTGGCTATCTTCAGTGCTTCTTGTTGAGATTCAACAGACGGTGTACTAGTTTTCTTTTTCATACTGAGTTCGATAATTAAAACGGATTAACCAATAAGATAACGCAAACCTAGTTAAGTATGAATGATTTGCGTTAAAGTGTTGGTTTGAAACTAAGTGAAAGTGAGATTTGTGCGGTACTCCATAGAACAATACGATAAGCACGGCTTTTTAAAAGCCCCAATTCTATTATGGTTGGGTTGGCTGTTTCTTGCGAAAGCGCTGGTCGTGTTCATTGTTGCAGGTGCAAGTAGAGAGTCGGGAACCGATATTCTCGAGATCATCTATCCAGATCATCATATGTTTTATGTAGGGATCGCTTTGAGTATCCCTAGCTTGTTACTCATGTGGTTGTTTGGGCTAAGATCTCCAGATAGAAAGCGCCTGAATAAAGTCGTATCTTGGGGGCGTTGGGTCACTATGACGGCTATTTTAGCACAAGGCTCTCATACGATTTATTTAATCTATTTGGATAACGGATGGTTCCGTTGGTCAAATGGTCTTACTCTATTGCTGCTCTTATGGTTAGCGCTTTATCTAACTAATAGTCATGCCGCTAGGGATTGCTTTAAAGTGGTTGAGCACGAAGACTGATTCTCATCAAAACATTTGTCCTATTCACAATTATACTTAGAAGCTAAAAATGGAAGGAATAATCTATGCTTAACTCCTCAAATGAGCAGCCTAACGTTCAAAGTGCTATCTTGCCAGAAGCTGGGCCTTTCGCTCTTTACGTTCAACTTAAAGTGAATGCTAACGCTACTAATGTACTCGCAGAAATTCAAAAGATTCCTGCGCTAATCGAAGGGCTCAATCAAACTCAACCAGATGCGAACTTAACGGCGTCAGTTGCGTTCTCAAAGGCTTTTTGGGATAAGTTCGAGCAAGCTGCTCCGTCTGACCTCATTGATTTCCCTGCGCTTGGCGAAGGTGATGTCACTGCACCGAGCACATTGTCTGATGTTCTGATTCACTGTCATTCAAATCGACACGATCTGCACTTCTTCATCCTACGTAAATTGCTATCTGAAGTAGCAGCAGACGTTGAAGTAGTTGATGAAACCTACGGTTACCGTTTCCTAGATTCACGTGACATGACCGACTTCGTTGATGGCACCGAAAACCCGAAAGACGCACAGCGCGCTGAAGTGGCGATTGTGCCTGAAGGTGAATTTGCTGGCGGTAGCTATGTGATGGTGCAACGTTTTGTGCACAACCTACCTGCTTGGAACCGATTGAATGTATCAGCACAAGAGAAAGTCGTGGGTCGTACTAAGCCCGATTCAATCGAGCTAGAAGATGTTCCTGCGGCGTCTCACGTTGGTCGTGTGGATATTAAAGAAGAAGGCAAGGGCCTTAAAATTGTTCGTCACAGCCTGCCTTACGGCACAGCAACGGGCGACCACGGCTTATTGTTCATTGCTTACTGTAATGTCCGTCATAACTTTGATGCGATGCTAGAGAGCATGTATGGCGTAACAGATGGTAAAACAGACCAACTGCTTCGTTTTACTAAAGCGGTGACAGGCGCTTACTACTTTGCTCCTTCAACTGAGATGTTGAGTGCATTAACGGTTAAGTAAATCGCCTCAAATAGAATAAATAATGGGAGCCTCAGGGCTCCTTTTTTATTAAAGCTTTAGATGAATTGGTCGATATAAGAGCAATCGTGAGTTTTATTCATCTTTTTGTAAGTGAAGGTCTATGGCTATAACTGTTAATACAAATGTCTCAGCGCTGGTGGCTCAGAGGAATCTGTCGAATGCCAACAACATGCTGAACCAATCTTTGGAGCGCTTAGCTTCAGGGAGTCGTATTAATAGTGCAAAAGACGATGCGGCTGGCTTACAAATTTCGAATCGATTAGAAGCGCAGATGAGCGGCATTGATGTCGCGGTTCGAAACGCTAACGACGGAATCTCCATTATGCAGACGGCAGAAGGAGCAATGAATGAAACCACTAATATCATGCAGCGCATGAGAGATTTGTCCCTACAAGCGAGTAACGGGTCGAATAGCTCATCGGAACGAATCGCTATTCAAGAGGAAGTCACCGCCTTAAATGACGAGCTGAATCGAATTGCAGAAACCACCTCATTCGGTGGTAAAAAACTCCTCAACGGCAGCTTTGGACATACCTCTTTTCAAATCGGTGGCAGTTCTGGCGAAGCGGTGCAGATAGGCTTAAAAAGCATGCGTACCGATGACATCAACATGGGTGGATTTAGCTATGTCTCCAATGGTATGGCTAGTAATTCATGGGAAGTGAAATCAAACCAGAATGATATGACGATGTCGTTTACCGATCGTTTTGGTCAGCCACAAGAGATCACCATCAACGCGAAAGCGGGCGATGATATTGAAGAGCTGGCGACCTACATCAATGGTCAGACGGATCTCGTGTCAGCTTCGGTTAATGATGACGGGCAACTTCAGATCTATATGTCTGGCGAAGATACTGCGGGCACGATCTCTTTTTCAGGTTCTTTAGCCAGTGAGCTTTCGATGTCGGCGGGTTATTACGAATCTGTCGATGACATCAATGTCACCGATGTGGGTGGAGCGCAACGTGCAGTTTCTATTTTAGATACAGCAATGAAGTACGTGGATAGTCATCGTTCTGAGTTAGGCGCAATGCAAAACCGTTTTGATCATGCGATTAATAATCTCGAAAATGTTCATGAGAACTTGGCTACATCAAACAGCAGAATCAAAGATACCGATTACGCTAAAGAAACCACTCAAATGCTTAAGCAACAAATTTTGCAGCAAGTGAGCACAACGATACTCGCTCAAGCCAAGCAAGCTCCGAATCTCGCTTTAACGTTATTAGGTTAATGAATTACCTCGAATCTTATAAAGGTATTTCAGCTTAATCAGTCTGTTTGGTTAATTAAAATACAAATTATTGCTCGACCGACTTCTCGGCAACTTTAGCGTTTTTCTCATCTTTTTTTGATAATTTTACTGCCAGTCACGCTTTCTTCTCCTTTATCGCTATTTCTTTAATTTTGTTGTTTTTTTCCTAAAGGTTTCGCCAATCACGCCGTTATTAAAAGTAACTTAGAGATAACTACTTGGTTTTCCGAGACGTCGGAAACCGCTATACCGGAAAATCAATTGGAGAAATCACCATGGCAGTGAATGTAAATACAAACGTTTCAGCGATGACAGCGCAACGTTACCTAAACAACGCAAACAGCGCACAACAAACATCAATGGAGCGTCTAGCTTCAGGCTCAAAAATCAACAGCGCAAAAGATGACGCTGCGGGCCTACAAATCTCTAACCGTTTGAACGTTCAGAGCCGCGGCCTTGATGTTGCAGTACGTAACGCGAACGACGGTATCTCGATTGCACAAACTGCTGAAGGTGCAATGAACGAGACGACTAACATCCTGCAACGTATGCGTGATTTGTCTCTACAATCTTCAAACGGCTCAAACTCAAAATCTGAGCGTGTAGCGATTCAAGAAGAAGTAACAGCACTGAACGATGAACTAAACCGTATCGCGGAAACGACGTCTTTTGGTGGCAACAAGCTGCTTAACGGTACTCACGGTACTAAATCATTCCAAATCGGTGCAGATAACGGTGAAGCGGTAATGCTTCAACTGAAAGACATGCGCTCTGATAATGCTCAGATGGGTGGTAAGAGCTACCAAACTGAGAACGCGAAAGACAAAGATTGGAACGTTCAAGCTGGCTCTAACGACCTAAAATTGTCGTTCACTGATAACTTCGGTCAAGCACAAGAAATCGACATCAACGCAAAAGCGGGTGACGATATCGAAGAGCTAGCAACGTACATCAACGGTCAACAAGACTCTGTGAAAGCGTCTGTAACTGAAGATGGTAAGCTACAAATGTTTACTGGTAACAACAAAGTTGAAGGCGAAGTGGCATTCTCTGGCAGCCTTGCTGGTGAACTAGGCATGCAACCTGGCAAAGACGTAACGGTTGATACTATCGACGTAACATCAGTTGGTGGCGCACAAGAGTCTGTAGCCGTTATCGATGCGGCACTTAAGTATGTAGACAGCCACCGTGCTGAGCTAGGTGCTTTCCAAAACCGTTTCGACCACGCTATCAGCAACTTAGACAACATTAACGAGAACGTTAACGCATCTAAGAGCCGTATTAAAGATACCGATTTCGCGAAAGAAACGACTCAGATGACTAAGTCTCAGATCCTTTCTCAAGCTTCAAGCTCGATTCTTGCTCAAGCGAAGCAAGCTCCGAACTCGGCACTTAGCCTACTAGGTTAATCGATTGAAAGGCCACGTTGACTATAAGCATGGTTGATCATAAGCGTTAACGTTAGGCTTCCACAAATTAGCTCGTGGTGAGAGATGAGCGCTAAACAGACCCAGCTTCGGCTGGGTTTTTTATTGCCTGCGATTTGGTGAAGGTGTATTGGGAAAAGTGCAATGTTGGTAAGCGGGAGCAAAAACGAGATTCCCTATCACGTTCGTTCCTCACTGTAGGGGGAATGATGGGAGTTGGGAAGTGGTGATTTTCTCGCTTACTACATCGAAGCAATCTTTCGTCATTCCAGAACCGAGTAGAACAAGGTATCAGGAATCTGCTTTTGATCGAGAAGTAAGTCAGATGTTAGGGTTCTTGTTGTGGTCGAAAGACATACTGCGTGATCTAACGTGTGGGACCTGCGCCAAGGGTGGTGTTTTGTGTGGTTTAATAACAAAGTAGGGTTACGTTGGTAATTAATAATTGGGTATTACTGTGGCTTATTGAGGGATTGTTTACAGCGAGGTGAGGAGTAGTAATCAGAACTGTTGTTTAAGGAACTCGAGCCAAATAACAGGCACAAAAAACGCCACCCTTAGGTAGCGTTTTAATTAAAGCTGATAAGTAATCGAGATTACTTAGTTACTTTAAGAACTGGAGTTTCGCCAACAGTTACAGAACCAGAAAGCTTGTTCAGCTCCTTGATTTCGTCCATGTTAGAGATAACAACTGGAGTAAGCGTAGATTTCGCTTTCTCTTCTAGAAGCGCTAGGTCGAAAGTGATGATAGTGTCACCAGCTTTAACAGATTGACCTTCTTCAGCTACACGAGTGAAGCCTTCGCCTTTAAGTTCAACAGTATCGATACCGAAGTGAACGAAAAGCTCAACACCGTCGTCAGACTCGATAGAGAATGCGTGGTTAGTTTCGAAGATCTTACCGATAGTACCGTTAACTGGAGCTACCATTTTGTCGCCAGCTGGTTTGATAGCGATGCCGTCACCAACGATTTTTTCAGCGAAAACTACATCTGGCACGTCTTCGATGTTTACGATTTCACCAGAAAGAGGTGCGATGATTTCGATTGCACCAGCATCAGCGCTGTCATCAGATACAAGCTTTTTCAGTTTGTCAAACAGACCCATTGTGTCATGCTCCTAACGTTTAGTTTTATTCTGTAGAATATACTATACCAATCTAACAAATTAGACGACTATTTTTAGCCGTCTAACTTTATTAAGCATTTGGCGATTACTGAGTTTTCTCAGCGATGAATTTTTCTACGCAAGCTTCAATTTCTGCAGCTGTAGGTAGAGATAGTGCTTCGTCAGCCATAGCTTTAACTTCAGCGAAGTTAGAGTTACGGATTACTTTCTTAACTTTAGGGATAGAGATACCGCTCATAGAGAACTCATCTAGACCCATGCCAAGAAGAAGTAGCGTTGCACGCTCATCACCAGCAAGCTCACCACACATACCAGTCCACTTACCTTCAGCGTGTGATGCATCGATCACTTGCTTGATTACTGTAAGAACAGCAGGAGATAGTGGGTTGTATAGGTGAGAAATCATTTCGTTACCACGGTCTACCGCAAGAGTGTATTGCGTTAGGTCGTTAGTACCGATAGAGAAGAAAGATACTTCTTTCGCTAGGTGGTGTGCGATTGCAGCTGCTGCTGGAGTCTCAACCATTACGCCGATTTCGATTTCTTCATCGAAAGCTAGGCCTTCAGCGCGAAGTTCAACTTTGTACTCTTCGATTGCTTTTTTCAGTTCACGGATCTCTTCAACAGAAATGATCATTGGGAACATGATACGTAGTTTACCGTGTGCAGATGCACGTAGGATGCCACGTAGTTGGTCACGTAGGATTTCACGACGATCCAAGCTGATACGTACTGCACGCCAGCCTAAGAAAGGGTTCATCTCTTGTGGAAGGTCCATGTATGGTAGGTCTTTATCGCCACCGATATCCATAGTACGGATAATCACTGACTCACCTTCCATTGCTTCTGCTACTTCTTTGTAAGCAACGTATTGCTCTTCTTCAGTAGGAAGCGCGTCACGGTCCATAAATAGGAACTCAGTACGGTACAGACCAACGCCTTCACCGCCGTTACGCAGGATACCGTCACAGTCTTTTACTGTACCGATGTTGCCACAAACTTCTACACGGTGACCGTCTAGAGTTTCAGCATGTAAATCTTTTAGTTTTGCTAGTTCAACCGCTTCTGCTTCGAAATCTTCTTTGATTTTTTTAGCTTCTGCTAATTCAGCATCTGAAGGGTTGATGATGATCTTGTTGTTCATCGCGTCTAGCACAAGCATGTCGCCGTTCTTAACTTGCTTAGTGATATCGTTAGTACCAACGATAGCTGGAAGCTCTAGAGAACGTGCCATGATTGAAGTATGAGATGTACGACCGCCGATGTCACAAGCGAAACCAAGAACGTAGTCTAGGTTGATTTGTGCAGTTTCAGATGGCGTTAGGTCGTAAGCTACTAGGATAACTTCTTCATTGATATCTGCTAGAGATACAATGTTGATGCCTAGAGCATTTTTAACGAAACGAGTACCGATATCACGGATATCAGTTGCACGTTCTTTTAGGTACTCATCATCAAGAGACTCTAGTGCAACAGCTTGCTCTTCGATCACAGTGTGGATCGCGTTGTCTGCGTGCATTTTGTCTTTCTTGATGAGTGCTAAAATCTCTTCTTCTAGCTCTTCATCTTCAAGCAGCATGATGTGGCCTTCAAAGATTGCTTCTTTTTCTTCGCCAAAAGTTTCAAGTGCTTTTTGCTTTACAACTTCAAGTTGTTGAGAAGATTTGTTACGAGCGTCAAAGAAACGCTGAACTTCTGCTTCAACTTGATCGTCTGAGATAGATTGAGTGTTTAGGACAATTTCATCTTCTTGAAGTAGTAGTGCTTTACCGAAAGCAATACCAGGAGATGCTAGGATGCCTGAAATCATAGCCTTACCTTAGTTGTTCAACTGTAAACGGGAGAGTGTGTGACTTTAAGTCGTCGACTAATGTCGCGCTTATTCCTATCTATTTCGAACAAAGCCACTTTGCTATGCAAAATGGCTTTGAAAGAAGGAGACCGTATTAGTGTAGTTGATCCATAAGAGCAACTAGGTGGTCTACTGCTTGCTGAGCTTGAGGACCTTCAGCTGAAATAGTAACGTTAGTACCTTTTACTAGGCCTAAAGTTTGTAGTTTGAACAGGCTTTTCGCGCTAGCGCTTTTGCCGTTAGAAGTCACTGTGATGTCAGCGTCGAAAGATTTTGCTTCTTTAACGAACTGTGCAGCTGGACGAGTGTGAAGACCGTTTTCTGCTGTGATTTCTACTTGCTTCTCGTACATTTTATATACCCCAATTAATTTATTTTTTGTAAGTTTGTAACCAGATTAGCTTAACTGCTTTAGCTCAAATGCGCTAGAGGCTAGTACGCCATGTTCGTGTTAGAACTTAGACTGGTTATAAATTTTTATCCAGCCATGGTCGTCTTTTGTTGAGTACTCATGACTTTCAGAATTTGTTTATTGCTTCTTTTATTTTGAAGCGAAAAATAAAACAGACCCGATATTACCAAAGGTGGGGCAGGGATCAACAAAAAAGCCCCTAAACGGGGCTTTTTTGGACGAAAAATTGATTTGACCACATATTATTGTTGGTTCTCTTTTTCCGTAAAGATGCCAGCAAATAGCGCGGTACTTAGGTAACGCTCGCCTGAACTTGGTAGTACAGTAACGATGGTTTTTCCTGCAAATTCAGGTAGTTCGGCGATTCTGTTCGCTGCTACAACTGCCGCGCCAGATGAGATGCCTGCAAGAATACCTTCTTCTTTCATTAGGCGTTGAGCCATCTCAATCGCTTCTTCAGAAGTTACCGATTCAACACGGTCAATAATCTCTAAATCTAGGTTTCCAGGGATGAAACCTGCACCGATACCTTGAATTTTGTGTGGCGCTGGTTTGATTTCTTCGCCTGCAAGTGCTTGTGCAATCACTGGAGACTCTGCTGGCTCAACCGCTACAGAAGTGATCGCTTTGCCTTTTTCACCTTTAATGTAACGACTTGTACCAGTGATAGTACCGCCAGTACCAACACCCGCTACAAACACGTCGATTTCGCCGTCTGTTGCTTCCCAAATTTCAGGACCAGTCGTCTGCTCGTGAATCTGTGGGTTTGCTGGGTTGTTGAACTGTTGTAGTAATAGGTATTTACTTGGATCTGAAGCAACAATCTCTTCAGCTTTTGCAATTGCGCCGTTCATGCCTTTTGGTGCTTCAGTGAGCACTAGATTTGCGCCAAGCGCTTTAAGCAGCTTACGACGTTCTAGGCTCATTGACTCAGGCATAGTTAGCGTTAGTTTGTAACCGCGCGCTGCTGCTACGAATGCAAGAGCAACACCTGTGTTACCACTGGTAGGTTCAACAAGCTCGATACCTGGCTTAAGCGTACCTGCTTTTTCTGCTTCCCAGATCATGTTTGAACCGATACGACACTTAACGCTGAAGCTTGGGTTACGAGCTTCGATCTTAGCTAGGACGTTGCCTTTGCTTACTTTGTTAAGGCGGACTAGAGGTGTGTTACCAATCGTTAGGGTGTTGTCTTCGTAGATCTTGCTCATGCGATATTCCTTCATTTAATGACAGAACTAAACGTAGTATATCAATCACTTTACCGTCTAGTGTCTTTCGATGTTTTTTCAGCTTGAATTTAGATTAAACAAGTTGAAAAAAAGGTAAAAGGATTAAAAAGTTATATCATATAGATATGTAGCAGAATTGACGCCTATCTTTATTGAAATCAGAACTTCAAAAAGATAGGCGAAACTAGGAAGTATAGGCAGGGTTAGAGACGAGGACTTATAGACGTGAGCGTAGAGCTTGGTCTTTAAACTCAGCAACCCACATTGCTGTCGCGCCACAAACGGCAACGGGCATTACTATCAGGTTTAAAATTGGAATCGTTGTGAACACGGAAACAAGTGCGCCAAAGCTGTAGCTCTTGCCTTGTTTTTGTTTCAAATTGTTTCTCATGTCGTCAAACTTGATTTTATGGTTGTCGAAGGGGTAGTCGGCGTATTGAATCGCTAACATCCATGCTGTGAAAATGAACCATAAAAACGGTGCAACGGTTTGCCCTAGTGCAGGAATTAACAAAAGTAGGAATAAACCGATCGCTTTTGGCAGAACGTAGACAAGCTTACGCCATTCTCTCGCTAATATACGTGGGGTATCTTTGAGGACATCAAGTAAACCATCATCATTCACTTTTTTACCAATAAGTAACTCTTCAACTTTTTCTGCGAGTAAACCGTTGAACGGTGCTGCAATGAAGTTAGCGAGTGTGCTAAAGAAATACGAGAAAGTGGCCAAGACGGTTAACACAAGTAATGGCCATAAAATGTATGACAACCACGACAAGAAACTTGGCAATGCACCAATCCAACCTTCAATCCAAGTGTTTAGGTTGGAGAAGATATAAAACAAGGCACCACCAACGAGTAACACGTTTGCGATAAGTGGCATTAGTACGAACTTACGAATGCTCGGCGACAAAGCGATTTTTATTCCAAAAATAAAATAGCCAAAGCCGGAGCGGGGAACAGATTCTATAGTCATATTTAAATTAGGTCACATGTGAATTTGGTTAAATAGCAAACACGTCTAGTGTACTCGACCGAAATTAAGAAAAAAGCGTGGTGAAAATCACACCATGTAAGGAACTAATTGTATTAAGTTGTTCTAAAACAGTGGCTACTTTTGATAGAGTAGTGAGATTAGCCAAATTAACCCAACTTAGTGACAGCGTGTTTATAGCTAGTTGACTAAGAAAGCTGAGAGCGAAAAATGCAGGAATTGCGATTTGTACTCATTATTGTTGGCGCATTAGCTATCGCCGCATTATTGTTCCATGGCCTATGGACGAGTAAAAAAGAAGGGAAAGCAAAGTTTGGAGATAAGCCGCTTGGTAAGCTTGATAACGACAGCTTAGATCAAGCAGAAACAATCCCAAACCGTTCATTCGCCCCAGAAGATGATTTTGAGATAATCCGAAAAGAGCGTAAAGAGCCGGATTTTGCTGTTTCACCATCGGCGACTGATCCGCTGATTGACTCTGATCCACTAACAGCACCAGTAATGAAAGAAGCTCACGAAGACGACATCGAATTGAATGATCTTCCTTCTTTCAGCGTAGAAGACCCAATTAAGGTTGAAAGTGAACCTGAAGTGATTGAGGAAGAGAAGGTTGTTGAGCCTGAAGTTCCAAGCTTTGAGTTGACTGACGAGCAAAAAGAAAACCATGCAGGCTTTAAAGAGCAGTACGGTTCGTTTGAAGAGTCTTCTGAGGCGGTTGATGAGCCACTCGTTCCAAATGAAACGTTCACTCAAAGAGAGCCAGTTGTTGCGAAAGAAGTCGTTACTCCGCAAAGTGCATCTGTTGAAGAAGCGAAGCCAGATGAAGAACTTGGCTTAGAAGTTATCGTTCTTAATGTTCACTGTGCTGGAGAGATCCCATTTGTGGGTACAGAACTTTTCCGTAGCATGGAGAACAACGGTTTAACTTATGGTGAGATGTCTATCTACCACTGCTTTGCACAATCTACAGACGCACCAAAGGTTATTTTCAGCGTTGCAAATATGATGCAGCCGGGAACGCTAGAACATGATGATCCTGCTGACTTCACGACTAAAGGTATTTCGTTCTTTATGACGTTGCCTTGTTACGGTCAAGCTGATCAGAACTTCAATGTGATGTTGAGTGCGGCGCAGAAAATTGCCGACGATATGGGCGGAAACGTATTGGATGAATCGCGCAACTTAATGACACCAAACCGTTTATCTGAATACCGCAAGCAAATCAGAGACTTTATGACGGCATCGAATGCCTAGCCGTATTGTTTAGCCTTGTAAATAATCTATATTTATAGAAAAGGGCTCCTAAGGGAGCCCTTTTTGATATTTCAATCACGACAGAGAATGATATGAAAGAATCGATTCAAGTTACCTTAGAGCAGTTAAGAGAAACTCTGCATTATCACGCCGTTCGTTATTACGTAGAAGATAGCCCTGAGATCCCTGATGTCGAGTACGATCGATTAATGCAGCAATTGCTAAAGATCGAAGAAGAGAACCCAGAGCTAGTGACGGTAGATTCTCCGAGCCAGCGTGTTGGTGGTCAGCCTCTCGATGGTTTCACTCAAGTGACTCATGAGATCCCAATGCTTTCTCTGGACAATGCTTTCTCTGATGAAGATTTGGATGCGTTCAATAAGCGAATGTCTGATAGGGCGCCAACCGCAAATCTCAAGACTTTCTGTTGTGAACCTAAGCTTGATGGCCTTGCCGTTAGCTTGCTCTATGTGAATGGTACCCTAGTTCAGGCTGCTACACGTGGTGACGGTGCGACGGGTGAAAATATCACTGAAAACGTGCGTACTATCAGCTCTATCCCACTTAAATTACAAGGTGCAGGCTGGCCAGAGCGTATTGAAGTTCGTGGCGAGGTGTTTATGCCAAAAGCGGGTTTCGATAAGTTGAATGAGATGGCGTTGAAGAAAGGCGAGAAAGTCTTTGTTAACCCACGTAATGCCGCAGCAGGTAGCTTACGTCAGCTGGATTCTCGTATTACAGCGAAACGCCCGCTGGCTTTCTATGCCTACAGTGTTGGTGTTGTAGAGGGCGCTGAGCTATCTAATAGCCACTATCAACGCTTCTTACAGCTGAAAGGCTGGGGGTTACCTATGTGTCCTGAGACTAAGCAGCTTAGCTCACTTGAAGACGTAAAGGCTTATTACCAAGACATCATGACCCGTCGCGATGCTCTGGCTTATGAGATTGATGGTGTGGTGATCAAAGTCGACGATATTGCCGCACAAGAAGTGCTTGGCTTTGTTGCTAGAGCGCCTCGCTGGGCGATTGCTTACAAATTCCCAGCGCAAGAAGAGGTCACTCTGCTTAACGATGTTGAGTTCCAGGTAGGCCGTACGGGCGCTATTACGCCGGTTGCTAAACTGGAACCTATCTTTGTTGGTGGTGTGACGGTGAGTAATGCCACGCTTCACAATGCCGATGAGATTGCTCGTTTAGGCGTGAAGATAGGCGACAGCGTTATTATTCGCCGTGCTGGCGATGTGATTCCGCAAATTGTGGCTGTTGTACTAGATCGTCGTCCTGAAACTGCGAAAGACATCGTATTCCCGAGCGCTTGCCCAGTATGTAACTCAGCAGTTGAGCGCATAGAGGGTGAGGCTGTAGCGCGTTGTACTGGCGGTTTAGTATGTCAGGCGCAGCGTAAAGAAGCGCTGAAGCACTTTGTGTCGAGAAAGGCGCTGGATGTTGATGGTCTTGGCGTAAAGGTGATAGAGCAGCTTGTAGACCGTGAAATGGTAGAAACGCCCGCTGACTTGTTCAAGCTCAGCGCGGGCGTGATCACAGTTCTTGATCGTATGGGGCCTAAATCGGCGCAAAATGTGGTGAGTGCGCTTAATAAAGCCAAAGACACAACACTGGCACGTTTCCTTTATTCGCTAGGTATTCGTGAAGTGGGTGAAGCAACTGCGATGAACTTGGCGCAACACTTCAAAACACTGGAGCTGGTTCAAGTGGCGACCCATGAACAATTAGTTGAGGTGTCTGATATTGGTGACATCGTCGCTAGCCATATCACAAGTTTCTTTTCGCAAGAGAAAAACAGAGCGGTAGTCGATCAGCTGATAGAACTTGGCGTGAACTGGCCTGTCATCGAAGAAGCTGCGGATGATCAAGAGCTACCACTAGAAGGTAAGGTAGTTGTGTTGACTGGGTCACTTTCTCAACTAGGTCGCAGTGAAGCCAAAGCGGCATTGCAAGCATTGGGTGCGAAAGTTACGGGTAGCGTATCTAAGAAAACGGACATCTTGTTTGCCGGTGAAGCGGCGGGTTCTAAATTAACCAAAGCACAAGATTTAGGTATCGAAATAAGAACAGAAGAAGATCTAATAGCCCTTATTTCGTAAGTAAATACAGATAAAAAAAGCTCAAAGGCACTCCTTTTAAGGGAGTGCCTTTTTTGTTTCTGATATAAAAATGAGGGCTTTTTAATTGTTGATAATTTTGTTCCTATATGAACTCTAAAGTCAGGACAGTGACGCTGCTCAATATTAATGAAATACCGTTCCAGTTGTATGAAATATGCGAGTCATATCTATTTTTATAAAAACAACAAATCGTTAAGTTATTGTTTTTATTTGATTTAATTGTATTTCGGGGTGGCTTTTTCAATTTATCGATCTGGATCACTAAGTACCTACTAAATTTGCACCAACTCATATTTTTTTAGATGAAAATTAAGTTCTCATTGATCTTTTTGAGGGCGAAGTTAGTCTTAATGCCATGGATGCACACGATGTGTATAACCAGAAAGGAAATAGAGAATTCAGAGTTCAGGGTTCTCAAACAAGAAAAGGTATTTCTCTCTACGGCGGCCAACTTTAGGTGGGGAATATTCAAACAGCTATATCCATTTTTAGGAGTTTTATTCCATGGAAAACAAAATTTTCAAACGTACTCTACTAGGTGCAACAGTTGCACTTTTATCGACAGGCGTAATGGCGAAAGAAGTTGGTATCAACTCTGACTTCAACGTTGACGTGTACGGTGTTGCAGCTATCTCTTTAGTGAACTACAACACAACTGACAACAATGACTCTAGCTCTGGCTATGCTGTAGAGAATGAATCTCGTATCGGCTTCCGTGCTCACAAAGATATGTTTGAAGACGTTACAATCACAATGCAGATCGAATCTGGCTACGTAGATAGCACAGACTGGTCTCACGGTGGCGTTTCAGGCGGTGTTCTAGGTTTCCGTGATACGTTCGTTGGCGCTTCTGGCTCTTGGGGTAATCTACGTGTGGGTCGTGTTCTTACGCCACTATACGAAATCGTCGACTGGCCATTCTCTAACCCTGGTCTAGGTTCTGTATTCGATTGGGGCGGCATCAACGGTCACTACGATCGTCAATCTAACCAAGTACGTTACGATTCAGCTAAATTTGGTGGTTTCTCTTTTGCAGCTTCTGTTGGTCGTGATGATAACGACAACGGTGGTGGTGCGGCGACTCGTGATGCTAACTTCGTTGGTGCAAGTGCTAAGTACAGCTTCGAAAAAATCACATTCATGGGTGCGGTAGAGTCTGGTACACGCGTAGTTGCTGCTTCAGGTGGTGATTGGTCATTTGATGAAAATGGTCAACCAGAGCAAGCTCCTGAGGTTGCCGGCTATGATGACGATACATTCGCATACATCGTTGGCTTCGAAGCAAGTCTACCTGCAGGCTTTGGTATCGCAGCTGCGTATAAAGGCGAAGAGCTAGATAATAACATTCGTAAAGTGACTCAAGATTCTTACTCAATCATTGGTCAATACTGGAATGGTCCAATCGGTTTCAAACTAGGTTACGCAGCGAACCTTGAGTCTGAAACAAACGGTTCTAAAGACGCTAACTCAGATAGCAACACTATCTCTGGTCAGCTAATGGCAGTTCACAACGGTTTCGTACCTTACCTACGTGTAGCGGGTCGTACTGTTGGTGACGCTGATACAGATATCGTAACTCGCGTTGGTCTTGAGTACGGTTTCTAAGCTAAAGTTATCAGCTTAAAAATAGTTAGATAAAAATCAAAACGCTGGTAAATTATTTTGCCAGCGTTTTTCCATAGTGAACATAAGGAATTAGTCATAATGAATAAAGTTAGTGTAGTTGTATTATCATTATTTTTGGGAGCTTGTAGTTCACTCGATTCAAAAAGTAATTTTGCAGATTCAGTAGCAGATGTACAGCCTAAAGGTGGTTACATTCAAGTGACTGGACAATCTTATGTGGCTGAAAGTAAAGCTAATGTAGGGGCGGATATCCTGAAATCGTCACTCTACTTTACGTATAACAAAGAAGTAACACAGAATTCAGCCCCAGAATCTTCAATCACTATGGATGTAAGCTACTTCCAAAGTTATAAAGAGTACGAAACTGTTAGCTTTTTTGGTAAGACGATAGAGCTAGAAGAGAGACAAGTACCAAGAGAAAGCTGCAGTGAGCATTGTACAAAGACTCAATATATTAAATTTCCATTAAGTGATGCTGACATTCAGCAATCAAGAGCAAAGAATTTAGAGTTTACGCTTGATGGACAAAACTCAACAATGAGTACAACTTTTATTGTGCCGAAAGCGTATATCGACACAATCTACAACGGTGCGAATAATCATACAGCTATTGCGGTTGCTCCTGTAGCTGCAGTGCCAGTAGCAGCAGTTTCTGCAGAGGAACCAAAAGCCTCGCAAGCACAAGAGATGGTTAACTACTGGTACGGCGAAGCAACAAAAGAAGAACAATCTGCAGTGACAGATTGGGCATTCAAGAACCGTAAGAACGCTAACCCTGCATCACTAGAAGGCTCAAAAGAAATCGAAATGGTTTCATATTGGTTCAATAAGCTAGACAGCGAAGAAAAATCTCAAACTATGATTTGGCTGTTAGAGCAAGAGTAGGCTTCTAACGTAAGTCTCTAGCTATGTTTTTCAACCGCAGTATTGTATAACAGCAGTACTGCGGTTTTTCTTTTTAGGCTTACAGGTAAGATTGTGAATATTGGTGAAGTAGCAAAGCGTGTTGGTACGACAGCGAAATCCATTCGTTTTTACGAAAGTAAGGGCATGATGAGCCCACCGCACCGTTCAGAAAATGGGTACAGGCAATACGGCGAGATTCACATCGAACAGTTGGAGTTTGTACTGAGAGCTAAGATGGTTGGATTCACTCTTGACGAATGTAAAGCGCTTGTTGAATTGGCAATGAACCCCAACAGACAAAGCTACGAAGTAAAAAAGAAAGCCACGCAGAAGTTAGATGAAATAGAGTTGAAGCTTGCGGAATTAAACAAGATGAAGGTGCAGCTGCAATCTTGGGTACATGATTGCCCTGGAGACACTTCAACGGAATGTCCTATTTTAAACAACCTTGCTGGCCGCAGTTAGTTTCGAATGTAAATAATAGTCAGGCTGCAAATAGTATTACTAGCCTGACTTTAATTACTTATCACAGTACTGTTCCGCCGTAATGTTTGCAGATCAGAATTGGTACATGAGTGACAGCATTGCCATCTGAGCACTTAACAATAGGCCCCATGTTTCCGTTACCTGGAGACTGACTGCTCGCCAGAGCACTGCCGAATGACAGGCTGAATATCGCTGTTAAAATTATTAGGAAATGTCTCATACAGACTCCGTTATGTTTATCTCTTGTTGAGATAAATGAAAGTATGGACAAGGAAAGGAAAATTTCAAAAATTGGACGGACTTAACATTTTTAATAATTATAATTAAGCGAGAGCGTGGCTCACTATTCATATATATATTGGTTAAGAAACCTGACTTTCTTATATCTTTTTAGCTCAATCAAAATTTTTAGCTTTACGAAATAAGAACTTATTTTTTTTACTATTCAATCTATCGTAATGATAATTCGAATATTATTAAGGTTCAAAAATAGAAAAAGCCTGCATTTATTGAAAATACAGGCTTCATATAGCTATTTTTTATAAAGGTTCTATTATTAGAACTATTCCGTCTAAAGCGACAATCCTAATTTCGGTGCCAGATGGGATATCTTGACTCGCCTTTGCTGACCAAGAAGAGTCACCGAACTTAATTCGACAGCTACCTTTCTTTACGTCTTCACTTAGAATAATGGTTTGACCTACCAGTTGTTTTTCTCTTTGGTTTAACTCTCGCCCTGCATCTGACTGCCTGTCATTAGACAGTTGTCTTCTCCACCATAACCAAGTGGTAATCAGAGAGAAGCTAGCGAAGGACAGCCATTGCATCTGCCAACCGATTGGTAGTGCGCCTAATAGGGCACCGACCAACATGGCAGATATGCCTATCCATAAAAAGTAACCAGCGGTTCCAATTAGCTCAAGCGCTAACAATGCTAGACCAAACGCTAACCAATGCCAGTGGTTTACTTGTTCTAGTAATTCGACCATAAGTTAGTCCTTACTACCTTTGTCATTCTTATGTGCAAACATCTCCGCGATACCCGCGACAGAACCCATAAGGCCAGTTGCTTCGAGTGGCAGCATGATGATCTTGCCGTTTTCAGCTTGGCCTATAGATTTCAATGCGTCGGTGTAACCTTGTGCAATAAAGTAATTGACCGCTTGCATGTCACCTTGAGCAATTGCCGTTGATACCATTTCTGTCGCTTTAGCTTCTGCTTCTGCGGCACGCTCACGGGCTTCTGCTTGCAATATTGCCGCTTGCTTCTCACCTTCTGCTTTCAGGATCTCTGATTGCTTGTGACCTTCCGCTTTTAGGATCTCTGCTTGTCGTACACCTTCTGCCTCAAGGATATCAGCACGTTTATTACGCTCGGCTTTCATCTGGGCATTCATCGCAGCAGTAAGGTCTGCTGGTGGCTGTACGTCTTTAATTTCGATACGGGTGACTTTTACGCCCCACGGGTTAGTTGCTTCATCAACGATATTTAGGAGCTTAGTATTGATCATGTCACGCTGGCTAAGCATCTCATCCAGCTCCATCGAGCCCAGTACAGTACGAATATTAGTGAGGGTTAAGTTACGAATCGCGTGTTCAAGGTCATTCACTTCATAAGCCGCCTTAGGTGCATCGATCACTTGAACAAAACACACCGCATCAATAACTACATTCGCGTTATCTTTGGAGATGACTTCTTGTGCTGGGATATCGAGAACACGCTCCATCATACTGATGCGTTGTCCAACTTTATCAATAAATGGAATGATTAAGTTAAGACCCGGTTTAAGAGTATGTGTGTATCGGCCAAAGCGTTCTACGGTCCAGTTATTGCCTTGCGGAACCGTTTTTACTCCGGCGAAAATAAACAGTAGTGCGACGGCAGTAAAGACGCCAATAGTAATCAAGGTATCAATAGGCATACAAAGTCCTTTGCAAGTTTAAGTTTTTGAATGTTTATTACTCATACTGGCGTATATTTAAAGGCGGGGCAAATTTATAAATGAGAAATGGGCCATAAAACATTGATTTTATGGCCCATTATGGAGTTTTGCATTCAAAAACCTAATAGGTAGATTCGCTGAATTTAGATTTGATAGCTAACTGGCTTAAGACTTAGCAGTTACAGAACTTGACTAGTAAAGCAGAGAGTAAAGTTGACGGCGGTACTTACTGGCAACTGGGTTACCTTGTCCAAGCGCACTCAATATGTCCATGAACTCTTTTTTCATGTCGCCATCGAGAGTATTAAGATCTTTGGCTAGGAAAGACCACAATAGATCCATTGCTTCTTCACTGCGGTTCACTTGGTGATATTGTAATGCTAATTCAGATGCCGTTTTAGCATCGCTTGGGTTTTGCTGAAGAGCGGCTTCTAATGCTTGTATTTCAGGGCTGTCTGCAGCCTGCTTGTGAAGCTCAAGTTTGGCGACTAAGCCTTTGTAGTAATTATCTTGGTACTCAAGAGGGATGGTTGATAGCTGAATTTCAGCAAGGTCAAATTGTTGCGTTTCTAACAAACACTCTGCGATCGCCAGTTTTACTTCACCTTTATTTGTTAGCTCTGTTGGAAGTTGCTGCATTGCAGCTAGCGCTTGTGTGTGTTCGCCAGCTTGCATTTGCTCAAGAGCTTGGCGCAGCGCAAGTTCATCTTGGCTAGGAAGGTGTTTGCTTAGCATCTCTACAATCGCGTCTAAGCTTTGAGGACCACCAAGCCCGTCGACAGGTTGACCGTTAACAAACAGTGCAATCGTAGGCAGTGCTTGAACACCAAACTGGCTAGCAATCGCTTGTTCTTGCTCGCAATTCAATAGCGCTAACGTGAAAGCACCGTTGTACTGCTGAGTTAATGTTTGGAGTTCAGGAATGACTTGGGCGCTCTCTTGGCTCATTGGTGCCCAAAAATGGATGAGTACAGGGGTCTGCATCGAACCTTCTAATACTTGACGAAAGTTCTGCTCATTAAGTTCAACAATATGCGGAGATTGCATTTACGTTCCTTGAGGTTTGTTTTGTGGATACGTTGCAAATATGGGGGGATTAGTCGGTAACTTCAAGATCTAACTCGGTTATCTCGGATAAAAGAACCAAAAATAGAAAAACGCTATGCTTCGATGTTGATAGAGTTGTTATCTCAACATGGAAGGCATAGCGTTATCATCGAGGTAGTCAGTGAGGCGTTGCGTGAGATACTCAAAACAGAATAAACAACGTAATAGCCAGACCCACACCTACCCAATTAAGGCGGTTTAAAGTCATGAGATTTCCAGAGTAGAACCATCAATTGGGAATAATTGATGGGATAGGATCATCATGGCATCTTATTGTTACGGAAAAATTACATCGTTACATTAAAGTTTGCGACTCTGCATTCAAAGTTAGCAATTTATGCAGCTTTTCTCAAAATAGGGTCTAGCAAGCGACTCGGTAGAATTCTTTTCAATACCGCGAACACCTTAGTTGGAGTTGTAACTCGATATCTTAACTTGGGTTTATCGGCTGTGAGAGCATGGAATACCGGCTCAATACAACTTTCGGGAGGCAGCACAAAAGCGTTATTCGATGATTCTTTTTTGAGTCGATCTTTTTGTTGTTGATAAGCGTCTTGGTGAGCGCTGCCAGAAATGTTGATCCATTTATTGAACGCTTTTAAGGCATTGGTTCTAAATTGAGTCTCAATTGGCCCTGGTTGCAGTAATGAGATCTGTATACCACTGCCATGCAGCTCCAATCGCAAGGTATCCGTCCAGCCCTCAATTGCGAATTTAGAAGCATTATAAGCACCACGATACTTCATCGCTGCAAAACCTAATACGGAACTGTTTTGTACGATTCGACCTTCGCCACGTTCGCGCATGTGCGGAAGGATCTGACAAACGAGATGATGCCAACCAAAGAAGTTGGTTTCGAATTGCTCTCTGAGCCCCTGGGTCGGTAAGTCTTCTAGCGCACCTGCTTGACCGTAAGCACCGTTATTGAATAATCCATACAATCCATTAGGTGCGAGATCAATAGCAAGCTTGGCGCCATGCTCAATACTTTCTTGGTTGGAAAGGTCTAATTGAATACAGGTGAGGCCTTCGTCTTGAAGGCGTTGAACATCTTGTGGATCACGACAAGATGCAATGACATGAAAACCACGCTTTTGAAGTGCATGAGCACATGTATAGCCAATACCTGTTGAGCAACCGGTAATAAGAATCGACTTGTTCACACTTAATCCTTTATTAGAGTCTCTATCGATCTAGGGTAAAGAATTAGTCTTGATGTTGTAACAAGTTTTTTAGTGCCGGCTCGATTCTTGAGTAACTAAAGATGAATCCCATCTCAGTGAGTTTCTTCGGTTTGGAGCGAATGCTGTCAAATAGCAGACAAGATGATTCGCCCATCAGAAGCGACATTGCCCATTTCGGGGTGAATAAGAAATGGGGGCGGCCTAATTGTTTAGCTAACGTGCTGCTGAACAGTTTGTTGGTAACAGGGTGAGGTGCACACATATTGAATTCCCCTTGAGCGTGAGGAATTGACAACAAATGGTTGATGGCTCTCACCATATCAAGCATGTGAATCCAAGGCATATACTGTTCACCTGAACCTAGTGGTCCACCGACCCCGAGTTTATAGGGCATTAACATTTTTTTGAGTGCGCCGCCATTTTCGCCAAGTACAATCCCTGTTCGTAGTAGTATCACACGCGTATTGTCTGATTGGGCTCTCTTGGCTATTTCTTCCCAGTGGGCACAGACTTTATGAGGAAAGCTTTCATCTTCTACTTGCAGTGATTCGTCAAACGGGTGCTGCTGCTGATCGCCATAGTAACCTACGGCTGAGCCGCTAATAAAAGCTTGTGGCGGGTTGCTACTGGCATGAATTAATTCGACCAGTTTTTCAGTGATGTGCCAGCGACTGTTACAGATCCTCTCTTTTTGCTCTGTACTCCAGCGTTTATCAGCAATAGGCTCGCCAGCAAGGTTGACCACTACCTCGAAGTCATTGAGATCACTGATCTCATCAAGGGATTGAATGTAATGAAGGTTGTTCTGGTTGAGGTGATTTAGATTTTGTTTCGCATTTTCAGGACTCCGCGTCAGCAATGTCACGTCGTCAGTGTTCCAACTCTTGACTAATTCAGAGCCAATAAATCCAGTACCACCAGTTAACAATATCTTCATACCAATCTCCCTATTAAACATAATTATAGACATGGCTTGTTTTTAGTCGCCAATCAATACGAAAAAATCACTATAACGATCATAAGGTTTCAATCGTGTGATGCCCAAATTACGCCTTTTTCAATTTACTCAGGGTGAAATTAAATTCATTTGGTCAAGATGTGTATCGCTATCACACTTATGCACTTTATTCGGATATGTTACCAACTGCGTAATATTTGTCACATAAGGAATTATAAGGATTTGCCATGATTATTAGTAATTCATAATCAGCAACAAGGAATTGCGATGACGGCGGTGCTTGCTTTGTTTCGATCCATGTTAGGTAGCCTTAGGGATCTATTGCCAATCGTAGCGGTAATCGCTTTCTTTCAGCTTGCTGTTCTGCAAGAGCCACTCCCTCATCTGTTGTCTATTTTGACTGGTTTAGTGCTGGTGGTATTTGGTCTGACTTTCTTCATCTTTGGCCTTGAAATGGGGTTGTTCCCGATTGGCGAATCGATGGCTCAAGCATTTGCGCGAAAGGGCAGTGTGTTCTGGTTATTGACCTTCGCTTTCTGTTTAGGATTCGGCACCACCATTGCCGAGCCCGCGTTAACCGCAGTCGCTGCCGAAGCTGCAGAAGTGGCAGCCGAGGGAGGAGTCATTCCTAATTCATTAGATGAAATGGAGCAGTATGCCGATGGCCTGCGCTTTACTGTGGCGTTGTCGGTTGGCATTGCTATTTTACTCGGCGTGTTACGAATCTTAAAAGGTTGGCCAATTCAGTACATGATCATTGGTGGTTATATTGGTGTGGTGGCGCTCACTGCTTTTGCTCCTGAAAATATTATTGGGATTGCGTACGACTCTGGGGGGGTCACAACATCGACGATCACCGTTCCTTTGGTAACAGCGTTGGGCGTTGGCTTGGCCTCGGCAATTAAAGGACGCAATCCGATGACTGATGGGTTTGGATTGATCGCGTTTGCTTCATTGTTACCAATGATGTTTGTCATGGTGTACGGAATGGTGGTGACATGATCAGTGCTCAACAATTTATCGATACCTTTTTAGGCACTGTGATGGATGTGATTCCGATTGCGGTCATCATCTTTGGTTTTCAGTTAGCAGTGCTGCGTAAGCCAGTCAATAACCTAGCCAAAGTACTCATTGGTTTCTTTTACGTCATTCTTGGTTTATCACTTTTTCTGATGGGCTTGGAGCTCGCGTTGTTCCCTCTAGGGGAAACGATGGCAATGCAACTCACTGAACCAAGCTTTTTGGCTGAGTTTAAGATCAGCTCTGGTCTTGCATTGACTTGGTTTGATTATTACTGGGTCTATCTTTTCGCGTTTTGCATTGGTTTCAGTACCACGATAGCCGAGCCTTCTTTGATCGCTGTGGCGATTAAGGCAAACCAAGTTTCCGGTGGCAGTATCAGCGTCAATGGATTGAGGATCGCCGTGGCATTAGGGGTTGCTATCGGTATCTCACTTGGCAGCTATCGTATCGTTGCGGGTGACCCGATCCATTACTACATCATTTTTGGTTATGTCATCGTGGTCATTCAAACCTTTTACGCCCCAAAACTCATTATTCCACTGGCCTATGACTCGGGCGGCGTAACCACGTCAACGGTGACAGTCCCTTTAGTAACGGCGCTCGGGCTTGGGCTCGCTTCAACCGTACCAGGACGAAACCCTGTCATTGATGGTTTTGGATTGATCGCTTTTGCCAGCTTATTTCCCATTATATCGGTGATGAGCTACGCCCAAATAACTCAATGGTTAAACCGTTTACACACCTCTAAGGAGAGCAAAGATGCGCTTTAAATTGATCTTAGCGTTTGTAGAAGAGAGCAAGACCGACACCGTGCTCGATGCCGCACGTGATGCGGGCGCAACCGGAGCAACGGTGATTAACAATGCCAGGGGGCAGGGGTTAAACCAAAAGCGCACCTTCTTTGGGTTAACGTTAGAGGTGCAAAAAGATGTATTGCTGTTTGTTGTCGAAGAGCATCTAGCAAGGCATATCCTAGAAAGGATCAGTGAAGTGGGTGAGTTCGACCAAGAGTCAGGACAAGGTATAGCAGTGCAGATCGACGTCGAAGATGCCGTCGGGGTAGCGCATCAAGTCGAAACATTAACTAAGGTTGTGGAGGATGAACTATGAATACCAATGACAAGATTCGTGTGAGTGACGTAATGGCCAATACCTATGTGATTATTGATGGGCTAACCACGGTGTTGGAAGCGATAGAGATGGCGAAGAAACACAAAGTAAAGGCCATCATTGTCGATAAACGCCACGCAGACGACGAGTACGGCATTGTATTGATGAATGACATTGCCAAGAAAGTACTGGCTAAGAACCGTTCTCCCAAGCGTACTAATGTTTATGAGATCATGACCAAGCCAGCGCTAAGCGTGTCTGCTGAGATGAACGTAAAGTATTGTGCTCGCCTGTTTGAGCGCTTTGGTATCAGTCGTGCGCCAGTAGTGCGTGACAACAAGATAGTCGGTATGGTTAGTTACAATAATATCGTGATCAACGGCATGGCGAGAGATGACGTGTAGCATTTAGATACGTACAATAGGCTCATAAATTTTATGGAGAAGTACGTGTGAAATTATTTTTTGCTTCAGACCTACACGGTTCGCTGCCCGCAACAGAAAAAGTATTAGAGCTATACCGAACGTCTGGTGCGCAATATTTAGTGTTATTGGGTGACATTCTGAATCATGGACCAAGAAACCCGATTCCAGAAGGATACAATCCGCCGGTGGTTGCAGAAAAGTTGAATGCGTTTTCTCAAGAGATTATTGCTGTTCGTGGCAACTGCGATAGCGAAGTGGATCAGATGCTGTTGTCTTTTCCTATGATGATGGATTATTCGTGGGTACTATTAGAATCAGGCCAACGTATCTTTCTAACCCATGGTCATTTATACAACACCAACAAACGTCCAGCGCTGAAAGCGGGTGATATTATTGCCCATGGCCATACCCATGTTCCAGTTGCAGAATATCAAGATGATATATTTATCTTTAACCCTAGTTCGGTGACATTCCCACGAGATGGCCACGCGGCGAGCTACGGTATATATGAAAATAATACGTTCAAAGTTATTAGTCTTGAAGGTGATGAGCTTGTGAGTGGCCAGCTATAAGCTCTCGTATTCAGTTTCATCAACATTTAATAGGGGGACGGAACTTGAATCTGTCACTGCTATAAAAAGGCTTATTTTGAGTCTACGTGGCCGAGGTCTCTGTCTGGAGCAATGATGTTTCGCACTCTTTGCTTCAGAATTTTAGCCTCTGGAAAACCTTCATCTGTTTTTCTTTCCCAAATCTGTACACCATTACAAAAGATTTCGAATCTGCCTCCGGTATCTGGATGCAAGCTTACTTGTTCAATTTCCTCACTGAAGGTATGAAGCAGCTCTTGGCATAACCAACTAGAACGAAGCATCCAATTGCACTGGCGACAGTAATATATGGATATGGAAGCCTTAGCAATTGATGTCGCTGTTTGAGTAGGTTCTGTTCTCATGGATGCTCCTCTAAACGCTATAATAGTAATTTCCTACTGGTATCATTGCTCCAATGACGAGATGGAGCACGGATAGCAAAAAAGGGGCGTCATGCCCCTTTTCCTATTGGTTAACCGTTTCATGGTATTAGCCATTGGAATGCAGTAAATAGCTTTCCAATCTTAGTTTGAAAACAATACGGTAGAACCATGATTTAAGCTAGTCAGTAACAGTGCCTTCGGGTTAACGATGTCAATGCGACGGCTTTGCTCAGCGTCCATCTTAATGACTTGAGTGATAAGCTCTAGTTGTTCTTCAGAAAAGTCTTGGCGCTGAGCAGAAGTCACATCTTTAAACTCTGTTGGTGAAACCAGTAAGTAGTTATCGTTAATATCCCACTGACCTGTTTCAGAGATGTTGATGACATTTGCAGGTGCCGTTTGAGTGCCGTACAGTCTAACCACAGACATTCTCAGGTACGTACCATTGGGTAGGTACTTTGCATTCGACGACAGTTCAACTTTACGAAGTGGGCCAATTGAATCAGCTTGTTTGTTATCGCTAATTAGAGTCACCATTTTCGATTGCCATTCATGCTGAGTAAGCAAGCGCTCTACTTTTGCATCGCTGCCCCAATGTAGCCAACCACTTAAAAACGCAGATAGAACCAGTAAAATAATTGATACTTTTAATTTCATGTTACTGACCACCGTTACAAATGTCGTTTACATCCGACTGGTTTGCGTAAATTCTTAGGGTTACATTTTCGCTTGAGTACTCTTGCGGGTGAATGTAGTTGAGAGCAAGGTTGTTGGTTTGTCCACCTGTTGCAATCACTTCAGTCGGCTTTAGCATACCAGTGTGATTAGTGTTGTAACGCAATACACACTTCTCTATCGCTGGCAGCCAACTACTGAGATCTGGGTGATTAATCGGTGATTGAACTTTTACACCATCCACTTCTGCCAATGTTTTGAACTTAGACTCTGCCGGGTTAGTAAACGTTAATACCAAAATTGGCATGATGAAAGCAGCAAGCAGTAACGAAAACGTTAACCACTTATCGGTGCGTTTTGCCGGAGTCGCAACAGGAGTTGTTGCTGGTTCTGCTTCAACCTTAGTTTCTTGAACGTTCGCAATCGGTTCAGGTTCAACCGTTTCAGTGCTCGCTTCTTCAGCCGCTGTCGGTGTTGCAAACGTTAGGATAGGTTCTACGTCATTTTCTGCAATTTCAGCCGCTACTGGCTGATCATTTGATGAAAATGGGGCAGAGCGCTCGACTGTCGCAATAAATTGGTAACCGCGCTTAGGCACTGTTTTTACGAATTCTGGAGACTTGGTCGAGTCTTTAAGCATCTTTCTCAGAGTCGATACTGCTTGCGTCAAGCTTGAGTCATCAACCTCAAAGCCTTGGTCTCGCCAAACATACTCATGTAATTCATTGCGAGTGATAACTTCATTGGGTCTTTCTGACAGCATCAGGAGAATGCGGCTTTCATTGCTGCCAAGACGTACGACTTCGCCGTCGCTCAGTTGGTCAACAAGTGAGTTGCTGTTTGGATCGAATACGAACCGCTGTGCGAGAATAAACTTTGTGCCGATATTGCTCATTGAATTCTTCTATTTTGGATGATTTTGGGTGCGAAATAGACAAATCTCAGGTGAAGTTCCGTTAATTCTTCACCAAATCATGGCTTCTTTTATGTTCTTTTATATTTATCAGACTCAAGGATAATAAAAACAGATCAAAAAAACAGTGTTTTTATGATTTTTGACCTTGAATTTACATTTGTCATCCTCATGTTAATGAACAGAAGAGTGGCATCAAGTGTTACGCCCCTATGATTATTCAACATAAAGTATAGATGTTTTGGAGTAAAAATGAGCGAAACGGCAACGCAAAATAAAGAGACTCGTGGCTTTCAATCTGAAGTAAAACAACTACTTCATCTAATGATTCACTCACTGTATTCAAATAAAGAAATCTTTTTACGTGAGCTGATCTCTAACGCATCTGACGCGGCTGATAAGCTTCGTTTTCAAGCTCTATCGAACGGTGACCTTTACCAAGGTGATGCAGATCTAGGTGTAAAACTTTCATTCAACGCTGAGGCAAATACGTTAACGATTTCTGATAACGGTATCGGTATGAGCCGTGACAACGTTATTGAACATTTAGGCACAATCGCTAAATCAGGCACTGCAGACTTTTTCTCAAAGCTATCTGAAGACCAAAGCAAAGACTCTCAATTGATTGGTCAATTTGGTGTTGGTTTCTACTCTGCATTCATCGTTGCTGACGCGGTAACGGTTCGCACACGTGCCGCAGGTCTTGCAAGCAATGAAGCGGTGCAATGGCACTCTGCTGGTGAAGGCGACTACACAATTGAAGACATCACGAAAGAGTCTCGTGGTACTGACATCATTCTTCATATGCGTGAAGACGGTAAAGAGTTCTTAAATGAATGGCGTCTGCGTGAAGTGATTGGTAAATATTCTGACCACATCGGCATTCCAGTTTCTATCTTCACAGCTGTGAAAGATGATGAAGGTAAAGATACCGAAGAGAAACACTGGGAACAGATCAACAAGGCGCAAGCGCTTTGGACTCGTAACAAGTCTGAGATCGAGAAAGAAGAGTACCAAGAGTTTTACAAGCACGTATCTCACGACTTTGCTGATCCACTAACCTGGAGCCACAACAAAGTTGAAGGTAAGAACGACTACACAAGTTTGCTTTACATCCCAGCAAAAGCGCCTTGGGATATGATGAACCGTGACCACAAGAGCGGTTTAAAACTTTATGTACAGCGTGTATTCATCATGGATGATGCTGAGCAGTTCATGCCATCTTACATGCGTTTTGTGCGAGGCTTGATTGACTCAAACGATCTGCCACTGAACGTGTCTCGTGAAATTCTGCAAGATAACAAGGTAACTCAGTCTCTTCGTGGCGCATGTACTAAGCGTGTACTGACTATGCTTGAGCGCATGGCGAAAAATGATAACGAAAAGTACCTAGAGTTCTGGAAAGAGTTTGGCCTAGTAATGAAAGAAGGCCCAGCGGAAGACATGGCGAATAAAGAGAAGATCGCTAGCCTGCTTCGTTTCTCATCAACGGAAGTGGACTCGGCTGAACAAACCATCAGCTTAGCGTCTTACGTAGAGCGCATGAAAGAAGGCCAAGATAAAATTTATTACCTAACCGCGGATAGCTACGCTGCTGCTAAGAACAGCCCACACTTGGAGCAATTCAAAGCAAAAGGTATTGAAGTGGTTCTAATGTACGATCGCATTGACGAGTACGTAATGAACTATCTGACTGACTTTGACGGTAAACAGTTCCAATCGATCACTAAAGCGGGCTTAGATCTAAGCAAGTTCGAAGGTGAAGAAGAGAAAGAGAAACAAAAAGAGACAGAAGAAGAGTTCAAGTCTGTTGTTGAGCGCACTCAATCTTACCTAGGTGGTCGTGTTAAAGAAGTTCGTACGACCTTCAAGCTAGCAACAACACCTGCGGTTGTTGTCACTGACGACTTCGAAATGGGCACGCAAATGGCTAAGCTTCTTGAAGCTGCGGGTCAAGCGGCACCGGAAGTTAAGTATATCTTTGAGATTAACCCTGAACACGCACTTGTGAAACAGATGGCTGATGAAGCTGATGAGCAAGCGTTCGGCCGTTGGGTTGAATTACTCCTTGGCCAAGCTATGCTAGCTGAAAAAGGCTCAATGGAAGATCCGTCACAATTCTTGGGTGCAATCAACGAGCTACTAACAAAGCGTTAGTCTTTCGACTTTAGGTTAAGTCAATAATTGTAATAAAAAGCTCGCAAATGCGGGCTTTTTTTATGAACGTCGCTGAAAATTGACCTAACGTGGTCGACGTCACCGTTATCGTCACAACAAATGTTGTCGATGCATTCTTTAGTCGTAAATTCAGCCAAATTGAATATTAATGTGATAGAATGCTCGACCTAATCAGCTGGGGCTAGGAAGCTACTATCTCCAGTTGTATGATTTTTAAACGTTATACCGAAACTTACCGTTTTGCTTCTGTTCACAGTTTTGCTTAGCCTCAATGGTTACTTAACTCTTTCTGTTCATCCTAAAAATGAGCAAGAATGGAGGGATAGTGAGCTTCGGTATAAATCATAATTTTATAAGAGGATTAAACATGCGCATCATTCTTCTAGGTGCTCCTGGCGCGGGTAAAGGTACTCAAGCTAACTTCATCATGAACAAATTTGGTATCCCTCAAATTTCAACTGGTGACATGCTACGTGCTGCTATCAAAGCGGGTACTGAGCTTGGTAAGCAAGCAAAATCAGTAATCGACGCTGGTCAGCTAGTTTCTGATGAAATTATCCTTGGTCTTATCAAAGAGCGTATCGCTCAAGATGACTGTGAGAAAGGTTTCCTACTAGACGGTTTCCCACGCACAATCCCACAAGCTGATGGCCTAAAAGAAATGGGCATCGCTGTTGATTACGTTGTTGAATTCGACGTAGCTGACGATGTGATTGTTGAGCGTATGGCTGGTCGTCGTGCTCACCTTCCTTCTGGTCGTACATACCACAATGTGTACAACCCACCTAAAGAAGAAGGTAAAGATGACGTAACTGGTGAAGAGCTAGTTGTACGTGATGACGACAAAGAAGAAACAGTTCGTGCACGTCTAGGTGTATACCACGATCAAACAGCTCCGCTAATCTCTTACTACGGTAAAGAAGCTGAAGCAGGTAACACTCAGTACCTTAAGTTTGACGGTACTAAGCAAGTTGCTGAAGTTAGTGCAGAACTTGAGAAAGCACTAGCATAATTGGCTAACAGCCAGTTTTAGAATTTGATATATTGGAAGCGACCTTAAGGGTCGCTTTTTTTGTTTCAATTTTTAGTACGATACCAATCTAGATAATTCGATTACACATCGTTCAAGACGAAACCGTTTTTGATGAAGGTGGCTCACAATCGAAAGTAGATGTTGTGATATCCCGTTTAAAGAATGATTATTCAGACATTTAGTGGGAAGCAATGATCTTAAACTTATGCAGATTAGTATATTACTTTCCAGAAAATCACATATTGGTCTCAGGTATCTATGGAAAATAATAAAAAGCAGGGCGTTTTACTGGTGAATTTAGGTACGCCAGATTCTGCGACCCCAGCTGGCGTTCGTCGATTTTTGAGTGAGTTCTTGCACGACAAGCGAGTAGTAAACCTAACTCGTTGGCTTTGGTGTCCTATTCTGCATGGGGTGATTCTTCCTATTCGTTCACCTAAGGTTGCGAAGCTATATCAGTCGGTTTGGATGGATGATGGATCACCTTTGCTCGTTTACTCGCAGAGACAAGCGGAAAAGCTAGAGAAAAAATTAGAGATGCCGGTTGCATTGGGAATGACCTATGGTAACCCAAGCCTTAAGACGGGTATCGAACAACTGATGGAGCAGGGCGTTGAAGACGTTATTGTATTGCCTTTGTACCCTCAGTACTCAGGTACAACGACAGCGGCTGTTTCTGATGGCTTAACCAAAGCTTTTAAGCAGATGCCTGTAATCCCAAGCTATCGCTTTATTCGCGATTACTATTCACACCCGAGCTATGCCAAAGCACTGGCTGAAAGCGTTCGCAGTCATTGGGATCAAAATGGCAGAGCTGATCACTTGGTTTGTTCGTTCCACGGCATTCCGAAGCGCTTAGCTGATGAAGGCGATATCTATCCACAGCACTGTGAAGCGACGACAAAACTGCTTGCAGCAGAGCTAGGTTTATCTGAAGAAGACATCACCATGACCTACCAATCTCGATTTGGTCGAGAGGAGTGGCTGAAGCCATACACTGATGAGACGCTTGAATCACTGCCAAACAAAGGCATCAAGAAGATCGATATCATGGCGCCTGCATTCTCGGTGGATTGCTTGGAAACATTGGAAGAGATTTCAGACCAGTGTAAAGAGACTTTCATCGAAGCTGGTGGCTCAGACTTTAGCTACATTATGTGTCTTAACGATAGAGACTCACATATCGACATGATGGCTGAACTGGTAGCGCTTCATCGCTAATTGATGTGTCGATTGAATAGATAACAAAAGGGCTGCTCATTGAGCAGCCCTTTTTGATCTTGATGTTTCTTCTTGAAATGGATCTAGATATTAAGCCACCGACGTTTCTGCTGTCTCAGCTTTTGGTTCTGCTTCAAGCGTCATGTTGGTTTCTACACCATGCATCCATGATACAAGCTTACCAGCACAAAGAAGCAATAATACGCCACTAATTGTTGCTGTAATCGCGATACCACCAAAGATAGACATCGCGCCAAGTTCACCAACGTGAGAACCCACTAGGCCTGCTACGTAGTTTGCAACCGCATTGAAGCCGAACCAAGCACCCATCATTAGTGATGCTAAACGAAGTGGAGCTAGCTTAGTGACCAACGACAGGCCAATAGGCGATAGACAAAGCTCACCAAGGGTATGGAAGAAGAATGCACCTACTAGCCATAACATCGATGTTTTCACTGTTAGGTCGCCACCTTGTTCCATTACCGCACCCATCATGCACACAAAGCCAAGTGCTAAGAAGAACAACGCCATCGCAAATTTAACCGGTGAGTTGGGTTCACGCTTACCTAGTTTCACCCAAAACGCAGCGATGATCGGTGCAAGTGTAATGATGAAGAATGGGTTCAGAGATTGGAACCAAGCAGCAGGAACTTCAAAACCACCAATCATACGGTCAGTATATTGTTGAGTGTAGATGTTCATTAGGCCGCCAGCTTGTTCAAAGCCAGCCCAGAAAACGATTACGAACAGACCCATAATCAGAATAACTTTTAGTCTGTCGAATTCTTCTTTAGTCAGTGGCGCTTTCTCTTTCGATTTGTTCAGCTCTTTTGCTCGAGCAGCCGCAGGTACAGAACCGATGTTGCCTAACCAAGATTGAGCCATCGTCATCTGCATGATCAAGCTAATAACCATACCAATACCAGCAGCCAAGAAACCTGCTTTCCAGCCGAATGAATCGACTGCTGCACCCGAAATTAAGCCACCAAGTAGTGCGCCTAAGTTGATGCCCATGTAGAAAATGGTGAAAGCACCATCACGGCGGTTATCACCTTCCTGGTACAAGTCGCCAACCATGGTCGAGATGTTTGGCTTAAACATACCGTTACCACTGATAAGCAGTGCTAAACCAAGGTACAGAGCGTTGACTTGGTCTAAGCCAATAAAACCGTTAGGTAGGGCAAGTGTGAATTGGCCTAGAGCCATTAATACACCACCAATCAGGATCGATTTACGTTGTCCTAGGTAGTTATCGGCAATCCAGCCACCAATTAATGGTGTGATGTAGACTAAACCCGTGTAGATCCCGTAGAGATCGAGTGCGTCTTTTGTTGACCAACCAAGGCCACCATTAAGGGTGGTATCAGTTAAGAATAAAACAAGAATTGCACGCATTGCATAGTAGGAGAAACGTTCCCATAGCTCTGTGCTAAATAGTAGAAATAGGCCTCTAGGGTGGCCAAAGATGTTGTGGTTGCTTGGCATAAGTTTTACTAATTTTAGGTATTAAAAGATTTTATAGTCATTCATGTATACACAGTGGGATAAAAGTCTGCAATAGACGTATTTTATGGTTACGATAACTTGATTTGGTTAAGTTGTTGATATTAATAGTATTTGTTTTTAATGTTGCCCATTTAGGATGTGCTGCAAACTAATTTTCCAGATTTGAGCTGGTTGGTTAATAACCGTTTTAAATGATCTGTTAAATAAAAATGTTTAGATGTATTTGTCTATTGTATCATTTTGGGTTTAAATGGAATGGTGTTCCAGTTTGAGTGCGGCATACATATGCTTACAACAATGAGTCTTTTGATCTTTAAATGATCCTTGTACAATGCTTAACCACTTTCGATTCCTATAACTTTTTGTTGATAAATTGGTCTGCTACGCATTATTTCTTGTTAGTAACGACTCATTTTATGAATGGCGATTTAACCGTTTTAGGCATGTGGTAAAATATCTAAAAATATGACATGGCTAGTTAAATGAAACGTTGGTATTTGCTTTACTGTAAGCGTGGTGATCAAAAACGCGCTCAGCAGCACTTAGAGAATCAAGGGGTAGAGTGCTTTTACCCTCAAATAGAAGTCGAAAAGGTGGTGAGAGGGAAAGAAAAGCAGGTCAAAGAACCGCTGTTTCCGTCTTACATCTTTGTTCGCTTCGATTATGAGCAAGGTCCTAGCTTCACGACCGTTCGTTCAACACGTGGCGTTGTGGACTTTATTAAGTTCGGTGCTCGGCCGCACGAGGTCCAAGGAGACTTAGTGTTTGAGCTCAAAGAGTTCGAGAAGTGCTGCAGCATAGAAACTGAAGATTGTTGTGTTGAGTTTGAATCTGGGCAGGTAGTTAAGATTCAGAGTGGCCAGTTTGCTGGGGTTGAAGCTATTTTCGATCAGAAAGACGGTGAGGCTCGATCGATTATGCTGGTGAAAATGATCAGCCAAGTGGTTCCAATCAGTATTGAGAACGAAGCACTACAAGCTCGCGCATAACTGCAGTAATAAAAATAGGCTTAAAACAAAAGGCGCATAATGCGCCTTTTTTAGTCTTTAGGATTTGTTCAAAACGCTCTAAGCGTTGTAAGCATCGTTGTGAACGGCTTGTACTGCACGTCCAGATGGGTCGACACAGTTTTTGAATGACTCATCCCACTCAATCGCTTTCGCTGATGAACAAGCAACTGAAGGACCACCAGGCACACATTCTGCCGCTGATTCTAGAGGGAATAGCTCCTCAAAGATTTCACGGTAAGCATAACCTTCTTTGGTTGTTGGCGTGTTGTAAGGGAAACGGAACTTAGCAGCTTCCATTTGTTGATCCGTTACTTTTGCTTCAGCCGTTGCTTTCAATGTATCAATCCAATCGTAGCCAACACCATCAGAGAACTGCTCTTTTTGACGCCATGCGATTGAATCTGGTAGGTAGTCTTCAAAACACTCACGCAGGATGTGCTTCTCCATCTTACCGTTACCACACATCTTATCTTCAGGGTTCAGACGCATTGCGACATCGATGAACTCTTTATCCAAGAATGGTACACGGCCTTCAACCCCCCATGCCGCTAGCGATTTGTTTGCACGAGCACAGTCGAACATGCTTAGAGCAAGCAGCTTACGTACTGTCTCTTCGTGGAACTCTTTCGCGTTTGGCGCTTTATGGAAGTAAAGGTAGCCACCAAAGATTTCATCAGCACCTTCACCAGACAGTACCATTTTGATGCCCATTGCTTTGATCTTACGAGCAAGCAAGTACATTGGCGTTGATGCACGAATCGTCGTTACATCGTAAGTCTCGATGTGGTAGATAACATCACGGATGGCATCTAAGCCTTCCTGAATAGTGTAAGTCATCTCGTGGTGAACAGTACCGATCTTGTCCGCAACTTCACGAGCAGCGATAAGATCTGGCGCGCCTTCAAGGCCAACAGCGAATGAGTGCAGTTGTGGCCACCAAGCTTCAGATTGCTCATCATCTTCGATACGCATCGCAGCAAAGCGTTTAGCAACGGCAGAAGTAATTGATGAATCAAGGCCACCAGATAGAAGTACACCGTAAGGAACGTCAGTCATTAGTTGACGTTTAACAGCTGCTTCTAGCGCCTCAGTCAGTTCTTCTTTGCTTGTGCTGTTACCTTGTACTGCAGCGTACTCGTTCCAATCGCGGATGTAGTAGCGTTGAGGTTCTGCATCTTTCGAAGAGTAGAAGCTACCAGGAGGGAATTCACTGATCGTTTTACATACTTCAACCAATGCTTTCATCTCTGAAGCAACGTAGTAGTTGCCGTGCTCATCGTAACCTTGGTAAAGCGGGATAATACCAATATGGTCGCGGCCCACTAGGTACTCGTCTTTCTCTTCGTCGTATAAAACGAATGCGAAAATACCGTTAAGTTCTTCTAGAAGGTCTGCACCCATCTCTTGGTAAAGCGCTAGGATAACTTCACAGTCAGAATCAGTCTGGAACTGGTACTTATCTTCATAGCGTGCGCGAAGTTCTTTGTGGTTATAAATTTCACCGTTCACTGCAAGAATGTGCTTTTTGTCTTGGCTGTATAGTGGTTGAGCACCACTGTTCAAGCCAACAATAGCAAGACGTTCATGAGCAAGGATTGCTTTTTCACCTGCATAGATACCAGACCAGTCCGGACCACGGTGACGAAGCTTTTTAGACATTTCTAAAGCAATAGGGCGAAGTGCTGCGGCATCACTTTTAATGTCGAGAATGCCAAATACTGAACACATAGAACTTCCTTTTAAATAATTTCCAAATCAACTGCATTCAATTTGCCATTCTGGCTAAAAAAAGCAACCGGATATGAGCAAAAAAATAATATAAAGGGTGTTATGTTAGAAATTATCTAATTTTTATGTGTTTTTGATGTGTGACGTTTAATTGCGGTTGGTTTTTTAAACAAAAACCTCTCAAAAGTGCGAAAAATAGGCAGTTTTGAGAGGTTTAGTTGAATACAGTTTAATGCTAGATTTTATTGATATTTGGATTTAACTGCTCGCAAACGTGGCGAGCAAAACCACTACCAGCCTCGCTGTAAATGTTAAATGCCGCATCAACGCCATTCTCTTTCAGTGTTTCGAGCTGATCTGGATATTCAGCAATAGCCGCAATCTGGCCTTTAAAGTTACGTGACTTCAGTTGTTCTAAAGCGGTTTGATTACCTTGGTGGTGAGGCATTGCCAAAATTACCAGTTTTACGTTTGCTGTATCTAAGATTCGTTCCCAAAAATCTGGGTCTGTCGCATCGCCAGAAATCACGTTTCTGCCATGGCTTCGGTGGTTGTGCGCGGCTTCTTCACGAACTTCGACCCCTAGGCTGACTTTACCATAGCGAGAACGTAATTCGTCATAAGCACCAGTACCAATTCGGCCCATACCAAGAATAAGTACTTGGGCACGACCTGGGTCAATTCGCTTATCACGTCGGTGAAGCTTTTCTGACGCATGCTCTTTCAGCCATTTACCTGACTGCTGATAGAGTTTGTGACCTGCTCGGTTTAAAGGTGCAGCGATTAAGAATGACAGTGAAACCGCAATGGCGACGGCAACTAAGATATCACCAGACATCCAACCCATCTTGAAGGCGAGGCCACCAACGATGAGGCCAAATTCGCTGTAATTAAATAGTGATAGAGAGGCGAGTAGAGATGTTCGAACACGGAACTTGAAACGGTTAAGCACTAAGAAGTAGAGAACCCCTTTCACTGGCAGCATCAGTAAGAACAAAACTGCAAGCATAAAGCCTTGAATGGTTGGTTGCTCTGACAAACCAATGTTCAAGAAGAAACAGACAAGGAAAAGTTCTTTAAGGTTAAACAGCGATTTTGATAATTCTGAGGCTTTTGGGTGACCAGCCAGTAACATACCTAGAACAAGAGCACCCAGGTCTGGTTTAACACCAACCAAATGGAATAAACCAGCACCGACGACTAATGCGAAGAAGATGCCGGATAGAACTAGCATCTCACCATGACCAACCCAATCGAGCACTTTGTAGAACAGTGGACGTAATAAGGGCAGGGCAAATAGAGCAATCGCATACCACTCAGGTATTTTGCCCGTAGAAGCCGTTAGGAATACTACGGCGAAGATATCCTGCATGACCAAGATACCAATCGCCAACGTTCCGTAGGTCGCATTCATTTCGCCTTTCTCTTGCAGAGTCTTAACCGCAAATACGGTACTAGAGAATGAAAGAGCAAAACCGAGCAGAACGATCTGTTCTACCGACATGGCGGCTAGCGATGAAATACCTAAGAATTTAAAACCAAACAGGGCGACGGCGAAAAACAGAGTGGATAAAAGGTTGTGGATTGTCGCGCCAGCCCAGATCTCCTTAGAGAGTAGGGTTTTTATGTCGAGTTTTAAGCCGATAGTAAATAGAAGCAGCGTGACACCAAGGTCAGCCAAAGTAATGATGGTGTCATTGGTTTCAAAGCCAAAGGCAAAAAGCCCAAAGCCTGCAACCAAAAAACCAACTAATGGGGGAAGGTGACACTTTAAAGCAATAAATCCTGCGATAAACGCAGTGGATATTAATATAAGTTCCATAACTTGTTGTTGTAGTTCCCTAGCTTAAAAAAACGGGCCGTGTTCATACAAACACGGCCCGCGGAAAATCAGAATTGTTTTTCTTTAGTCTTCGAGAAGCTTTTGAAGCAACACACCGTTGAGCATAGCGCGCTTGATCATTGCAAAAGCTCCCATCGTAGGATGTTTATCGATCTGTGATGCTACAATAGGCAAGCCGCTATGGAAAGTCGTTAACGACTGATTCTCTACATTGCGCTTAATTGCAGGGAAAACAATCTCTTGTGCCTTGGTAATATCACCGGCAATGATAACTTTCTGAGGGTTAAATAAGTTAATCGTCATCGCGATAGCTTTACCTAACTGGTTTCCTACTCGAACTAAGCTTTGCTTGGCTAGTTCGTCACCATTGATCGCGTGATCACAAACATCTTGGATCGTAATTCGTTCAAGCTCTGTTAAAGAAGACTCGTAGCCTTGCTTAATCAGCTTCTGCACTCGCTCAACGATAGCTGGGTTTGCGGCTACGGTTTCAAGGCAGCCGAAGTTACCACATTGGCACTGCTCGCCTAGCGGATCAATTTGGATGTGACCAATTTCACCGACGTTACGGTTATGGCCTAAGAAAACTTGACCATTAACGATAATACCTGCACCTGTACCACGGTGAACACTGACCAAAATAGAATCTTGACTGTCTTTACTTGCTCCGAAGTAGTGCTCAGCAAGCGCCATTCCTCGAACATCATTCCCAACAAAACAAGCGACATGGAATGTGTCGCGAATAATATCGCTTAATGCGAGGTTATCGATGTCTGTGTTTGGCATGTACTCAACGACACCTGTCGTCGGGTTAACCAAGCCTGGAAGAGTGACACCAATGGCAATCAGTTGGTCGATCTTTGGTTGATGTTCAGCAATGAAAGCCTTCAAGTTATTGACCAAGCCTTGAGTAAGGTCTGATTGGTCGGAATAATTCAGGTCTTGCTGCTGGAAAGCCAACTCACGACCACCAAGGTCATGCAGGCTTATTTGAATATAGTCTCGGCCTAAGCGCACAGCGACAGAATGAAAAGGCTCTACTTCTGTGGTCAGGGAGATAGCGCGTCTACCGCCAGTAGACGCTTGCTGCGCGACCTCTTTAATTAGGCCGCGCTCTAAAAGTTGGCGGGTAATTTTTGTAACACTTGCCGGTGCGAGTTGGCTTACATCAGCCACTTGTATACGACTGATAGGCCCTTGTTGGTCTATTAGTCGGTATACCGCCGCACTGTTTAGTTGTTTAACTAAGTCTACGTTACCTATTTGTCCGCCATTCATACTTAATTGTGCTCGTATTGTCCGTTAACAACAGTCGCTTTAACGTTAAAATCTCGGTCAAATACAGCTAGGTTTGCAACCATGCCTTTTTTGATTCGACCTAGCTTGGTTTCTACACCGATAGCCGTAGCTGGGTATAGCGTAGCCATGCGAAGAGCTTCGTCTAAAGCGATACCAGCGTGCTCAACTGTATTCTGAACTGCTTCAATCATAGTCAGAGCCGAGCCGCCCAGTGTGCCGTTTTCATCAACACACTTACCATCTCGGTAATATACTTTCTTACCGACAAAAATAAAGTATTCCATGTCAGCACCTGCAGGAGCTGTGGCATCCGTCACTAATACCAACTTTTCTCCCTTGATTTTATGCGCAATTCTGATGTTTGCGTAATCAACGTGGAAACCGTCGGCAATGATGCCTGCGTACACCTCAGGTGTATCGTAAATCGCGCCAACCACACCAGGTTCACGACCAACCATAGGTGTCATTGCATTGAATAGATGCGTTGCAAACGTGATTCCCGATTCAAAACCTTGACGCGCTTCTGCGTAAGTTGCGTTGGTGTGACCAATAGAAACAACTACGCCAGCTTTACGTAGACGCTCGATGTGTTCTGGGTCGTTAAGCTCAGGAGCTAGTGTTACTTTCGCAACAAGGTCACTGTTCTCACAGATAAGCTCGATCATTTCGCTATCAGATTTGCGGATGTGATCGACGCTGTGGATGCCTTTTTTTGCAACGTTTAGGTACGGACCTTCAAGGTGCAGGCCTAAAGATTGGTTTTGGTATTGGTTGTGGTACTCGCGAGCTGCTGTGATAACGGCACGCATGTCTTCATCTGATGAAGTGATTAGCGTTGGAAGGAAGCTAGTACAGCCAGATTTAAGGTTTGCTTCGTGCATGATCTGCATGGTTTCTGCAGTGATCTCATCATTAAGCATTACACCGCCACAACCATTCAGTTGTAGATCAATGAAACCCGGGCTTAGGTTTGCTCCGTCTAGGTCGCGAACCTCGATTCCTTCTGGCAATTCAGAGATAGGACAAACTTTTTTGATCAGTTCGTTTTCAATTACAACAGCATGATCGGTTAGAACATCACTACCAGTGTAAATTTTACAGTTACTTAGCGCGTACATAGTCAGCTAATCCTTATTTCTTGAGATCTTTTAAATTCGTTCGTTACCTAAATGCGGACTTAGTTTGCGAGCATCATTTACGTAACGATTTATCTTTTATGGGCAAACGGCTCCAAAGTGGGAGTCTACTTAAGTTGTTGAAAAACAAATGAACAATCAGTCTTTATTATACATTTAGGTTCATTGTTAATGGTTATTCATACGGCAATGCAAGCCCAGAGATACCATCTTTTTGCCTAATGAGTAGATTTGGATTTTATCTATAAATGTTCATTTTTTTGAATGATAAAATAAGTTTTATGATCTCGCTAGCAAAAACCTCTGGATTTGGTAAAAACTGGTGATTACGATCACAAATGGTAAGGTTTTAATTTGCGGAGCAAAATTAATTGAATACACTGAATAGGACTAAATTGAGCGACTAAAATAAGTTTCTCAAACGAATTCTAAAAAATCCTATAGGGGGAAACAACTGGTGAATATTCTAGGATATGCACAGAAGCTTGGTAAGGCGTTAATGCTACCAATCGCAACGCTTCCGATTGCGGCGCTTCTTTTACGTTTAGGTCAAGGCGATCTACTTGATATTCCATTCATGGCGCAAGCTGGTGGTGCTATCTTCGGTAACCTACCATTGCTATTTGGTCTAGGTATCGCGATTGGTCTTTCTAAAGACGGTAACGGCGCAGCAGGTCTTGCTGGTGCAGTTGCTTACTTCGTACTAACAGCGACAGCAACGACAATTAACGCAGACGTTAACATGTCATTCTTCGGCGGTATCTTCGCTGGTATCATCGCAGGTCACTCTTACAACGCTTTCCACGCGACACGCCTTCCAGAGTGGCTGGCTTTCTTCGCGGGTAAACGTTTAGTACCTATCATGGCCGGTCTATTTGCACTTGTTGCAGGTGCTGTGTCTGGTGTGGTTTGGCCTGGTGTTCAATCTGGTCTAGACGCACTTGCTCACGCAGTATCAACGTCTGGCGCTATCGGCCAATTCGTTTACGGTACTCTTAACCGTGCACTTATCCCTGTAGGTCTACACCATGTATTGAACTCATATTTCTGGTTCGGTATGGGTACATGTCAAGAAATCATCGTTGCTGGTCAAGGCGCATTCGCTAATATCACTCAACTTTGTGTTGACCCAGCACTGGCTAAAACTCTAGTTGTTGGCCAAGAGCACACATTCACATTCGCTAACTCTGTAACTCCAGAAATCACTACTGTAGTTAAAGAAGTGACTGAAACTGTTAAATCTGGTGACCTACACCGTTTCTTCGGCGGTGATAAAGGCGCTGGCGTATTCATGAACGGTTTCTTCCCTGTAATGATGTTCGGTCTACCAGGCGCTGCACTTGCAATGTACCTAGCTGCTCCTGCTGAAAAACGTAGCCAAGTTGGTGGCGCACTATTCTCAGTTGCATTCTGTTCATTCCTAACAGGTATCACAGAGCCGCTAGAATTCATGTTCGTATTCCTAGCTCCTGCTCTATACGCAATGCACGCCGTATTTACAGGTCTGTCTCTAGTAGTTGCTAACATGTTTGGTACTCTGCACGGTTTCGGTTTCTCTGCTGGTCTTATCGACTTCGTATTGAACTGGGGTCTAGCAACTAAACCATTCGTACTACTACTAATCGGTCTTGGCTTCGGTGCTCTATACTTCTTCACTTTCTCTTTCGCAATCCGCGCTTTCAACTTGAAATCGCCAGGTCGTGAAGATGATGACGAAGCTGTTGCAGCTCCTGCTGGCGACGCACCAAAGGGCGACCTGGCACGTCAATACCTGAAAGCTCTAGGTGGTCACGACAACCTAACTTCAATCGACGCTTGTATCACTCGTCTACGTCTAACCCTTAAAGACCGCTCTGTTGCTGATGAAGTTGTTCTTAAGAAACTAGGTGCTAAAGGTGTGGTAAAACTAGGTGAAAACAACCTACAGGTTATCCTAGGCCCACTAGCTGAAATCGTAGCTGGCGAAATGAAAGCTATCGGTGCAGGTGAAGACCTATCTGATGTAAAACTTCCATAGTCAGGGAAGTACTTAACTGAGCTGTAATTAATACTCTCAAGTAAGTGTCAAATTGAAAGCCTCCCACATGGGAGGCTTTTTTGTGCCTACGATCTAAGAGTAACGAACGCGGTTCGTTCTATTCTTCATCGAATAGCAGAAATAATCGCAATTAAGGGACGGTTCTTATTGTGCAAAGGCAAAGAATTGTGGATGATTAGCAACAATGATCTTTCTATCTTTGACCGGTGCTCTAACCGACCGTTTCTTTGAGATGAAAGGTAACTTTCTCTGACAATACTAAATACATAGAGGTGCTATAGATGAGTGAAGCTGAGGCTCGTCCATCGAATTTCATTCGCCAAATTATTGATAAAGATTTAGCGGATGGTACACACAGTAGCGTGCATACTCGTTTCCCGCCGGAACCAAATGGCTACCTGCATATTGGTCACGCTAAATCTATTTGCTTGAACTTTGGTATTGCTCAGGACTACCAGGGACAATGTAATCTTCGTTTCGATGATACAAACCCTGAAAAAGAAGACGTTGAATACGTTGAGTCAATTAAGAATGATGTAAGCTGGTTAGGCTTCGAATGGTCTGGTGATATTTGTTACTCATCAAACTACTTCGATACGCTTTACGCTTATGCTGTGGAATTAATTAATAAAGGCTTAGCGTATGTTGACGAGCTAAGTCCTGATCAAATCCGTGAGTACCGTGGCACGCTAAAAGAGCCAGGTAAAGCGAGCCCATACCGTGATCGTAGCCCTGAAGAAAACCTAGCGCTATTTGAAAAAATGCGTGACGGTGGCTTTGAAGAAGGTAAAGCGTGTCTGCGTGCTAAGATCGACATGAGTTCTTCATTCATGGTTATGCGCGATCCTGTTATCTATCGTGTTCGTTTTGCTCACCACCATCAAACTGCTGACAAGTGGTGCATTTACCCAATGTACGACTTTACTCACTGTATCTCTGATGCGCTGGAAGGTATTACGCACTCTATCTGTACGCTTGAATTCCAAGATAACCGTCGTTTGTACGATTGGGTTCTAGATAACATCACGATTGATTGCCAACCTCGTCAGTACGAGTTTAGCCGCCTGAATCTTGAATACACAGTGATGTCTAAGCGTAAGCTGAACCAACTTGTGGTTGAAAATCTCGTTCAAGGTTGGGATGACCCACGTATGCCTACTATTTCTGGCCTGCGTCGTCGTGGTTTTACTTCAAGCTCAATTCGTGAATTCTGTAAGCGTATTGGCGTGACTAAGCAAGAGAACATGATTGAATTCGGTTCACTTGAATCTTGCATCCGTGATGATCTGAACGAAAATGCACCTCGTGCAATGGCTGTTCTGGATCCAGTTAAGATCGTTATTGAAAACTACGAAGCCGATGCAGTAGAAACGCTAACTGTTGCAAACCACCCAAACAAGCCAGAAATGGGCACTCGTGAAGTACCATTTACACGTGAAGTTTGGATTGAACGTGATGACTTCCGTGAAGAAGCAAACAAGAAGTACAAGCGTTTGGTTCTAGGTAAAGAAGTTCGTTTACGTGGCGCTTACGTGATCAAAGCTGAGCGTATCGAAAAAGATGCAGAAGGCAACATTACCACTATCTTCTGTTCTTACGATAACGAAACACTGGGTAAGAACCCTGCAGATGGCCGCAAAGTGAAAGGTGTTATCCACTGGGTATCTGCTGATAAAGCGCTGCCTGCTGAGATTCGTTTGTACGATCGTCTATTCACAGTGGCAAACCCAGCCGCTGCTGATGACTTCGCTGCAACGCTAAACCCTGAATCACTTGTTACGCTAAACGGTTTTGTTGAACCTAGCTTAGCAGAAGGTGTTGCAGAGCAAGCGTACCAGTTTGAACGTACAGGTTACTTCTGTGTGGATTCGAAAGACTCTAAAGCAGGTGCATTAGTCTTCAACCGAACGGTTGGTCTACGTGACACTTGGGGTAAAACTGAAGCTTAATGCTTGAGTACTTAGTTTGTTAAAAGCGATCCAATAAAAAACCGGCTTAGAGCCGGTTTTTTTGTGTCTGAATAATGCGTGGATCTAAAGAATAATCTAGCGGACTTTCAGCCCTATATAAAAAACGCTGGCCTAAGCCAGCGTTCTATATTACTTCTTCGCTTTATGTGCGTCTGGATTGCCTTTGCAATCTCCGCTAATGCTTTTGCCGTATAAGTATAAACTGTGGTTTGTCAGTTGCACATTGTAACGCTGAGCAATCTCTTTTTGTCTTTCTTCGATGATGTCATCAGAGAATTCGATCACTTCACCACAGTCTAAACACACAAGGTGGTCGTGGTGGTGCTGTGTAGAAAGTTCAAATACAGACTTGCCGCCTTCGAAGTGGTGGCGAGTTACAATGCCAGCGTCGTCGAATTGGTTAAGTACTCGATAAACGGTTGCAAGACCGATTTCTTCACCTAGGTCAATCAGCTTCTTATATAAATCTTCAGCACTAATATGTTGGCAGTCTGGCTGTTGTAATACTTCTAAAATTTTGAGCCGTGGAAGGGTCACTTTAAGACCTGCATCTTTTAGCGCTTGATTATTGTCTGACATATACTTTCCTGTTGATGATCTGCAGCAATTAACAGAATTCAATATTAATACCATTATAGTTTAGTCAGACATAACAATAAACCACGAACTTCAAAGGGTTACTTACTGACATCACAATCTGTTTTGTAAATTGGAAGTATCTCACTTATAGTGGAGGTACGACCAGTCAAGGTGACGGTGTTTCTGATATGAACATGGAATGTTGTTATGAATAAGCAACTCGCAAAAATATATAAACCCAACATTGTAAAATTTGCTCTCAATATCTGGCCTCCTTTTTGGGGCTCGGGAATTCGAATAGCCCACATTAGCGCTGACTTTAGGGTTGTTAAGACGGTACTTAAGCTACGTTGGTGGAATAAGAACGCCAATCGTACTCAATATGGCGGTAGTATCTTCTCTCTTACTGACCCCGTTTACTCTTTGATGTTAATGGGAATTTTAGGGGAGCGGTATTATGTTTGGGATAAAGAGGCGAGTATTAACTTTATCAAGCCGGGCCAATCCGACTTGTATGCAGATTTTGAGATAAGCCAGGGGCAACTTGATGATATTTATCGTCAGACGCAGCTTGGTGAAAAGTGTTTCCCTGAGTTTATTATCCACGTGAAAGATAAGCAGGGGAATGTGGTTTCAGAAATTCAGCGTACCCTCTATGTAAGAAAGAAGCCGCAATTTAGAGATGATGACGAAGCATTAGAAGCTGAGTGTTAATGAATAGATTTTAAATAGCAAAAAACCTCCGATAAGGAGGTTTTTTCATATTTATATAATGGTTATTAATTGTAACAATTAATAACCAGCAGAGAATTAGTCTTCTAGCTCTGCTAGGCACATTTCTTCATGGATTTGTTTAACCCAATTAGATACGCGCTCATCAGTTAGCTCAGGTTGACGGTCTTCGTCGATACATAGACCAACAAATTGGCTGTCATCGCCTTCAACTAAACCTTTTGATGCTTCGAATTCGTAGCCTTCAGTTGATGTGTGACCTAGGATAGTACCGCCTTTCGCTTCAACGATGTCACGGATAGTACCCATAGCATCACAGAAGTATTCTGCGTAATCTTCTTGATCGCCACAACCAAAGATTGCAACAAGTTTAGTTGAGAAATCAATAGCTTCTAGCTCTGGGAAAAAGTCATCCCAATCACATTGTGCTTCGCCGTAGTACCACGTAGGGATACCAAGCAGCAGTAGATCGAAGTTATCGATATCTTCTTTGCTGCTTTTTGCAATGTCTTGAACGTGAACGAGCTGTTTGCTCAATTGCTTTTGAATCATCTTAGCAACAGCTTCAGTGTTACCTGTATCGCTACCAAAGAAGAGACCTACACTTGCCATAGAATCATTACCTTTCATTTTGTCTGTTGTCGGTGTAATAAAGTTCGGAAGAGAATCGTTAGATCCCAGTTCCTTCCCAGCTTAGTTGGATTATCCCTTTGGCGATAAAACCCGCACAGCCAAGGAAAAGTACTAACCACACAATGCGACGACCAAATGCAGGAACATTTCCCTGCTTGAGAACGTCCTTAATTGCCATACCGATTAAAAAGAAAATCGCGGCAAACAGGAGATCTAAACCAACAGATTCGATGATGTTCATGTAGTCGTAAAGCATGGGAACCTTATATACCAATTTTGCTTGGGCGCACTATATCACTGTTGTGAGATAAAGTTAATCTGCAGTAATTACACAGCTCTCATTTATCTGCACGAAAAGAGTAGCTAAGCGATGAATTTTCTAATTGCTCTAAGCACTTCTGCTGGTTTTTCAGCATGCAGCCAGTGACCCGTATTGGCAATGACATGTGCCTTTGCGTTAGAAAACTGCTGCTGAACGGCCGTTTGATGCTCAGCTGTGAGGTAATCTGAGTCACCACCCTTTATTAGCAAGGTTTTGACCGAGGTTTTATCAATCGGTTCCCAACCAATAATTTGTGGGTAGTTGTTGAATAGCGAGGCAACGTTGAAACGCCATTCCATGATGCCTTGTTCAGATTTGAACAAAGATTTCGTTAAGAACTGGCGAACGCCATCAATCTCGATGTATCTTGCGAGGATTTTTAGCGCATCTGTGCGTGAGGTTGGCTTTTCTTCAATCACGGCTTGTAGACCGGCGAATACGTTGTCGTGTCGACTTTGAGTGTACGCGACCGGTGCCATATCCAAGACAATCAATTTTTGCAGCGCAAGGTGTTGTGTTAGTGCCATCGCCACTTTGCCACCCATAGAGTGACCAATCACGGTGACATCTTCTAAATCAAGATCATTCAGCAGTTGAGCTACATCTTGTGCCATTGCTTGATAATTATGAGAGTCGCAATGGAAGGATTGACCGTGGTTGCGTAGATCGATACTAAGCACTTTATGATCGGCTTTTAGATCCCTAGCGAGCAAGCCAAGGTTGTCCAGATTACCGAATAATCCATGGATCAAAACAATGGTGTGACCCTCACCTTCAATTTTATAGTTGAGCTGTACTGACATTTTTATCTTATTCATGGTGGGTTTGACGTAGAGTATCCGCGCGGATCTCGCTATAATCCCCCAGAGTTTAAACATTGAGATTGTGAAAAGCGAATGAAAACAATTGAGGTTGATGAGGACCTATACCGTTTTATTGCGGGTCAGACAGAACGTATTGGCGAAAGCGCTTCAGATATTCTGCGCCGCTTGTTACAGGTTGATAGCCAAGGCATGGCTCCGATCGAAGAGATCGTCGAGCCTAAAGGTATCGTTGTTAGCAAAGAGGTAGGCTTTACTCCAGAGAAGTTCGATGGCGTTAAAGAAATGCGCTCACTACTAATATCAGATGAGTTTGCATCACTAAAGAAAGCCATTGATCGCTTCATGCTTGTGTTATCAACACTGCATAAAATCGACCCTTTAAGCTTTTCAGAAGCAACTCAAGTAAAAGGCCGTAAGCGCGTTTACTTTGCAGACAATGAAGCTACGTTGCTAGCAAACGGCAACACGACGAAGCCTAAAGCTATTCCACAAAGTCCTTTTTGGGTTATTACTAATAACAATACAAGCCGAAAAAGACAGATGGTTGAGCAGCTTATGAGCCGCATGAATTTCCAAGCAGAATTGATAGAAAAAGTAACAGGTTCAATTTAACGAAATCTGATTTAAACCTCATAATATCCATGGATAAGAAGATATTATGAGGTTTTTTTGTTTTTAAATTTTATATATAAGGATGTCGAAAAATGGCTATGCACCCTCGTGCTGGGCAGAAAGCTCAGCAGGAAGATCTTCATAATATCCCGGCTTTAGTTGCGAACTATTTCTTACAGCAACCGGATGCTACTAACCCAGATCACAAAGTACTTTTCGGTACTTCAGGTCACCGCGGTACAGCAGACAAATCAACATTTAACGAAAACCACATTCTAGCGATTGCACAAGCGGTTGCTGAGGTTCGTGCCGAACAAGGTACAACTGGCCCTCTTTTCTTAGGTAAAGATACTCACGCTCTGTCTGAGCCTGCGTTCTCTACGGTTATCGAAGTGCTTGTAGCGAACGGTGTTGAAGTTATTATTCAAGAAAACAATGGCTTTACTCCAACACCTGGTATCTCGCACGCGATTCTTACTCACAACCTAGTGAATGACAAAAAAGCCGACGGCATTGTTATCACGCCTTCGCATAACCCACCTCAAGACGGCGGTATCAAATACAACCCGACGCACGGTGGCCCGGCTGAAGCTGAACTTACTCAAGCGATTGAAGACCGTGCGAACGTGATTATTGCTGAGCAAATGCAAGGTGTTAAGCGTACTCCTATCGCACAAGCTAAACAGTCTGATCTAGTAAAAGAAGTCGACTTAGTTGCGCCATACGTCGCTGATTTGATTAACGTCGTGGATATGGAAGCGATCCAGAAAGCAAACATCAAAATTGGTGTTGATCCACTGGGTGGCAGCGGTATCGATTACTGGCGTCAAATTGGTAAAGCGTACAACCTAGATCTTACTTTGGTAAGTGAAGCGGTTGACCCATCTTTCCAGTTCATGTCTTTAGATAAAGACGGTGTGGTTCGTATGGACTGTTCCTCTCCATACGCGATGGCTGGCTTACTGGCTCTTAAAGACGAGTATGCACTGGCGTTTGGTAACGACCCTGATTACGATCGCCACGGCATTGTTACGCCAAAAGGCCTAATGAATCCAAACCACTTCCTAGCAGTTTGTATCGACTACCTATACCGCAACCGCGAAGGTTGGGGTAAAGACGTTGCTGTTGGTAAAACACTAGTATCAAGCGCATTGATTGACCGCGTTGTTGCTGACCTAGGTCGCGAACTTTGTGAAGTGCCAGTTGGTTTCAAATGGTTCGTTGATGGCTTGTACAACGGTCAGTTTGGTTTCGGCGGTGAAGAGAGTGCGGGTGCGTCTTTCTTACGTAAAGACGGGACGCCTTGGTCAACAGATAAAGATGGTCTAATTCTTTGCCTACTTGCGGCTGAGATCACTGCGGTAACGAGTAAGAATCCACAAGAATACTACGAAGAGCTTGCTGCTAAACACGGCGAATCTAAGTACAACCGAATTCAAGCGGTGGCAAATGGTGCGCAAAAAGATGTGCTTAAAAAGCTATCTCCAGAGATGGTTTCTGCTGAGACACTGGCTGGTGATGCAATTACTGCACGCTTAACACACGCTCCAGGTAACGGTGCTGCGATTGGTGGCCTGAAAGTGACAACTGAAAACGGTTGGTTTGCAGCTCGTCCATCAGGCACGGAAGACATCTACAAGATCTACTGTGAAAGCTTTAAAGGTGAAGAGCACCTAAAAGCAATTGAAGCAGAAGCTCAAGAGATTGTTAACCAAGTATTTGCAGCCGCTGGCCTATAATCCAATACGATTCATAGCGTTATCAAGCAAATAGTAGAAGGGTTGATGTGAAAGCATCAGCCCTTTTTATTTGTCTGTAAGTAAGTAAGTAAGTAAGTAAGTAAGTGGCTAAGACTAAGTCAACTCAATGGTTGAATGGATTAGCCGTGTGGCCAACTTTGTGGCATCACAAACCAGAATTGCCCCGACTTGGTTTGCCCATGGACGAAGCGATCACCAAACTCGGTGATAGGCTGACTGTTGAAATCATCCGTCCCGGCCGCCCATTGTTCTTTGGTGAGAGGGTAGAGCGCTTCAGTGATTAGATGAGCTTGGTCTTGATAGCACCAAAAACCGTTTACTTGGCTTGGGTTAATGTCGTAACCCAAACATTCAGTAGGTACTTTTTGATCTAAGAATGGGTTGGTGTATAGACGACCTTGCATAAGTAAGTGCTTTGAGTCGACATTGATCTCTGGATATTGCTCAATAAACGCTGCAGAAGAGGACATTGCCAACTGGTGGCTGAGCATTCTGTCGAGTTTCTTATCCAATTGGTCGTGAGAGTTGGGTCCAAACCATGTCTGTTCGTGGAGCAGGTAAAACTTAATCGCCACTTCCCAATGTTCCAGCTTTTGGTTGCTCCCTTCTTCAAGAATAAAGTCGATTGCACCGAGAGTTCTGCCTTCCACATTGATCTGAATCTCATCGTGCTTAATCGAGTAATTCGGTGAGGCAGTGATCACTTGTTCGCATAGATGTTGATAGAGGAAACCTAATCTAGGATTACCATCATAAGTATGTGATGAGTCGATGGCATGGTGGCTAGAGAATACCCCGAGATCAGAAATGGGTGGCTTAATTTCCAGTAGCGGCGGTGAGCCAATCATCCATTGGTAAAAACGTTGCAGTTCAGTCATCGGTTCCTCGTAAACTTTAGTCATCTGTTCTTAATAAACAGAGGGCAGGGCTTTCGACATTCTACCCGTAAATTGATATAACGACGTTATTATAAAGGTAAGCTGGAAATAAAAATGAATAACTTACAATTAGAAAAGCTACTTAACGAAAAACTGCAGCCACAGCAGATTAAAGATTACTGTCCAAACGGTCTTCAAGTTGAAGGCAATGCTGAAGTAAAACGCATCATTACTGGCGTGACGGCTTCTCAGGCTTTGATTAATAAAGCAGTCGAGCTAAAGGCTGATGCTTTGTTAGTTCATCATGGGTTCTTTTGGAAAGGTGAGCCAGAAGCCATTCGCGGGATGAAAGGTAAGCGTATTCGCACATTGATCAAAAACGATATCAATCTGTTAGGTTACCACCTTCCTCTTGATATCCACCCTGAGCTTGGTAATAACGCGAAACTGGCCGAGTTACTTGAGATTGAAGTCGAAGGCGGTTTGGAAGGGCACCCACAATCGGTTGCTATGTTTGGCAAACTAAAAACACCAATGACAGGTGAAGAGTTTGCCGTAAAAATTGACCAAGCTCTGAATCGCAAACCACTGCATATCGCTCCAGAAAACCAAAACAAAACGATTACGACTGTCGGTTGGTGTACTGGTGGTGGCCAAGACTACATTGAGCTAGCTGCTTCTCAAGGTATTGATGCATTTATCTCTGGTGAGATTTCAGAACGTACAACTTACTCAGCACGCGAGCAAGACATTCATTATTTTGCTGCTGGCCACCATGCCACTGAACGCTACGGTGTGAAGGCGCTAGGTGAATGGTTAGCGGAAGAGCATGGCTTGGATGTTGAATTTATCGATATCGACAACCCAGTTTAAGAACAAATGCTATCTCCTCGTTGACTGAGATCCCCAACTCACTCGTTCTTTGTTCTTGAGGATGACAGAGTAGCGAGCATATAAAAGAAAAGGGTTGATGCTTTCGCATCAACCCTTTTTAACAATTGTACTTTAATCGCAACTATTCACGTTCGTGAAGTGCTTTAAAGTCACGTTGCTCTTCACCAGTGTATAGCTGACGAGGACGACCGATACGGTTCGTTGGGTCGCTGTGCATTTCGTTCCAGTGTGCAATCCAACCGATAGTACGAGACATCGCGAAGATTACTGTGAACATTGATACAGGAATGCCGATAGCTTTCAGAATGATACCTGAGTAGAAATCTACGTTCGGATATAGCTTCTTAGACACAAAGTATTCATCAGATAGGGCGATACGCTCAAGTTCCATTGCTACGTCAAGTAGTGGATCTTGGATGTTTAGCTCTTTAAGTACTTCGTGACACGCTTCGCGCATTACTGTTGCACGTGGATCGTAGTTCTTGTAAACGCGGTGACCGAAGCCCATCAAACGGAATGGGTCATCTTTGTCTTTCGCTTTTGCAACATACTCTTCGATGTTATCTACGCTACCGATCTCTTCAAGCATACGTAGACATGCTTCGTTTGCACCACCGTGAGCTGGGCCCCAAAGTGACGCGATGCCTGCTGCGATACACGCAAACGGGTTAGCACCAGATGAACCAGCAAGACGAACTGTAGACGTTGAAGCGTTTTGTTCGTGATCAGCGTGTAGAGTAAAGATTTTATCCATTGCACGAGCAACGATAGGGTTCACTTCGTACTCTTCACATGGGTTTGCAAACATCATGTGTAAGAAGTTTTCAGCGTAGCCTAGGTCGTTACGTGGGTAGATAAACGGCTGACCGATTGAATATTTGTAACACATTGCTGCCAGTGTCGGCATTTTTGAAATCAGGCGGTAAGCCGCAATTTCACGGTGTGTATCGTTGTTGATATCAAGTGAGTCGTGGTAGAACGCTGCTAGAGCGCCTACAACACCACACATTACAGCCATAGGGTGAGCATCACGACGGAAGCCGTGGAAGAAACTAGCAATCTGCTCATGCACCATAGTGTGACGTGTCACGGTAGTCTTGAACTTTTCGTATTCAGCTCGAGATGGGGCTTCACCGTAAAGAAGTATGTAACATACCTCTAAGTAATCAGCGTTATTGGCAAGTTGGTCAATTGGATAACCACGATGTAAAAGAATACCTTTTCCACCGTCAATAAAAGTGATTTGAGACTCACAAGATGCAGTGGCAAGAAAACCAGGGTCAAAAGTGAAAAAACCATTAGAACCTAGTGTACGAACATCGATCACTGGAGTACCAAGTACACCTTCTGTAATCGGCAGCTCGATTGGCGCTTGACCTTCAATGTGAAGGGTAGCTTTCTTATCCGCCATAACAATCTCCTTTGTTTATTATTAATCCGTCCAGGATGTTTATGTGCCATTTTTTTACTGGTCTTACGTGGGAAAGTCAATTTTTCTACAGCTTTGTGTGCACTTGTTAGTGTTTTTTACATTAAATTCGTTAAAAATCTGGTCTGTGTAGCATTATTTGTTACATCAATTGTATTAGAATGTTGCCAGCCGTATAGTGGCGCTGAAAAGTTTGGTTAAAACCTTATAAATGCAAGGCTAAGAAGAAATGTGAGGTGTCTTTCTTAATCGAGCAGTTAACAATTATTTTACAATTATCTAAGGCTCAACTTCGGTTATTTGTTAAGTTAATGTTAAATTTTGAAGGTTAGCAATCAAATTTTGTCCATAACAATATCATAAGGTTATTTAATGACCATAATGCTCAATGGAGCTGAGTGAGCAAGCCCGTGAAAGAAAGAAAGACAAGACCTGTTAATTTAGATTTACAGACCATCCACTTTCCAATCACAGCAATAGCTTCCATCCTACACCGTGTGTCTGGGGTGATAACTTTTGTCGCGATTGGAATTTTGCTTTGGTTACTATCCATTTCCCTCTCATCCCCAGTAGGCTTTATGGAAGCTAGCGACATTGTCGATGGTTTCTTCGTGAAGTTTATTCTGTGGGGCATTTTAACCGCTTTGGCTTACCACATTGCTGGTGGTATTCGTCACCTTCTTATGGACTTAGGTCACTTTGAAGAGCTGGAATCTGGCGCTAAGAGCGCTAAGGTTGCATTCGCAGCAACAGCGGTATTGTCTCTACTAGCGGGGATCTTAGTATGGTAAACAACGTTTCTACTTTTGGTCGTAATGGTGTTCATGATTATCTACTGATTCGTGCAACTGCCATCATTATGACGCTTTACACTATTTACCTAGTTAGCTTCTGTGCTTTCTCTGGTGATATCTCTTACGCATCTTGGACGCAATTCTTTGGTGGAACCTTCACTAAAGTCTTCACCATGTTAGCGCTTACTTCTGTTTTGGTTCACGCGTGGATCGGCCTATGGCAAGTACTAACTGACTACATCAAATGCGCAAAACTGCGTGTTGGTCTTCAAGTCGGTGTTGTTGCAGTTCTTCTTGGATATTTCTTCTCTGGTCTGTTTATTTTGTGGGGTGCGTAAGTGACTATTCCTGTTCGTGAGTTTGATGCCGTAGTTATCGGCGCTGGTGGTGCAGGTATGCGTGCCGCACTGCAAATTTCTGAGCAAGGCCTTTCTTGTGCATTGCTTTCTAAAGTTTTCCCTACTCGTTCTCATACGGTTTCAGCGCAAGGCGGCATCACTGTTGCTCTTGGTAACGCGCATGAAGACCATTGGGAACAACATATGTATGACACAGTAAAAGGTTCTGATTACATCGGCGACCAAGACGCTATCGAATACATGTGTAAAAACGGTCCTGAGTCGGTAATCGAACTTGAAAAAATGGGCCTACCTTTCTCTCGTTTTGAGAACGGTACTATTTACCAGCGTCCTTTCGGTGGTCAATCTAAAAACTTTGGTGGTGAGCAAGCGGCTCGCACCGCAGCTGCAGCTGACCGTACTGGTCACGCACTGCTTCATACGCTTTACCAACAAAACATTAAACACAAAACGACGGTTTTCTCTGAATGGTATGCACTGGATCTTGTGAAGAACGAAGATGGTGCAATCTTAGGTACAACCGCGCTTTGTATGGAAACTGGCGAAGTTTGCTACTTCAAAGCGAAGGCAACAATCCTTGCTACTGGTGGTGCTGGTCGTATCTACGCTTCGACAACTAACGCACACATTAACACTGGTGACGGTGTTGGTATGGCGATTCGTGCTGGCGTTCCAATGCAAGACATCGAAATGTGGCAGTTCCACCCAACGGGTATCGCTGGCGCAGGTGTATTGGTAACGGAAGGTTGTCGTGGTGAAGGTGGTTACCTTCTCAATAAAGACGGCGAACGCTTCATGGAACGTTACGCACCAAATGCTAAAGACTTAGCGGGTCGTGATGTTGTTGCACGTTCAATGATGGTTGAAATCCGTGAAGGTCGCGGTTGCGATGGCCCTTGGGGTCCACACATCAAGCTGAAGCTTGATCACCTAGGTAAAGAGACACTTGAATCTCGTCTTCCTGGTGTATGTGAACTGTCTCGTACCTTTGCTCACGTTGATCCAGTAAAAGAGCCAATCCCAGTAATCCCAACATGTCACTACATGATGGGTGGTGTTCCAACACAAGTTTCTGGTCAAGCTATTAAGCAAACTGAAGATGGCACCGATGTTGAAATCCAAGGTCTATTTGCTTGTGGCGAAATCGCATCAGTATCAGTACACGGTGCCAACCGTCTAGGTGGTAACTCACTACTTGATTTGGTGGTATTTGGTCGTGCAACAGGTCTACACCTAGGTGAGACTCTGAAGAAGCAAGACGAAGCGAAACCAGCAACTGAAGCAGACATCGAGCGTTCTCTAGAGCGTTACAACCGTTGGGAAAACAGTACTGACGGTGAAGATCCAGCGCAAATCCGTAAAGATCTTCAACAATGTATGCAGAATAACTTCTCAGTATTCCGTGAAGGCAAAGCAATGGCTGAAGGCCTAGAAGAGCTTAAAGCGATTCGCGAGCGTCTGAAGAATGCACACCTATCTGATAAGTCTACAGAGTTCAACACTCAACGTATCGAGTGTCTAGAGCTTGAAAACTTGATGGAAACGGCATTCGCAACGGCTGTTGCTGCAAACTTCCGTACAGAGAGCCGTGGCGCACACGCTCGATTCGATTTCCCTGACCGTGATGATGAGCAATGGCTATGCCACTCACTTTACAACCCAGAGTCAGAGAGCATGACTAAGCGTGGTGTAAACATGGAGCCTATCCATCGTGAAGCGTTCCCACCAAAAGCACGTACGTACTAAGGAGATATGACCATGAAACTGAATTTCTCTTTATACCGTTACAACCCAGATGTCGACCAGAAGCCTTATATGAAGGAATACACCCTAGAGGTGGATGAAGGTTCAGACATGATGCTTTTGGACGCGCTGATTCTGTTGAAAGAGCAAGATCCAACTATCTCATTCCGTCGCTCATGCCGTGAAGGTGTATGTGGTTCGGATGGTTTGAACATGAATGGTAAAAATGGTCTGGCGTGTATCACTCCGTTGTCTGCGCTTTCTGGCCAAGACAAGATTGTGATTCGTCCGCTGCCTGGTCTACCTGTTGTTCGTGACCTGATTGTAGACATGACTCAGTTCTACGATAACTACGAGAAAGTGAAGCCATTCTTAGTGTCTGATGGCAATGTACCACCGGCACGTGAAAACTTACAAAGCCCTGATGAACGCGCGCACTTAGATGGATTGTACGAATGTATCATGTGTGCATGTTGTACTACATCTTGCCCATCGTTCTGGTGGAACCCTGACAAATTCATCGGACCAGCAGGCCTACTTGCAGCGTACCGTTGGCTAATTGATAGCCGAGATACAGCGACAGACGAACGTTTGTCCGATCTTGATGATGCATTTAGCGTTTTTCGTTGCCATGGCATCATGAATTGTGTAAGTGTTTGTCCTAAGGGATTAAATCCGACGAAAGCTATTGGTCACATCAAGACCATGTTGGTGAATCGTTCGGTTTAAGTTATATAAAAATTGCCGCCCTAGAAGTTTTGGGGCGGCCTTTTAATAGCTCGGCATAGACCGCAGCAAACGTGAAAACTACTGGTTAAGGGAAAATATGCACAACGGCGTGATGAAGGCATGGCTCGAGTCTTCACACTTGGCTGGCGCCAATGCAACGTACGTAGAAGAACTCTATGAACTGTATCTAAGTGACCCAGATTCGGTAAGTGACGAATGGAGAAGTGTTTTTGAAGAACTGCCTGTGCAAGCTTCAGAGACAGTGGAACAACCACACTCTCGTGTTCGTGAATACTTCCGTCGACTCGCTCAAGAAACAAAGCATTACAGTGTCCAAGTTAGTGATCCAGATGTCGATGCGAAACAAGTAAAGGTTCTGCAACTAATTAATGCTTATCGATTCCGAGGGCATCAATCAGCAAATCTAGACCCCCTAGGTTTATGGAAAAGAGATACAGTTGAAGAGCTGGATCCTTCTTTCCACACTCTTACCGAAGATGACCTCAATGAGACGTTTAACGTCGGCTCTTACGCGATTGGCCAAGAGACGATGGTGCTTAAAGATTTATACAAATCTCTAAAGCAGACTTATTGTGGTTCTATTGGTGCTGAATACATGCACATGACAAATACAGAGCAAAAACGTTGGATTCAACAACGTTTAGAGTCTGTATCTGGTCAACCCTCTTTCAACAAAGAAGAAAAGCAAGCTTTCCTAGAAGAGCTAACTGCAGCTGAAGGTCTTGAGCGCTATCTTGGTGCGAAATTCCCAGGCGCGAAACGCTTCTCGTTGGAAGGTGGTGATGCGCTTATCCCAATGACGAAAGAAATTATTCGTCATGCTGGTGGACAAGGCATGCGTGAAGTTGTTGTTGGTATGGCTCACCGTGGTCGTCTAAACATGTTGGTCAACGTGCTTGGTAAAAAACCACAAGACCTATTTGACGAATTTGCGGGCAAGCACGATGACACGTGGGGTACTGGTGATGTGAAATACCACCAAGGCTTCTCTGCGGACTTCGCAACGCCAGGCGGCAACGTTCACTTAGCACTTGCATTTAACCCATCTCACTTAGAAATCGTAAACCCGGTAGTTATCGGTTCAGTACGTGCACGTCAAGATCGCCTTGGTGATAGTGACGGTAGCCGTGTACTTCCAATCACTATCCACGGTGACTCAGCTATCGCAGGTCAGGGTGTAGTGCAAGAGACGTTTAACATGTCTCAAGCTCGTGGTTTCTGTGTCGGTGGTACGGTTCGTATCGTTGTAAACAACCAAGTTGGTTTTACAACATCTAACCCGCGCGATACTCGTTCTACGATGTACTGTACTGATATCGCGAAGATGGTTCAGGCTCCGATTTTCCACGTTAACTCTGATGATCCAGAAGCGGTTGCGTTCGTTGCGCGTCTTGCATTGGATTACCGTAATACGTTTAAGCGTGATGTTGTTATTGATTTGGTTTGTTACCGTCGCCACGGTCACAACGAAGCCGATGAGCCGAATGCAACACAGCCTTTGATGTACCAAAAAATCAAGAAGCACCCAACGCCACGTAAGCTTTACGCTGACGTGCTAATGGAACGCGGTGAGTTTGGTATTGATACAGCAACTCAACTCGTTAACGAATATCGTGATGCACTTGATCACGGTGAAGTTGTGGTTAAAGAGTGGCGCCCAATGGCACTTCACTCTGTGGACTGGTCTCCTTACCTAGGTCACGACTGGAACATCGAATGGGACAACAAGATTGATATCGAGCGCCTGAAAGAGCTTGGTACCAAACTTTGCCAATATCCAGACAGCCATAAGCTGCAAAGCCGAGTCAATAAACTGTACAACGATCGTACTGCCATGGTGAATGGCGAGAAACAAGTCGATTGGGGTATGGCTGAAACTCTGGCTTACGCAACACTGGTTGATGACGGTAAGCGTATTCGTATCTCTGGCCAAGATTCTGGCCGTGGTACGTTCTTCCACCGTCACTCAGTACTGCACAACCAATCAGATGCAAGCACGTATGTTCCTCTTGCGAACATTCATGACAAGCAAGGGCCATTCCAAGTGTTTGACTCGGTATTGTCTGAAGAAGCGGTACTGGCATTTGAGTATGGTTACGCAACAGCAGAGCCAAGCGGTCTAACCCTTTGGGAAGCACAATTTGGTGACTTCGCAAACGGTGCACAAGTTGTTATCGACCAATTTATTTCGTCAGGTGAGCAAAAGTGGGCACGTCTATGTGGTCTAACTATGCTGCTTCCTCACGGTTATGAAGGTCAAGGCCCAGAGCACTCTTCTGCACGTCTTGAGCGTTACCTTCAGTTATGTGCTGAACAAAACATGCAGGTTGTTGTTCCTTCAACACCGGCTCAGGTTTACCACATGATTCGTCGTCAGGTTGTTCGACCAATGCGTCGTCCTCTGATTGTAATGTCACCTAAGTCATTGCTTCGTCACCCTCTGTGTACTTCTTCTCTGGAAGATTTGGCAGAAGGTACGTTCCAACCAGCTATCGCAGAAATTGATGATTTGGCTCCTGAGAACGTAAAACGCGTCGTGTTCTGTTCAGGTAAGGTTTACTTTGACCTACTTGACCAAAGACGTAAGAACGAGCAAGACGATGTCGCTATTGTGCGTATTGAGCAACTTTACCCGTTCCCTTACGAGGACGTGAGAGCTGCAATTGCACAGTACACGAATGTAGTCGATTACGTTTGGTGTCAAGAAGAGCCTCAAAACCAAGGTGCTTGGTACAGTAGCCAACATAATTTCCGAGCTGCTATCCCAGTGGGTGCTGATATTCAATACGCAGGTCGTCCTGCATCAGCATCACCAGCTGTTGGCTATATGTCGGTACACTTGAAACAACAAAAAGCGTTAGTTGACGACGCTTTGACCCTACTTAAGAACTAGAAGTAAAAGGAAAATACGCACATGACAATTGAAATTCTGGTTCCAGATTTACCTGAATCTGTGGCTGATGCAACAGTTGCTACTTGGCACAAAAAACCGGGCGAAGCGGTTGCACGTGATGAAGTCATTGTAGATATCGAAACAGATAAAGTAGTTCTAGAAGTACCGGCTCCTGAAGCGGGTGTTCTGGAAGCTATCATTGAAGAAGAGGGTGCTACGGTACTTTCTAAACAGCTTCTGGCTAAAATCAAGCCGGGTGCTGTCGCTGGTGAACCAACGAAAGATACAACTGAAGATACAGAAGCTTCTCCTGATAAGCGCCACAAAGCGGCTCTTACCGAAGAGAGCAACGACGCACTAAGTCCTGCGGTTCGTCGCCTGCTTGCAGAGCACAACCTACAACCAGCTGACGTTAAAGGCACTGGTGTTGGTGGTCGTATTACTCGTGAAGACATCGACGCACACCTAGCAGCAGCGAAAGCGGCTCCGGCAGCAGCATCTGCACCAGCAGTTGAAGCGCCAGCAGCAGCTCGTAGCCAAAAACGCGTACCTATGACTCGCCTACGTAAGACAGTGGCTAACCGTCTTCTAGAAGCGAAGAACAGCACAGCAATGCTGACGACTTTCAACGAAGTGAACATGAAGCCAATCATGGACCTTCGTAAGCAGTACAAAGACCAATTCGAGAAGCGTCACGACACGCGTCTGGGCTTCATGTCTTTCTATGTGAAAGCAGTAACAGAAGCGCTAAAACGTTTCCCAGAAGTGAACGCTTCTATTGACGGTACAGATATCGTTTACCACAACTACTTCGACATCAGCATGGCAGTATCAACGCCACGTGGTCTAGTAACTCCAGTACTGAAAGACTGTGACACACTAGGTTTCGCTGACATCGAAAAAGGCATCAAAGAGCTAGCAATCAAAGGCCGTGACGGCAAGCTAACTGTTGATGAGCTGATGGGCGGTAACTTCACTATCACAAACGGTGGTGTATTTGGTTCTCTAATGTCTACGCCAATCATCAACCCGCCTCAAGCGGCAATCCTGGGTATGCACAAAATCCAAGATCGTCCAATGGCTGTTGACGGCAAGGTAGAGATTCTACCAATGATGTACCTAGCGCTTTCTTACGACCACCGTCTAATCGATGGCCGTGAATCAGTTGGCTTCCTAGTGACCATCAAAGAGCTACTAGAAGATCCTGCACGTCTGCTATTAGACGTTTAGTATCGCTAAAACGTCTAGTTAGCCCAGTTAGCTAGACGTAAAAAGTTTCAAAGGCTAGGCTGCTCAACGTCTGGCCTTCACTTGAACTGCAAAGCCATTAGAAAATGGACAGCAGTTGATTTGAGAAGACCCTACAGACGTAACACAGGAAACTGTGTCGTTATGGAAATAATAATCCCTTAAGGGAAAATAAACGGAATATCAAAATGAATTTGCATGAATACCAAGCCAAACAGCTGTTTGCAGAATTCGGTTTGCCTGTACCAGAAGGTTTCGCATGTGATACTGCACAAGAAGCTTTTGAAGCTGCAGGTCGTATCAGTACAGCCAAGAAAGTCGTTAAGTGTCAAGTACACGCTGGTGGTCGCGGTAAAGCGGGCGGCGTAGAGCTACATGACACGAAAGAAGGCGTTAAAGAGTTTGCACAAAAGTGGCTAGGTAAAAACCTAGTGACTTACCAAACAGACGCTAATGGTCAACCTGTAACAAAGATCCTAGTTGAAGAAGCATCGAACATTGCTAACGAACTTTACCTAGGTGCTGTTGTTGACCGTGCAACGCGCAAAATTGTATTCATGGCGTCAACTGAAGGCGGTGTGGACATTGAGAAAATCGCTGAAGAAACTCCAGAGTTGATTCACCAATCAGCGATCGATCCTCTAGTGGGCCCTCAAGCTTACCAAGGTCGTGAACTTGCGTTCAAACTTGGTCTAGTTGGCGATCAAATTAAACAGTTCGTTAAGATCTTCATGGGTCTTGGCCAAATGTTCTCTCAGTACGACCTAGCTCTACTAGAAATCAACCCGCTTGTAATTACTGGCGAAGGCAACCTACTTTGTCTAGACGGCAAGATCAACATCGACTCAAACGCGATGTACCGTCAGCCAAAACTACGTGAAATGCACGATCCATCTCAAGAAGATGAGCGCGAAGCACACGCAGCACAGTGGGAACTGAACTACGTAGCACTAGATGGCAACGTTGGCTGTATGGTTAACGGTGCAGGCCTTGCGATGGGTACGATGGATATCGTAAACCTACACGGCGGCAAACCAGCAAACTTCCTTGATGTAGGCGGCGGCGCGACAAAAGAACGTGTAGCTGAAGCATTCAAGATCATCCTTTCTGATGACAATGTTAAAGCAGTACTAGTAAACATCTTCGGTGGCATCGTTCGTTGTGACATGATCGCTGAAGGTATTATCGGTGCGGTTAAAGAAGTTGGCGTAACAGTTCCTGTAGTTGTTCGTCTAGAAGGTACCAACGCAGATCTAGGTCGCGAAGTACTTGCTAATTCTGATGTTGATATCATTGCAGCTGAATCTCTAACAGATGCTGCTCAGAAAGTTGTTGCTGCTGCGGAGGCGAAATAATGTCTGTATTAATTAACAAAGACACTAAAGTAATCTGTCAGGGTTTCACTGGCGGTCAAGGTACATTCCACTCAGACCAAGCGATCGCATACGGTACGCAAATGGTTGGTGGTGTTTCACCTGGTAAAGGTGGTCAGACTCACCTAGGCCTTCCAGTATTCAACACAGTACGTGAAGCAGTAGAAGTAACTGGCGCAACAGCAACCGTTATCTACGTGCCAGCTCCTTTCTGTAAAGATGCAATCCTAGAAGCGATTGATGCAGGTATCGAACTGATCGTAACGATCACTGAAGGTATCCCTACAACAGATATGATCGACGTTAAAGTGAAGCTAGAAGAAACTGGCGTTCGCATGATCGGTCCTAACTGTCCAGGTCTTATCACTCCAGACGAGTGTAAGATTGGTATCATGCCTGGTCATATCCACAAGAAGGGTAAAGTCGGTATCGTATCTCGCTCAGGTACTCTGACATACGAAGCAGTTAAGCAAACAACAGATGAAGGCTTTGGTCAGTCTACATGTGTTGGTATCGGTGGTGACCCAATCCCAGGTTCAAACTTCATTGATATCCTAAAACTTTTCCAAGAAGACCCAGAAACTGAAGCAATCGTCATGATTGGTGAAATCGGTGGTACTGCGGAAGAAGAAGCGGCTGAGTTCATCAAAGCAAACGTAACTAAGCCAGTTGTATCTTACATCGCTGGTGTTACTGCTCCTCCGGGTAAACGTATGGGCCACGCAGGCGCAATCATCTCTGGTGGTAAAGGTACTGCTGAAGATAAATTCGCAGCACTAGAAGCAGCAGGCGTTAAGACTGTTAAGTCTCTTGCTGACATCGGCAAAGGCCTACGTGAAATCACGGGTTGGTAATCAGCTGGCTTTTATCGATTGAGATAGAAGTTAACTGAATGGTATTAAAAAGGCTTGGTCAGTGACCAAGCCTTTTTTATGTTCTTGAGATACGAGATACGAGATACGAGATACGAGATATGATATGGCCCCTAAAAAGTAGACACAGGGGTTTAGTTGATTAGTTCAAAGTCCATGGGACTCACTCCACCTAGAGTCCCATGTCTTCTTACTGGATTATAATAGGTATCGATATAAATTCGACTTTGCATCGTCATTTCTTGTCGTGAAAGCTGATCTAAGTTGTTCATCCACTCTTTCTTATATTGCGCAAAGAAGCTTTCGGAACAAGCGTTATCCCAACAGTTTCCTTTTCTCGACATGCTGACTTTAATCTTTCGTTTACGGTGCCAACGGATCGTCTCCAACGCTCGATACTGTATACCTTGATCGGAGTGAAACAAAAGCTCGTGACCTAAGGGCTGCCTTTGTTCCCAAGCCTTATTCAGGCTTCTTAGCACTAACTTTGCGTTATTAATACGACTTGTCGACCAACCAATCACTTTGCGTGAAAACAAATCTAAGACAACGCACAGGTATTGCCAACCATCAGTACAGCGCACCTGAGTGATATCTGACACCCAAACTCGATCGGGTTTATCCACCTTAAATTGACGGGCAAGAATGTTATAGGCAGGTATAAGCGTATTTTGTCTTGGCGCTCGTCCATATCGCTTCTTGCTCGCGCAAGAGCGATAGCCCATATTCTGCAAAAGCCTCTGTACTCGCTTTTTATTACAAATAAAGCCGTTAGCGACTGCTGCTTCCCAAAGCTTTCGATAGCCTGGAATACAATACTGAGCTTCGCTTTCTCTCCTCAAGTAGTGACTTAAAGACTCATTGTCTGTCTCTCGCTTCGATGGTTTCCTTGTTAGCCACTTGTAATAACCCGCTTTAGAAACGCCCAACCATTGGCATAGTCGAATGACAGGAAGCTTCACACTGGCCTTCTTAAGGATATACTCGAACCTTATTCTTTTTGGCTGTCGAAGAAAGCCTTCGCTTCCTTTAAGAAATCATTCTCCAGCTCTGCCATCTCAAGCTTCTTTTTCAATTGACGGATCTCTTTCTCCAGTTGTGTAACGGATGTTTCGGGACCGTGGTTAGGTATTGGGAGGGAGTTAGTCTTCTTCGACGTCATTTGGCATCTCCATTTAGAAAGTAGCACCGGCGATATTCCTAAGGATAGTGCTACTGACTTAACGGTGTCAGAAGAATCGAGAGATCGCTGAACAGCTTCTCGTTTAAATTCGTCTGTATATTGTCTTTGTGATTTTACTTTCATTACACTCAATGCTCTGTATTAAGTGTCTACTTTTATGGGGTCACATCAAGATTGAGATACGAATCGTATGATTACGCTCGGGTCTTCAGCATTTGAGATAGCATAAACATCGCAGCGGCACTGATAACCACAGAAGGGCCAGCAGGTGTGTCATAGAACCAAGATAAGCTTAATCCACCGAATACTGCAATAGAGCCAATAACTGATGCAAGGAAGGCCATCTGCTCAGGTGTGCTCGAGAACTTCCTTGCCGTTGCTGCAGGAATAATCAGTAGCGATGTCATGATTAACGCACCCACAAATTTCATACCGACAGCAATCACGATACCGACAAGCAGCATCAAAATCAGACGCATTAAATCAATGTTGATGCCGTCAACCGCTGCTAGATCTTCATTAACCGTCGTTGAAAGTAGCGGTCGCCAAAAGATAGCAAGCACTAATCCAATCACAGCCGCACCCGCATAGATGAATACCAAATCAGTCGGTGATACTGCAAGTAAGTCGCCAAATAAATAGCTCATTAGGTCGACACGAACATTGTCCAAGAAGCTAACGGCTACAAGACCCAAAGACAGTGCACTGTGTGCCAAAATACCGAGTAGGGTATCGGTCGCGACTAGCTTTTGTTTTTGCAATGTCACGAGTAACACGGCCAGCATCAAACAACAAATCAGCAGTGCGAAATACAAGTTGATGTTAAACAGAAAGCCAAGCGCTAAGCCCATCAAAGAGGCATGAGCAAGCGTATCGCCAAAGTAGGCCATCTTGCGCCAAACTACAAAAGAGCCCAATGGCCCCGCGATAAGAGCAATGCCCAAGCCAGCTAAAATAGAGGGAAGAAGAAACTCAAGCATTAGTGATGTCCGTGTTTATGATTTGAACACTCATGAGCACCACCTTTTACTGGTTGGCCTGCAAGATCATGATGGTGATGTTCATGTTGGTGGTGATAAAACGCTAGTGTCTCTTGAGTCGCGGTACCGAAGAGCGCAATATACGAGGGATGATGTTTGATGTCTGCAGGTGCACCTGAGCAACAGATATGATGATGCAAACAGATAACATCGTCTGTTTTGGCCATCACCAGATGCAGATCATGTGAAACCATAAACACCGCACAACCAAAGCGGTGACGAATGGTGTCAATGAGATCATAAAGGTCTATTTGCCCTTGCACGTCAACGCCTTGAGCCGGTTCATCAAGAACCAGTAGGTCTGGTCTTCTTAGTAATGAACGGGCAATCAGTACGCGCTGGTTTTCACCACCAGACAGCTGGTGCATGTTGCTCTTTTGCAGATGTTCAGCACCCACGAGCTTCAATGCTTCAAGGATCTCTTGCTGACTGAACTTGCCAGTGAGCTTTAGAAAACGATCTACATTGAGCGGTAGTGAATCGTTGAGCTTTAATTTTTGTGGAACATAGCCAATTTTCAGTTTTTTAGCTTTTGTTATTGTGCCTGAAAATTTGGTTTGTAAACCCAGTACTACTTTTACTAATGTCGACTTTCCTGCACCGTTTGGCCCAATCAGGGTGGTGATCCTGCCGCGCTCTAAATTTAGAGAGATGTTGTCTAGAACTTTTCGACCGTCAAATTCGACGCTCACAGAATCTAGTTGGATTAAGTTATCCATGAATAGAACTCATTTGCAATTCGCTAATGTTATAATGTAACATTTACCTCAAGCCTAAGCTACTTTTCTATTATCGAGGAATTATGTCACGTTCATCTTTTATACTTGCTACTTTGCTTTTAGCGCCAAGTGTTGCAAGTGCTAATACTATTCTAACAAGTTTCAAACCAATTCAAATGATTGTGACAGAGCTAACGCAAGGTGTTAGTGAACCGGATGTGTTGATGAACAGTAATGCTTCGCCGCACGATTATGCGCTCAAACCATCAGATGTCAAAAAAGTTCATAGTGCAGATATGGTCGTTTGGTTTGGCCCCGACTTAGAAGCCTTTTTAACTAAGGTCGTGAGCTCGAATGAAAATGTTATTGAGATCAGCTCTATTCCGGGTATCAACTTACGCGCTTATGGACACGAAGAGCATGACCATGACGCGCATGAAGGTCACCACCACGGCAGCCACGATCCACATTTTTGGTTGGGTATCGATCAGGTCGAAGTTGCTGCGAAATACATTTCAGATAAGTTAATTGAAACTGACCCAGGCAACGCAATGGCTTATCAAGAGAACCTAGATTCATTCTTGATTGCATTGGATGAGAAGAAGCAGTCTATTCGCGAACAACTGGCGCCAATAAAAGACAAAGGTTACTACGTTTTCCATGATGCATATGGTTATTACGAAGAAGAATTTGGTCTGAATAATTTGGGTCATTTCACAGTAAGTCCAGACCGTAAACCGGGAGCAAAAAGCCTGATTGCGATTAAGAAAACGATCGTACAAGAAAATGTTCAGTGTGTGTTTTCTGAGCCTCAGTTTACGCCTGCAGTGATTGAATCTGTGACTCGTGGAAGCAACGCTAAGCAAGGTCAGCTAGACCCTGTTGGTTCTGATGTTGAAGTGAAGACCGGAAGTTATTTCGATTTTCTTCAGCAACTTACCGATAGTTACACAAGCTGCTTAAACGCAAAGTAATTCGTAGAAAGTATTTTTTACTGCACTTTGCTCTCGATATTGTATGAATAGTGCCGCTTTTTGCGGCATTTTCGTGACCGCTAAGATAAAACCTTTCAACAAATGGCAAACCTTCTTTCTCCTTGGTTAATTTCCGCTAAAATGGAAAGATAATAATAAGCACAAAAAAACTCAGTTTATGGTTGAGCAATGATAAAATGTTGTGACTACCAAAACTTCATTCGTTGTTGCTGTTCAGGATCAGAAGTTGTATCGAATTGTCTTCCGAATGTTCATGTTAATGAGCATTTCATTTAGCGCTATCGCGGTAAATACATCACCTTCCGTTTTCTATCCTTTGCCCGTTCAAGCGCAAGGGAATTTTCTTGCGGCTAAAAATTTGTACCTAGGTGCAGGAGGAGGGCTATGGGTTCATGATGTGCATGGAAAAATACTCTTTTACGATGGCCGAACTCTATTCCCTCGCAAGGGTAGCTTGCTGCAATTTTCTTCTGAAAGCGTCGCATTTCTTAACGATGAGTTTTGGACCTTTTTCGATAATGAGGTGTACCGACATAACCCTGGTATTGGCAACGAATTGGCGTTTAGTTTAAGTCCCGGTGCTGAGATTGCGAATATTGGCGCATCCGGTGATTATATTTGGGTGACCGATGGCAGTAATTTTTATACCTATAATACTCAATCTTTAGAGTTCAACACCTACTCTTTACTCAAACTGTACCGTTACAACAATAGCAGTGACATTGCGATAAATGACGCTGAGTGGGTTTTGTCAAAGTGGGTATTGGCGACCAGTTCAGGCGTTTATCTTTCAGATAATCAAGAGTTTACTCATGTCAGTGCATCAGACAAAAATCATATAGAGACCGTTTATTTTTCGAAGGCTCGACGTGAGTTAGTTATTGGCACTTTAAATGGCGCTGTGATTGTCGATCTCGCGAATCCAGATAAAGAGACTATCGTCAGAGGGTCACATGTTCTTTCGCTTACCGAAACTTCGGATCAGTATTGGATCGGCACAGAGCATGGTCTTATTAGCTACAACTTTATTACGGGCCAAATTACTCGATTTGAACAAGCCTCTAATCAAGACTTCTCGTTACCGGGAGAGAAAATATACTCGTTGATCAACGACCATGCTGGTGGGATGTGGATCGCGACAAACAACGGTATCCGATATTTCTCACTGTTCAGCAAGACTTTCTCGAGAACGCTATTAACGGGGATGGGCATGCATTCGAGTAGTGTGGTGATCAACAAAGTACTGCCTGTCAATGAACAGTTATCTTGGGTTGCATCCTCAATGGGTCTCTATTTAGTTGACTCTCAAAGTGAAGATAACCCAATCCGTGTTTACTCCAACCCTGTTAAGGATTTTGAGATCTTTGGCACTTCAATTTGGTTGGCTACTGAAGAAGGCATTATTAGTTTTAATACTAATACGTTAGAACCTGAAATTCTCGACTTACCTAGACCGATTGAGGGGGTGCATGTTGAGAATTTTGCGCTTCAGGCTGATAACGTTCTTTGGATGACCTCAGGGCAGAGCCTCTATTCGTTATCAATCGAAGACATGAAGTTGACGGGATACGGTACTGACTGGTTAGTCGACAAGTTTTTGCCTGCGAAGATCACCGATCTCAATATAGGCTTACAAGGTCGTATTTACATAGGAACAGACCACGGTTTCTATTCGTTTATTGATAAGCGAATTAGTTTTAGTCGCTCAAGCGAACGTTTTGGTAAAGTCGTCGATATTGAAAAAGCGAAAGATGGATCTCAATGGTTTGCGAGTAGTTATGGTGTGTATCGAATCCCTTTTGACGGCTCCGCGATTCAAGAGATCCCGCTTGTTGAAGACAATATCAGCCCGAACTGCCTGGTAAGTGATGATAATGGTGTGTGGTTAGGTTCCTCAAAAGGTATCAGTTATTACGGATTGGATGGGCAGCTGCATAAACATATAGGTTCACCATTTGGCTTGATCACCAATGAACTTGCGGCAGGTGCATGTGCTCTGTTTTACAATGAAGAGAGCCAATCTTCGAGGCTTATTTTCGGCTCAAAGTATGGTGTAGTCAGTGCGTTGTCTAACGAGTTACTGGTATCAACAACACCTCATAGTCGTGCTTTGCTGAGTAAGATAAGTGTCGATCAACATACTGTATCACTTGGTGGGAAAACGGCAGATTTGAGTGAGATTCCTTATGGTTCATCGATAGGATTTAAGCTGGGCATCTTACCAGCGACGTTCGCGCCTGCGATGGAGTACCGGCTGAACGACAATGAGCATTGGAGTGAGTTTGAAGGGGGTCTATTAACACTCGATCACTTGCTTCCAGGGGATTACACGCTTGAGGTTAAGCCGGTTAAAGACTCCCATTATCGCTTCGTGTCAACGAGCCAAAGCTTTTCGATTGCGGAGCCTTGGTATCTCACTAACTGGGCTGCAGTAAGTTCTCTGATACTACTGATTGGTGTCGTGACTATCTTGGTCTTTTGGCGTTCGCGTTATGTCACTTTTGCCAACAGGCACTTAAAAGCGCAAGTTGCATTGAAGACGGACCAGTTGAGGCACCAAAGCCGGATACTACTTGCGACCAATCAACAGCTTAAAAAGCAGCTATCGGTTAAGAATGCACTTGTGTCTCACACTGCAAATGAACTTTCTTCTGAAGTTAATCATATTGCTGCGATGCTCCCCAATTGGAATGATGAACAAGGGAAGTCTCCAATCTTAACGTTGAAAAATGGTTTGGCTCAATTGAGTAATAGCCCTCAAGGAGAGGGGCCGGTTTATTACGATATAATTTTAATCTTAGAAGCGGTACTCAAAGCTTGGCAGGATGATTTAGCCAAAGCTGGCATTGAACTGGATATTAAAGTCGAAACAAAACAACGATATGTAAGCTTGCCGTATTTTAATCTCGATATTATTTTTAACAGTTTAATCGCGAGCATCATCAAGAGAAACTTTAAGTCACAAAGTATGGTGGTTCTGGTTGAAGAAGTGAAAGAACACCTTGTAGTTACGATTCGAGATCATGGGATGCCTTTTCCTAAATTAGTTTCAAGTATGAGCGACAACACTGGTAAATCGACTGATCTAAACATCGAGAAATTACCTCTATTGATGAATCAGAGCGGTGGGGAGTTGAACGCCTTTGTTTCTGACTCTCAAAATAAGGTTCAGCTTTCGTGGCCAATTGAATATCAAGTGTTCGATAATCTTGAAGCCTGCACAATCGAGCAGATTGAAACCATTAAGCTTGCTAGCTCGACGCAAGAGCAACAAAGGCTTAGTGCTGAACAAGAGTGGAAAAATAAGGTGTCGCAGCTTGTGAGTGAACACTACGCTGATGCAGAGTTTAGTACTGCATCAGTTGCTAAGTGCTTGTTCATGTCGGAGAGAAGTCTTCAGAGGCGCTTTAAATTGGCTTATAACAAGACCTTTAAAGAGCATTTGAATGAAGTGCGCCTAGAGCATGCTTGCGAACGATTACTTGCTGGGGAGAAGATCTCAGATGTCGCGTTTGACTCGGGCTTCAATGACCCGTCTTACTTCAGTCAAAGGTTTAAACACCACTTTGGCATGTCTCCATCCAAGTTTGCTGAAAACAACGAAGAGTAGCGCGCAGCAGATATTCTGCTAGAACATAGATAAATATACTTTAGCCTCGACATTCGTGTCGGGGCTTTTTTATGCTTCTACGAGATAGTAGGAGGAGTTTAAAAAAGTTTGTAGGGTAAAACAAAAGGAAGAAAAAAATATCGTGGCATAGCCGGGGGGACTATACCACGGGTGCCAATGACACCTTCGCTTGCTGCCGGAGTGATATGGCGAGCCACATCACCTCTGGAATAAAATTAAAGAGAAGGAATTTCTCTTCGATGGAGTAACTATACGTCTAGGTACTTATTTTACTTATAAAATTAACGACAGATGCCTATGAGAAAACCGACATTATCTTAAGTGATTGATAAATAATAATTTGTTGTTGGCTGGGTGGTTTTGTACTAGTGAGGTAGTTCTCGTAGGTTGTTGAAAGTAACGTTTTTGACGTAAACGTTTTTAACGAAATTTACGAGTGTGTATTTTCGAAAACATTGATTTCACACAATAGAATTGTGGGCATGTATGTGTATCATAGCGTTAATAACAATCTTTCTCATTATCAATCACGAATTGGGTACTTATGAAACTCTCACAACTAGAGCAAGGAAAGCAGGCTTCTATTGTTGCACTAACAGGTTTAACACCTGACGTAAGAAAAAAACTTATGGTCATGGGTATGTTGCCAAAAACTGAGGTGACGCTTATCCGCCGTGCGCCGATGGGTGATCCGCTTCAAGTTGAAGTGAGAGGTGTTTCTATCGCCATTCGTGAAAGCATTGCAGAACAAATCGAGGTTATCTAAATGGATTATCAAGTTCTTACCGTTGGTAACCCGAATAGTGGCAAAACAACACTGTTCAATGCACTGACTGGTGCCAAGCAGCATGTTGGTAACTGGGTTGGTGTAACCGTAGAAAAGAAAACGGGTTTGTACTCACACGCAGGTGACCAATTTCAGCTAACTGACTTGCCTGGTATCTACGCACTAGATAGTGGTAATGATGCAAATAGTATTGATGAGTCTATCGCGTCGCGAGCTGTTCTGACTCACCCTGCTGACGTGATCATTAATGTTGTTGATGCAAGTTGCTTAGAGCGAAGCTTATACATGACATTGCAATTGCGAGAGTTGGGTCGTCCAATGATCGTTGTATTGAACAAAATGGATGTCTTAAAGCGTGAGCGTCAGGTGATTAACCTGAAAGCGCTAGAGAAAGAGCTAGGTTGCCCGGTTCTTAGCTTGTCTGCGAACGATAAAGGTCAAGTGGCTCGTTTCAAAGAGCGCCTGCATAAGCTTCTTGTTCAAGGTGTTAGCCTTGACCCTATCTCTATTAACTATGACGAAGCATTAGAAGCACTTATTCCTTCTGTTGAATCACACTTTGATGATGCTGATGTTTCTCACCGCGCGCTTGCGATTCGTGCTCTAGAAAATGATTACTTGGTGTTAAACGGTTTAGCTCCGCAAACACGTACTCAAATTGACAATGTGCGTCTTGGTGCTGAGTTTGATATCGACCTTGCGGTAGCAGACGCCAAATACACCTTCTTACACGACCTGTGTAAACGTGTTCGCCGTAGTGAAGGCAAACTCAGCCGTAATTTCACAGAGAAAGCTGACCAATTCATTCTGAACAAATGGGTCGGTATCCCTTTCTTCTTTGTCATCATGTACCTAATGTTCATGTTCTCTATCAATATCGGTAGTGCGTTTATCGACTTCTTTGATATTGGCGTTGGTGCAATATTGGTTGATGGTGGACACCATTTATTAGACGGACACCTACCAGTTTGGCTGGTTACTATTCTTGCAGATGGTATCGGTGGCGGTATTCAAACTGTTGCCACCTTTATTCCAGTTATCGCGGCGCTTTACTTGTTCTTAGCGGTGCTAGAAAGCTCGGGCTACATGGCGCGTGCTGCGTTTGTACTTGATAAAGTGATGCAAAAGATTGGTCTGCCGGGTAAGGCGTTTGTACCGTTAGTTCTTGGCTTTGGCTGTAACGTACCGTCAATTATGGCAACTCGTACACTTGACCAAGAGCGTGAGCGTAAGCTAGCTGCATCTATGGCGCCATTTATGTCATGTGGTGCTCGTCTACCTGTATACGCACTGTTTGCTGCGGCGTTCTTCCCTGGTGCTGGTCAAAACGTGGTATTTGCTTTGTACATCATGGGTATCCTTGCTTCTGTATTTACCGGTTTGTTCCTTAAAAACACTATCTACCCAGGTAGCAGCGACAGCTTAGTAATGGAAATGCCAGACTACGAGCTGCCAACTGTACAAAACGTGATGCTGAAAACGTGGCAAAAACTGAAGCGTTTCGTGCTTGGTGCAGGTAAAACGATTGTGGTTGTGGTAGCAATCTTAAGCTTCTTGAATTCTCTGGGTATGGACGGCAGTTTCGGTAACGAAGACAGTGAAAACTCAGTACTTTCTAAGGCAGCGCAAGTTGTGACTCCTGTATTCCAACCAATTGGTATTACAGAAGAAAACTGGCCAGCAACGGTAGGTATCATTACTGGTATCTTCGCGAAAGAAGCGGTAGTCGGTACGCTGAACAGCCTATACACAACGCCTTCTGATGAAGAAGCTGCTGAGTTTGATTTAGCGGCGAGCTTAGAAGAAGCTGTGATGACGATCCCTGAGAATCTAGCCGGTCTAAGCTACTCGGATCCTCTAGGTATTGAGGTTGGTGACTTAAGCGATTCAGGTGCTGTTGCCGAAGAGCAAGAGGTTGACTCATCTATCTTTGGTAACCTAAAAGACAAATTCGTTTCTGGTCATGCTGCATTTGCTTACTTAATCCTTATCCTGCTTTACACGCCTTGCGTGGCTGCGATGGGTGCTTACGTTCGTGAATTTGGTCAAATGTTTGCGCGATTCATTGCGGTTTGGACGATGGCGCTTGGCTACTTTGGCGCGACCTTCTACTATCAAGCGGCAAACTTTGCAGCCCATCCTGTGACTAGTGCTGTATGGATGGTAGCGATTGCAGGTGGCTTTGTGATCACCTATCGCGTGTTCAAGAAAGTCGGCAGTAAGCAAAAAGCATTAGAGGTGCAAGTCGCATGATTTTAACTGAACTCCATCAGTACATTGACAATCAAGGTGTAGCGGCTCGTAAAGAGATCGCCACGAAGTTTGGTATGAGTGAAGATGGTGTGGATGCGATGCTGAGTGTGTGGGTCAAGAAAGGGAAAATATCCCGTTTGGTCGACACCAATAAACATGGTCATACGACGCGTGTTCGCTACACCATTAGTAAACAAGATGGTTTATCGCTGAATGTGATGATGTAGTTCAGATAGCTTGAATAAAAAACCGCAGCTCTTTAGCTGCGGTTTTTTGTTTGTGCTTATCTACTTAGGACTCTTTGGTTCCGCCTAGGCCGAGAACTTTAAGACCGATACTAAGTAACAGTATTGATACAGGCAGGACAAGTATGTCCCATCCGATACTGTCGAAGTTGACGAGTACGAGCTCCAAAAACTTCACGAATAGAATGATGATAATCACTTCAGCCAAAATGTTTTTCAGATGGCCAATGTTGGGTGTTTTTATCCAGTTAAGCACTTTGTTCTTTTTGATCTGTTCATCATTTTTTGCCGCGTCACTTTTGTCTGAGATGAATAAAGTGAACACACCGTGAGAAAAGATGAAGAGTACAAAAGCAATCAGAAACGTATCTAGGGACTTAATTAAGTATGAGATCGCGATGTCTGTGGTGTCTAGATGTGCCAGTGATTCTGGCGGTACCTGGTTGAGCATAAAGATCGCAAAAGCAGAGTAGGTTTTGGTTGCTCCCATAAAAAACAAAAGCAGTGAAGCAAGCATAGAACAGATGATGGCGATCCAGCTGATATGACGAAATAAGTTGAAGGTTTGTTTCATGATGCTCTCTCTATGTTGTGTGCAAGAGAGTATACTCGGGAGTCTTTGTTGTGATAATGGTGTGTTTTTGTGAATTATTATTACATATTGGTAATAATGATAATGCCTAGAGGTTAGGCATTACCTTACTCACAACATTAAGCTTTTTTAAAGATAGAGCTTAGTGACAGCACATTCTGAATACGAGTCAGGATAGCTGTTTGATCTTCTTCACTGCGTTGTTCACCTTTAGTGTTTCCCCACACCGGGCCAGGCCACGCAATATCATCTTTGAAGCGTGCTATGTGGTGGATATGCAGTTGTGGAACCATGTTACCTAGTGCGCCTAGGTTGAGCTTATCTGGCTGGAACGTCGCTTCTAATGCTTGGCTTACTGCTTGAGATTCGTGTAAGAACTGCTGTTGTTCTTTCATTGGTAAGTGGTGCAACTCTTTCAGGTTGGCACGTTTTGGTACCAAGATAACCCAAGGTACAGCGTTGTCTTTGTGTAGTAGTGCAAGGCTAAGCGGGAATTCGCCAATAACGGTAGTGTCTTTTGCCAATTGAGGATGAAGTTCGAAGCTCATGATCTTTCCAATTAATTGTTTTAGTTGAGTATAAGGTTGGAATGGGAATGTGGCTAGCGCTTACGATCTCAATAAGCAGATTCCCTATCACGTTCGTCCCTCACTGTAGGGAATGACGGGTGGGGAAATAGGTTTCGTCATCTCCTATAGCGACGAAGGAGCGGAGTAGGAGATCTCTGCGACGGAAGTCTGCGGGCAGCTCGATAGCTAAGTAAATATAACCTCCAAATAAAACAAAAGGTTGACGCTTTCACGTCAACCTTTCTAATTATCTCGAATCTCGAATCTCGAATCGCTTACATGCGTTCTAGAGTCTCGATACCTAGAAGCGATAGACCTTGCTTGATAGTCTTCGCTGTGAGTGCAGCAAGCTTCAGGCGGCTCTGCTTAACAGCTTCGTCTTCAGCAACTAGGATTGGGCATGCTTCGTAGAAGCTAGAGAATTGACCCGCAAGTTCGAACAGGTAGCTACACATGATGTGTGGTTGACCTTCACGAGCAACAGACTGTACCGCTTCTTCAAACTGTAGAAGTTTCGCGATAAGCGCTTTCTCTTTCTCTTCCGTGATTTTGATTTCACCTGCAAGAGAGTCCATAGAAATACCAGCTTTAGCAAATACAGAAGCAACACGAGTGTATGCGTACTGCATGTACGGTGCCGTGTTACCTTCGAATGCAAGCATGTTGTCCCAATCGAACACGTAGTCAGTTGTACGGTGCTTAGAAAGGTCTGCGTACTTAACCGCTGCCATAGCAACTGTATTAGCGATCGCTTTCTTCTCGTCTTCTGCTAGTTCTGGGTTCTTAGATTCGATTAGCTGCGCTGCACGAACTTCTGCTTCATCAAGAAGATCAGCAAGACGAACAGTACCGCCTGCACGAGTCTTGAATGGTTTACCATCTTTACCAAGCATCATGCCGAACGCGTGGTGCTCAAGAGAAACAGATTCTGGGATGTAACCTGCTTTACGAACGATAGTCCAAGCTTGCATTAGGTGTTGGTGCTGACGTGAGTCGATGAAGTAAAGTACGCGGTCTGCGCCTAGTTCTTCAAAACGGTATTTTGCACAAGCGATATCAGTGGTTGTGTAAAGGAAGCCGCCGTCACGTTTCTGAATGATAACGCCCATTGGGTCGCCATCTTTGTTTTTGTATTCGTCTAGGAATACAACCTGTGCGCCGTCATCTTCTTTAGCAAGACCTTGCTCTTTTAGGTCAGCAACGATAGTTGGAAGCATGTGGTTGTACATGCTTTCGCCCATTACGTCATCACGTGTTAGAGATACGTTTAGACGATCGTAGTTGCGTTGGTTCTGAATCATTGTTACGTCAACAAGTTTCTTCCACATCTCTGCGCAGAACTCGTCGCCGCTTTGTAGTTTAACAACGTAGCCACGTGCTTTAAGTGCAAACTCTTCGTCTTCGTCGTAAAGCTTTTTTGATTCACGGTAGAAGCCCTCAAGATCAGCAAGTTCCATTGAAACTTCGCCAGACTCAGCTTGAACGCGCTCAAGGTTTGCGATAAGCATACCGAATTGAGTACCCCAGTCACCAATGTGGTTAGCACGGATAACTTTGTGACCTAAGAACTCAAGTGTACGAACAACAGCATCACCGATGATCGTTGAACGTAGGTGACCAACGTGCATTTCTTTTGCAACGTTTGGTGCAGAGTAGTCAGCAACAATTGTTTGTGCTTCAGCTGCTGCAACACCAAGACGAGAGTCAGCCAGTGCTGCGTCTGCTTGTTGTGCTAGGAATGCTTCATCTAGGAAGATGTTTAGGAAACCTGGACCTGCGATTTCAACTTTAGAAGCGATACCGTCTAGGTTTAGAACGTCCAATACTTTTTGAGCAAATTCTCGTGGGTTAGTGCCTAGTCGTTTAGCAACACCCATAACGCCGTTTGCTTGGTAGTCACCAAATTGTGGTTTTGCAGATTGGCGAACAGCCGCAGGAGAGCCTGCAGGTGCGCCAGCGGCTTCTAGAGCCTGAGATACTTTGTCATTAATCAGTGCTTGGATATTCACACGCGTTTCCTTCAATTCAAGGATGAATAAGAGTGGCCGTTATTTCGTGGGTATTAAATTTGGTTAATTATGCTTCGAGTTAACGATTTAATGCCGAAATGAACAACAGACTCTGTTTAAGTTCACAAAAATGGCGTTAATCATACCAATTTTGTGGGGTTTCTTATAGGTCGAATTGATAGAAAATTAACATTTCCTGAGGGGTTTTTGACAATCGACTTTGACCAAGCCAAGTTTGTCTATTTAGGAAAGTAAGACACCGTACTTTTTGAACGTTTTTTTATAAAAGTAACACTTGTTGCTGAAAGTAAAACTGATACCATGCAGCCATTATTTGGAGAACAAAGACAATGACGATGAGCCTGAAGCAAGCTGAACTAGAACCACAACAAATGATTGCGCGCCTTGATACGTTTATGGCGAAAATTGAGAACCTAGGAAATACATTGGGTTTGGATTTAAGCTTTGCTCAAGCGGATCATATTGCATTAAGAATCAATGACACTGATCTTGCGAAATCAGCACATCAAGCATGGTCTGAATACGGCTCTACGATTTCAGAAGCGATGGTTAACGGTCGTCCAATTGTGGTGTTGGCTTTCGATGAGCCATTGCAAAGCCTTGGTTGGAAGATTGAGTGCTTAGAGTTGCCATATCCAGCAGAAGGTAAAATTTATCCAAGCCAAGATTGGGAACATGTCGAGTTTGTGATTCCTTCTCACGCGCAAACAGCCGATCAGTATCTAGCGGATCTTAAAGAGACTTACCCGCAGTTCGCTGCTAAGTTTGAAACTTTGGCAGAGCAAGGTATTAAGATAAAACTCTCTAGCCCGAAAGGCGAGGGTGAACGTTTGAATAACCCAACGGTGGCTTTTAAACATCAAGGTATTTGTATTAAGCTACATCCACACTCTTTGAAGAAGGTTGTTGAATCTGAACAAGCTTAATTTGACTTGGGTAAGTTCTTAGATGAGATTCCTGAGCTCGCTTAGGCTCGTCGGAATGACGGGAATCTTTTAAAGCTGGTCTGATCATCAGATACAAAAAACGCGCGATGGGTAAACCCTATTGCGCGTTTTTTACTGGGTTCTAACTGGAGGCCTTACCGGAAATCGAATATCCGACTTACAGAATCACAGTCTTGTTACCATAAACAAACACATGATCGTTGATCACTTTGTTTAGAGCCTTACTCAATACGTTCTTCTCAACGTCACGACCCGCTTGCGCCATGTCTTTCGCGCTGAAGTTGTGATCCACTGGGATAACATCTTGTTTGATGATTGGACCTTCATCCAAATCATTAGTCACAAAGTGCGCTGTAGCACCAATGATCTTTACGCCGCGCTCATACGCTTGTTGATATGGTTTCGCGCCAATGAAAGCTGGCAAAAAGCTGTGGTGGATATTGATGATCTTGTGGTTGTACTTTTCAACAAACCCTGGAGTCAGCACTCGCATGTACTTAGCCAAAACAAGGTAATCCGCCTCGTATTGGTCAATTACTTCAAGCATCTTCTTCTCATGTTCTTCACGGTTTAGTCCTTCGTGAGAAACATGATGATAAGGAATATCAAAACGCTCGGTTAAGCTTTGCAAAGTATCGTAGTTGCCAACAACAGCCGCAATTTCTACATCCAAACTGCCATCGAAGTTCTTCATCAGAATATCGCCAAGGCAGTGCGCTTCTTTGGTGACTAAAATCACTACACGTTTGCGAGAAGAACCAATGAGCTTACGTTTTGCATTCTCTGGCAGCGCTTGATCTAAATCGGCAAGCAAGGTTTCGTCATTGAAGTAACCCTCTAGCTCGGTACGCATAAAGAAGTGGCCACTAGTGTTATCAACGAACTCATTGTTGTGAATAATATTGAGTTGGTGCTTGTAACAAATGTTGGTGATCTTTGAGATGAGGCCTGGGGCGTCAGTACAATGTGTTAATAAAGTTTTTCTTTCCATCTGCATCTTACTTCCATGAAATGTTGCACTTGTTATATGAAATCGGGATTCTTCAAATTTAATGCAGGCTGTCGAACGGTGAACTGAGCCGCAATATCACCGTTATAATTAATCTATTATCAATTTGGTTTCAACAAATTCTGCTGCTGATTTATCGCTTTGATAAATTGTTTGATATAGAAATATCAGTTTTTAGATAGAAAAACAGGCAGAAGCTTCATTTTTTAAAGTTTTGACCGTAGTACGCATTTGAACTTCAACCGAGGCATTTACGCCTTGGCCAAAAATAGAGGTGATACTTATGGATAAAGAGTTATTAGCCAAAAAACTGTACTGCAAGCGAGTGAATTCATTGGCGGGTGGCACTGAGTTAGATGGTAATGTTCTAGATGAAATGTGGGAAAGCAAGACCTCGCCAACCGATGCTGTGAAGGCCATGCAACCTTGTGATAACCATTTTGAAGGTGCCTCTTGGTTGTCACGTTATCTAAGTCGAAAATAAAAACGATTCTCTGATTCTTACTTCTTCAGTTCTTACCTTTAAGGTAACTCAAGTCACGTCAAACCAAACCAAACACCTCCAGTGCGCAGTCATTCTTGATTCGCGCCGGCTCACTAAACCTGCCATAATTCGTCTTCTATTTTTCTAAACTTCGTACTCTATGATATCTAAAACGTTTTCTGCTGATGGTGCTCTGGGTAAAGCTATCCCAGGGTTTCAACCACGACAAGCTCAGCTAGACATGGCTGAAGCGGTTTCACAAGCTATTGAGCAACAGAGTCAATTAGTTGTTGAAGCGGGAACGGGTACCGGTAAGACCTTTGCTTACTTAGTGCCAGCGCTGCTTAGTGGCAAGAAAACCATCATTAGTACGGGGTCTAAAAACCTTCAAGAACAGCTGTTTCATCGAGATTTACCCTTGATGGTCGATGCGCTTGGCTTTTATGGTCAGGTTGCGTTACTCAAAGGGCGTTCAAACTATTTGTGTTTGGACAGACTGAGCCGTCAAATGATCGAAAGTCATGGCACTCATACCGATCCAACGCTGTTAGCTCAGTTGGTGAAAGTGCGCAGCTGGTCATCATCAACACAAACAGGTGATTTGGGCGATTGTGATGATATCGCTGAAGACAGCCCGGTTATCCCAACTATTACCTCGACCAATGACAACTGCTTGGGCAAAGAGTGCCCAAGCTACACCGATTGTTTCGTACTTAAAGCACGTAAAAAAGCGATGGACTCTGATGTTGTTGTAGTGAACCATCACTTGTTCTTAGCGGATCTAGCGATTAAAGAAACCGGATTTGGTGAACTGATTCCTGAAGCAGATGTGTTTATCTTCGATGAAGCGCATCAGCTTCCCGATATTGCTAGCCAATACTTTGGTCAATCTGTTTCGAGCCGACAGATAAATGAGCTCGCTAAAGACATCGAAATCGCCTACCGAACTGAAGCAAAAGATATGCGTCAGTTACAAAAGGTAGGCGAGAGGCTCGTTCAATCTTCAGCCGATTTACGTATTGTATTGGGTGATACAGGCTTTCGTGGTAACTGGCGTGAGGCCTTAAAATCTGAATCGATTGCAAGAGAGTTAGTTCGTTTGCAAGATGCATTGCAATTGGCCGTTGATGTATTGAAATTAGCACTCGGACGAAGTCAGCTGTTAGATACCGCTTTCGAACGTGCAAACATGATTAAGTCGCGCATTGAACGTGTGTGCGATGTGTCTATTACGGGATACTCTTACTGGTATGACACAACACCAAGGCAATTCGCTTTGCACATCACACCACTGTCGGTTGCGGATAAATTTCACGAGCAGATTGAGCTGAAGCCGGGCGCTTGGGTATTTACCTCAGCAACCTTAGCGGTGTCGGACGATTTCGATCACTTTACCTCTCGACTCGGGTTAAAACCGTCGGCACAGTTTTCATTGCCAAGCCCGTTTGATTACCCAAATCAGGCGCGCTTGTGTGTACCTCGTTATCTTCCTGAACCGAATAGCCCAGGCCTCGCGGATAAGTTAGTAAGAATGCTGACTCCCGTGATTGAGCAAAACCAAGGCCGCTGTTTCTTTTTGTGTACTTCACACAGCATGATGAAAGAGTTGGGCGAGCGATTCCGTGAAACACTCTCGGTTCCAGTGCTGCTGCAAGGTGAGACAAGTAAGCAAAAAACTTTAGCCGAATTCATGGAATTAGGTAACGCATTGCTGGTGGCTACTGGCGCTTTCTGGGAGGGGATAGATGTTAGGGGCGACGCATTAAGCTGTGTTATCATCGATAAATTGCCCTTTACCGCTCCTGATGACCCTTTACTTAAGGCTCGAATCGAGGACTGTAAGTTAAAAGGGGGTGATCCTTTTGCACAGGTACAGTTGCCAGACGCCGTGATTACCTTGAAACAAGGCGTCGGCCGATTGATACGTGACAAGCGCGATAATGGCGCTTTGATTATTTGCGATAACCGATTGGTGACTCGTGATTACGGTGGCATATTTTTGGCGAGTTTACCGCCTATCCCACGTACCCGTGACTTAGGGGTCATTAAAGAATTCTTAGCTAAAGACCATTCAATCTCTGCTGAGTAATTGGCATTGTTGAGCTTAGCCATTATTTTTAGATTAGATAACAGATATTTGAGACACAAATGAGCGCAAAAATTCTTGCAGTAGATACCGCAACTGAAAACTGTTCAGTTGCACTAGTAATTGGTGACCAGGTGTTCGCACGTAGCGAAGAGGCTCCTCGAGACCATACGAAAAAAATTCTACCTATGGTTGATGAAGTACTGAAAGAAGCGAATGTCGCTTTAACCGATATTGATGCTATCGCGTTTGGCCAAGGCCCAGGCAGTTTCACGGGTGTACGTATTGGTATTGGTATTGCTCAAGGCTTGGCTTTTGGTGCGGATTTACCGATGATCGGTGTCTCTACACTGGCTGCGATGGCGCAAGGCAGCTACCGTAAATTTGGTGAAACTCATGTTGCGACAGCGATTGATGCGCGTATGAGTGAAGTGTACTGGGCTCGCTACAGCCGCGAACAAGATGGCCGCTGGACTGCTGTTGATGCAGAGTGTGTTACACCACCAAGCGAATTGGCTGCGCAGCTTGAAGCGGACTCTGAAGCATGGGCAAAAGTAGGTACAGGTTGGGAAGCGTACGCAGAACACATGGATACGCTAGCGATCAACACCAAAGCATGTGAAGTGCTATTCCCAGAAGCTCAAGATATGGCTTTCCTTGCTCAATACGCTTATGCAGAAGGCAAGGCGGTTGCAGCAGAAGAGTCTGAGCCTGTTTATCTTCGTGATAAAGTGACTTGGAAAAAATTGCCTGGTCGCGAGTAAATACGTATTATTTTGGCTCTGCATTTACTTTGCAGAGTCGCTATTAAAGCCAGACACAAAGTCATTAGATTAGGTACAAAATTTCTTAAGCATGGTTTCAATAAACGGCTTACCTCCTTCTTCGATAGGTAATACATCCAAAACCAATCGAACCAATAAAAAGAATGAGGTAAAAAAAGGCGATGCAAAAACCTCAGTTGGCCAGCCAACTAAGGTCGCAAATGCTGTCTCGCATTCCATTCGTCAAGTCAAAGAGTCTGAAATTCATAAAGCTCAGGTTCAATATGATCTTCCAGAAGGGCGTGGACGACGTGCGATGGAAGAGTATATGGATGTAATGAATCAAGCTAAAAAAGAGGAACTTGCGAAGCTTATTGGGGTCGATATTTACATCTAGCTTTGTGCTTTCATTTATCCTGTTCTAAGGACCAGCATTATGTTTTCTCTCATGTCTAAATCTCGCTTATTTTTCCTTGTTGCCTTCTCATCGTTAGTGATGGGGTGCTCATCTTTACCTGAAGAACTCAATGCAAATTCCGAACAAGTAGTGACAGACTACCAAGAGTGGGTTAATACAGTGCCTGATGCGGGTGATGTTCGTTTAGGTGGCGTGATTGCGAAAGTGACTAACTTGGAGAACAAGACTCGCGTTGAAGTGGTTAATTTACCTATTTCTAGCAGTGGTAAGCCGGATATTGATGCAGAACCAAAGGGGCGCTTTGTCGGTTACATCGATGGCTATGTTGAACCATTGAGCTTTGCTGAAGGTCGCTTAGTCACCTTAGTTGGAGCATCAAATGGTACTGAAGATGGCACCATTGGTGATTACCCTTATACCTTTCCAGTCATGAATGTCTACAACCAGCGCTTATGGCAGATCACCGAGCGAGTGGTTATTAACGACTTTGCGCCAACCTATTATTCTTGCCGCAGTTTGCACTGTCGCAGCTTCCAAACCATGCCTAAGTCAGGGCGTGTGATTCAAGATGTGGAATAGTCGAACCTAAACCCAACACACTTAACGACAAGGGCGCTATACAATCAATGATTGAAAAGTCATATTCCCTTGCGAGCGGGACGCTTGCGACACAACAGATGGGCAATCTAGAAACGACCGCTACGACGGTCGTTTTTATTCATGGGTGGTTAGATAATTCAGCCAGTTTTAATCAGGTTATGCAGCAAGTAGCCAAGTGTTCTTCTAGCGCTCACCTTGTTGCTATCGATCTCTTCGGACATGGTTTCTCATCGCACAAATCGGGAAGTTATTACCCATTTCATGATTATATTGATGACTTGCATCAGTTGGTGACCAAATTATCGCCAAACAGACTGGTACTGGTAGGACATTCACTTGGTGCATTGATAGCAAGTTGCTATAGTGCCGCCTTTCCTGAAAAGGTGTCAGGATTAATTCAAATTGAAGGTCACGGACCTCTTTCTGAAGCTCCCCAAGAAACGGTTTCTCGCTTGAGAGATGGGGTACTCAGTCGTCTTCGACAGCGAAGAAAGCCTTCACGTCCTCTAGCAAGCCTTGAGGATGCTATTAAGCTGAGAGCTCACGCCAACCAAATTAATGCTGAATTAATCGCTCCTATTGTAGAGCGAGGTATTGTCGAGCTCGATAACTCTTGGCAATGGCGATGCGACCCTAACTTAAAATGTGACTCGTTATATCGAATGTCACAGGCGCACGCTGAAGCGATTATGGCGGCTATTGAATGCCCTCAATTAATAATTTTAGGGAATGATGGATTTCGACATTTGCAGCATAATCGCTACAAATCAGTGCATAGTCCTCTGAATATAGAGACTGTTCCTGGCGGACATCATTGTCATTTAGAGAGCCCAGAGCTAGTTTCAGAGCTAATTCTTGGTGTAGTTAACAAAATTTAAACAAGTGTTTGAGCCTTTTAGTGCTCATGCACTAAAGCTGTGCTGTAATACCGCAATGATAAAAAGCGGCGAAGCAGTCGTCAGCTGATAAACGAGGAGTAACATCGTGGATAAACCTTGGCTTTCACGTTATCCAAGTGACGTACCAGAAACGATCAACCCAGATCAGTACCCATCTCTTGTAGAAATGTTTGAACAGTCGGTACAGAAGTACGCGGATCAACCTGCATTTGAGAACATGGGCTCGATTATGACATTCCGTAAGCTTGAAGAGCGCAGCCGTGCTTTTGCCGCTTACCTACAGAATGATTTGAAACTGAAGAAGGGCGATCGCGTCGCGCTAATGATGCCAAACCTACTGCAATACCCAATTGCACTATTTGGTGTATTGCGTGCCGGTATGATTGCAGTGAACGTCAACCCACTGTACACACCTCGTGAGCTTGAACATCAACTGAACGATTCTGGTGCAAAGGCGATCGTTATCGTATCTAACTTTGCGAGCACGCTAGAGAAAGTGGTGGATAACACTCCGGTTAAACACGTTGTTCTAACTAGCCTTGGGCAAATGTTGCCACGCGCTAAAGGGACAATTGTCGACTTCGTAGTGAAATACGTAAAAGGAATGGTGCCTAAGTATGATCTACCGGGTGCTATCTCATTCAGAAAAGCGCTGCACAAAGGTCGTCGTCTTCAATATGTGAAGCCGTTCATGGCGGGTGATGACATCGCGTTCCTACAGTACACGGGTGGCACAACGGGTGTAGCGAAGGGCGCAATCCTAACGCACCGCAATATGATTGCGAACGTACTTCAAGCGAAAGGGGCGTATGGTCCTGTTCTGCAAGAAGGCCGAGAGTTGGTGGTAACAGCACTGCCACTTTATCACGTGTTTGCGCTGACAGTGAACTGCTTGCTGTTTGTGGAAATGGGTGGTCGCAACCTTCTTATCACTAATCCTCGTGATATTCCTGGTTTCATTAAAGAGCTGCAAAAGGTGCCGTTTACCGCGATTACTGGCGTAAACACTCTATTCAATGCACTTGTGAATAATGAAGATTTCCACGAGTTGGATTTCAGTAACCTACGCCTATCTGTTGGCGGTGGCATGGCGGTTCAACGCTCTGTTGCTGAGCAATGGAAAAAAGCGACAGGCATTCACTTGTTAGAAGGCTATGGCTTAACCGAGTGTTCACCACTGGTAACGGGTAACCCATACGATCTTAAAGATTACACAGGCGCTATTGGCCTACCAGTACCATCAACAGAAGTTCGTATTGTTGATGATGAAGGCAAAGTGGTTGCCAATGACCAAGTGGGCGAGCTGCAAGTTCGTGGTCCTCAAGTGATGCAAGGCTACTGGCAACGTCCAGAAGCAACCAAAGAAGTGATCGACCAAGATGGTTGGTTATCTACGGGTGACATCGTTAAGTTTGATGACGAAGGCTTGCTGCACATTGTTGACCGTAAGAAAGACATGATTCTTGTGTCTGGCTTTAATGTTTACCCGAATGAGATTGAAGATGTAGTGGCACTACACGGCAAAGTGCTCGAAGTAGCGGCTATCGGTCAACCTCATGAAGTGTCTGGTGAGCTAGTGAAGATCTACGTTGTGAAGCGCGATCCTAGTCTAACCAAAGAAGACATCATCGCGCACTGTCGTGAGCACCTAACGGGTTACAAGATCCCTAAACTAGTCGAGTTCAGAGATGATCTGCCAAAGACTAACGTAGGTAAGATCTTGCGCCGCGTCCTGCGTGAAGAGAACGATGCAGAATTGGCTAAACGCGCCAGCGAATAATTAGCCAGTTTATGGGTAACCACTACTCGATAAACCATAGCACGAGCAACCATTGAGGCGCTTAATCTCAGCGAGCGCTGAAAAATGGTGTTAGAATGCCGACAGTTAATGTCGGCATTTTTGTATCCGGCGATCAAATAGAAACCAGTGAGAGTTTTTGTGGATTATCAAATCATTACCCAATTGAAAGACCTTGAGCGAGTTTGCCAACAAGCACGTGAAGCCGATGTCGTTATGCTTGATACGGAGTTCGTTCGTACAAGAACCTATTACCCTCAATTAGGCTTGATTCAGTTATTTGATGGTGAAACGCTGTCACTGATTGACCCTATTGCTCTTGGTGAAATGACACCATTTGTTGGATTGTTGAAAGATGCTTCTGTTCTGAAAGTACTGCATGCTTGCGGTGAAGATTTGGAAGTGTTCCAGAACGCATTCGGTTGTACGCCAACTCCAATGGTCGACACACAGATCATGGCGGCTTTCTTGGGTCATGGCTTATCAACGGGCTTTGCTGCTCTGGTTTCAGAGTTTGTCGGTGTCGATCTCGATAAGAGTGAATCTCGCACTGACTGGCTAGCGCGTCCGCTTTCTCAAAAGCAATTGGACTACGCTGCGGCAGATGTGCATTACCTTATGCCAATGTACAACAAGCTTCTAGAAAAAGTGATGGAAGCTGGCTGGTGGGAAGCGGCTCAACAAGAGTCTGATTTACAAGTTGCCAAGCGCATCCGTAAAGTAAATCCAGATACTGCTTACCTTGATATTAAAGGGGCATGGCAGCTTAAACCTAAGCAGCTAGCGATCTTACGACCTCTAGCAACTTGGCGTCTAAAAGAAGCAATCAAGCGCGATTTAGCGCTGAACTTTGTCTTCAAAGAGCAAGACTTATGGGCTGTGGCACGTTTTGCGATGAAAGATCCTAAGCATATGGAGCAAGAAGGTTTTGATTACCGCTCTGTGCGTCGCCATGGTGCCAAGATCAGCTCAATCGTTAAGTTGGCTGAACATACACCAGAAGAAGAGTACCCAGCACCAGTAGAACGTCTAATGGACTTCCCTGGTTACAAGCAACTGTTCAAAGTGTTGAAAGATGAAGTGAAAACTGCGTCACAACACAGTGGCTTAGCGACAGAATTTTTGGCATCTAAGAAGCAACTTAACCAAGTGTTAAGCTGGGTGTGGAAGCACGATCGTAACCCTGAGAAGCTGCCTGATGTTATGCAAGGTTGGCGTTTAGATGTGGTTGGCGAAAAGCTGAGTAAAGCGATAAAAGATAAGTAGAATTACTCTACTCCATGACTACATATCAAATAGGGTAAGCTCATTCTGGCTTACCCTATTTTTTCATTGATTAGCTGTCTTGGTCTGTGGTCTGCTTGTCTTGCTCTTGGGTGTCTGCCAATTGCTTTTCTAATTCGCGAATTCGGATTTCAGCTTCTAACTCCGCCACTCTTTTTTCTGCGTCGCTGCGATTGTCTTGAGACATTCCATCAGCCAGTACTTGATTATTCTCACTTTGGCGGGAGTCATCCAAGTCTTTCATTGAACCAGCTACACCACCGGTTACTCCGCCTATAGCTGCGCCTTGTGCAGCAAGCTTTGCATCGCCAGTTAGCGCGCCAAGTGTTGCTCCTACCAATGCGCCACCAACAGCACCTCTGTTTCTAGCAGCATTCTCATTTTCAGTGTCCAGTGCGGGTGAGCTACATCCTGTGATAAAAAGCGCCACTGAGATGAGCATGGCTTTGAGTTTATTGTTAAGGAGTGACATAAATTAATTCCTATCTGGACTGTGAATACAGGAAGAGAATACAAATGAAACATTGATGAGAGAAATGATTGTTGTTTATATGCCCGATAACCGAGAGTTATCAATTCAGCGAAGAGGGAGCTGTAAGCGGTAGGAAGTAAAGCTCACGGCTATTCGATAGTTGAGTAGCCGTGAATCAATAACTAGTAGTTGGTGAGGTCGGTGTTACTTGTCTTCTTCTGGAAGCTTAACATTCAGCTCTAATACTGAGATGTCATCATCTTTGTGTTCGAAGGTCAGATCAACCATTGATGGATCGACCTCGACGTACTTTGCAATACACTTCAAGATGTCTTCTTTCAGTTGTGGCAAGTATGACGGCGCTGGGTCGTCATGGCTGCGTCGCTCTGCAACAATGATCTGCAAACGCTCTTTGGCTAGGTTTGCAGTGGTCTTTTTCTGTGGTCTAAAAAACTCTAATAATGACATCGCGTATTAGCCCCCGAACAGTCGTTTGAAGATGCCTTTCTTCTGTTCCGTTAAGAAGCGGAAGTCAACTTGGCTACCCAGTAGTCGCTCTACAGTATCATTGTAAGCCATACCTGCGTCGGTTGCTTCATCAAAGATAACTGGCACACCCTTGTTTGATGCGTTGAGTACCGCTTGGCTCTCTGGAATCACACCCAGTAGAGAGATATGCAGGATTTCTTCAACGTCTTCAACACTTAGCATTTCACCTTGGTTTACGCGAGCCGGGTTGTAGCGAGTCAGTAGAAGGTGTGTTTTCACTGGCTCTAAGCCGTCTTCTGAACGACGAGATTTAGAGTCAAGAATACCTAGAATGCGGTCTGAATCGCGTACTGAAGATACTTCTGGGTTTGTGGTTACAATCGCTTCATCAGCGAAGTACAGCGCCATCAGAGCACCTTGCTCAATACCTGCAGGAGAATCACAGATGATGAAATCAAAGCCCATTTCATCCAATTCATCAAATACACGACGAACACCATCTTTTGTTAGTGCGTCTTTATCACGAGTTTGAGAAGCAGGAAGGATAAATAGGTTCTCTGTGCGCTTGTCTTTGATCATCGCTTGGTTCAGCGTCGCTTCGCCATTGATAACGTTAACGAAGTCGTACACAACGCGACGCTCACACCCCATGATTAAATCTAGGTTACGCAGACCGATATCAAAGTCGATAACTGCGGTTTTCTTCCCTTTTAAAGCTAGACCCGAGGCAATAGCTGCACTGGAGGTCGTTTTGCCTACCCCGCCTTTACCTGACGTTACAACGATAATGCGTGCCATTCTGTTTTCCTTTTATTTCTCTTATATTGCGAGGACATCAACGTGTAATACATCGTTTGCCATACTGAACATGGTTTTCTTCTGCCAGTACTCGCTTTCAATTTGATCGCTGAGCCAGTAATTTCCAGCAATGGAAACCAGCTCGGCTTGTAAATCATTACAAATTATTTTTGCTTCAGTTTGACCACTTGCACCTGCAATAGCACGGCCACGTAAAGTGCCACGAATATGGATGCTGCCATCGGCAATCACTTCTGCACCGGCACTTACATGACTAAGAATCAGCAAATCACCATCTTTGGCATAAACTTGCTGACCAGAACGAATTGGGGTTCGAACCACTTTAATCGGTGCTATCTTTGCCGGAGCTTGCGATGGCGACTTACTTGCTGTCATCACCGCAAAACCAGCTTCTTTGGCGAGATTTTGCATACGCTTATCAGAACAGCCAGCCACACCAACCGGGATCATGCCCGCTTGAGATATACCATTTTTCAGTTGCGCAAAATCGATATCGCCCGCGACTTTACTGATGTTGATAACAACAGGCGCGGCAGCGAAAAACGTAGGTGCTTGGTCTACTTTCTCTTGAAGAAAAGACACTGCATTTTCGACTTGATCATCGGATAAGTGCAAAACAGATAGCGTAAAGCTGCTACCTTTTAGATCTGGGTTACTAGACATCGAAAAACTACAGGACCTCAATAGCGGATTGGTACAATTTCTTTATCAATAAAATAAAGGGCATTGCCTGAAACTAGGTTTATCATGTTATATTCCCAAACCAAGCACAGCAAGTAATCTTGTTGTCAAATGGACGTTTTGTTCCCAATATTTCCCTAACATAAACTATTGATCTCGCAAGTGAGAGTTTTGTAGTCATAAACATTTAAAAAAGGTTTGTCATGCTGTGTTCTATATATAAAAGCTCGAAGAAAGAAGGAACATACCTTTATATCCCTAAGAAGGATGATTTTTCACAAGTTCCTGACGCATTGATGCAAATGTTTGGTAAACCTAGTTTTGTAATGGTAATTAAAATGGATGGTCGAAAACTGGCGCAAGTGAACATCGATAAAGTGAGAGAATCACTGAACACCGATGGTTTCTTTTTGCAGGTACCGCCTCCACCAGTTAACGAACTTGAGCTACACAAAGAGCGTAAAGCCCAACAAAAATCTCAAGACGAAGAGTGATAGTCACCTCAATTCAGGGAGGAGTGATCGTTGAGTAAATTTTCGAAAACCATGTTGGCTATGTCGGCATTACTACTGGGTAATAGTCTGACCATAAGCTCAGTACAAGCTGAAGAGCTGAGCTTCGAACAATATGTGGAAAAACTAAAGCAACAAGGCCGAGAAGAAGGCATTTCTGAAGCGATCATTGATCAAGCCTTTGATGGTGTGACGTTTAAGCCAAGAGCAGTCAAAGCCGACAAAAACCAGCCTGAAAAGAAACTGACTCTGGATGAATACATTCCACGAGCAGTGCCAGATTGGAAGGTGAAGCAGGCTAAGTCGCTCTATGAAAAACACTACACAGCGTTAAAGCGAATTGGTGATGAGTATGGTGTTCAACCAAGGTTTATTGTCGCGTTATGGGGCGTTGAGAGTAACTTTGGTAAGTTCACGGGCAATTACAGTGTTATTGATGCTCTAACAACCATGGCTTACGAAGGGCGTAGAGAAGCCTTTTTCCGTAGCGAAGCGATGGCGGCATTGAAGATTCTTGATCAAGGCCATATTGCGCCAAAAGAGATGAAAGGCTCTTGGGCTGGTGCGATGGGTCAACCTCAGTTTATGCCGAGCTCATTCTTAGCGTATGCCGCTGATGGTAACGGCGACGGTAAGAAAGACATTTGGGGCACAGAAGAAGACGTATTTGCTTCGGCGGCTAACTATCTCAGCCAATCAGGCTGGGAGGACAAATATACTTGGGGTCGTCAGGTACACGTTCCATCAACTGTTTCTATTGATATGCAAGGCCGAGACGAAGACAAAGCGAAATATCTAAAAGAGTGGTCTGAACTCGGTATTAAGCGTTATGACGATCGCCCACTACCAACGCTTGATGAAGACATCAAAGCGTGGTTGATAATGCCGGATGATGAAACCGGACGTTCGTACCTCATTTACAACAACTACAATGTGTTAATGAAGTGGAATCGTTCTTACTACTTTGCTTTGGCAGTAAGCCATCTAGCCGACAGAATTAAGTTTGATTAATCGGCCTGATTTGATTAGTAGACTTAATTTGGTTAATTGATTTAGGTCGCTTTGAATAGCATTTGGCCTACTATAGGCAAAACGAACTAAAGGACTCTTCGGAGTCCTTTTTAATTTTATATTTCAGAGACTTAAGAAGGTGGTCTTGTGCTAACAGATAGAGCTGCACAGATGGTGATATTCCATGCGTTGATCAAACACGAAGGTTTTACCAGTGCTGCAAAAAGCTTGAACGTTTCGGTGTCCCACATCAGTAAGCAGGTTGCTTTGCTTGAAGACTCCATTGGCATCAAGCTAGTACAACGAACCACACGTAGCCTAACGCTAACCGAAGCAGGAGACGTGTTCTACCAACACTGTGAGCAGCTGTTCAATACGGTAAAAGCGGCTCAAATGGATATGGACAGCCAACGTGATGATATCTCTGGAATCTTGCGCGTTGGATTGTCACAGTCATTTGGCACACTGCATATCATTCCAGCGATTGATCAACTCAGACAGCTTTATCCTCAGTTGAGAATCGAGGTCCACTTGTTCGACTATAAGGTGGACATGATTGAAGAACGCTTGGATCTTTGGATCACCAATAATGAAGACTTACCTGAAGGTTACATTGCACAGCGATTAGCAGACAGCCAGTTTGTGGTGGCAGCATCGCCCGACTACCTGATTAAAGCGGGTACTCCTCATGTGCCTTCCGATCTAATTGACCATAACTGTCTTATTTATCGCAGCCGTGAACGAGACTACACATCGTGGGCGTTTGATAACGGGCAAGAAAACCTCAGTGTCAAAGTAGCGGGCGATTACTCGGTCGATTTGGCTGAGGCAGTACGAGACGCGGCAGTATCAGGATGGGGCGTTGCTTATCTGGCGACTTACTTGGTGAAAGAAGAGTTTAGAACGGGCAAGTTGATTCAAGTATTGCCAGAGTGGCGAGCCAGTCAGCTAATGCCATTTTATGCCGTTTACCCGAGCCGAAAGAACATGCCGAAGAAGCTTTCAGCGGTGATTGAGTTCATTAAAAACCATATCGGGTCTCCGACGTATTGGGATGAAAACCTCAAAACCTGCGTTGAGCTGCACCGTTAACTGTTTCCTAATCTATAAATATAATTTCCATATGGAAAAAGTATACTTTTCGAGCAAGTTAAATCATTAAAATTCAATACTTTAATATAATCATAGATGAGACAGTGATAATCCCAACATCACATTAACAACCGCACCTTGCCGCAAACGATTTCCTCTATACAATGCGTCGCCTTTCCTATCTACAACTTTTAGGTTGACGCACATGGCTTCCCTACTTGGAATTATCACTATTTTAGTTGCCGCTTGGTTACTATCTACGGACAGAAAAAATATTCCACTAAGAACAGTCTCTTTGGCTTTCTTATTACAAATCTCATTCGCGCTATTGGTTCTGTATGTACCAATGGGTAAAGAAGCGTTGAATGCAGCCACGGGTGCGGTATCTAGCTTGATTAACTACGGTCAAGAGGGGATTAACTTCCTATTTGGTGGCCTAACGAATAACGGATTTGTTTTCGCGATTAATGTTCTTGGCATCATTATCTTTTTCTCTGCACTGATCTCTGGTTTGTACCACATTGGCTTTATGCCAAAGGTGATCAACCTTATTGGTGGTGCGCTACAGAAATTCTTGGGTACAGGCCGCGCGGAATCACTGTCTGCAACAGCGAACATCTTTGTTGGCATGATTGAAGCGCCATTGGTGGTTAAACCTTACCTAAAGCACATGACGGATTCACAACTGTTTGCTGTAATGGTGTGTGGCTTGGCTTCTGTAGCTGGTGGCACGCTAGTGGGTTATGCCTCGCTTGGCGTTGACCTAAACTTCCTGATCGCTGCGGCATTCATGTCTGCTCCTGCTGGTCTATTGATGGCCAAGATTTTGGTACCAGGTAATGCAGATGAGGCTCAAGAAAATATTGAGTCTGACGTTGAAATTCCACGAGCAACAAACGTAGTTGAGGCAATGGCAGATGGGGCTATGTCTGGACTTCGTATTGCCGTTGCGGTGGGTGCAACACTTCTTGCCTTTATCAGTGTGATTGCAATGCTGAATGGCTTGCTAGGTATCGTTGGCGGCTGGTTTGGCGTAAACCTAAGCTTCGAACTTATCCTAGGTTATGTGTTTGCACCCGTTGCATGGCTGATCGGTGTGCCATGGTCTGAGGCTGTGGTTGCAGGCTCGCTGATCGGTAACAAGATTGTCGTGAACGAGTTCGTGGCTTTCATCCAACTGATGGACGCTAAAGAGGCACTAAGTGAGCACTCACAAGCGATCGTAACTTTCGCTCTATGTGGCTTTGCTAACATCTCTACCATGGCGATTCTGATAGGTGGTTTGGGCAGCTTAGTTCCAGAGCGTCGCTCTTTCATCTCACAATATGGCTTCAAAGCAATTTGTGCAGGTGTGTTTGCTAACTTAATGAGTGCCGCTATTGCTGGCGTTGTACTTTCTCTATAGCTAACTGATCATGACTTTACTCCCCCTATAGTAAAGTAACTGATTAATCACAATAATATTCGGTTAGCGTGAAAAATAGAGCCTATAGTGTAAGAACGTAGGCTTTCTTATTTCATTGAATAGTTTGTACCACAGAGTGTGGTGCAAACCTTTTAGGGACACAAATGGATTTGTCGATTACTTCTTCTTTGGCGTTAATTGGACTCTTGTCTTTAGCTTGTCAGCTGCTCGGCTGGCGTTTACGTCTTCCCGCTATTCTTCCTCTCCTTATCGTTGGCTTGTTGTTAGGCCCTGGCCTGAATATTCTAAATCCCGATGCCATTTTCGGTGATGTGCTGTTTCCTATGATTTCGTTAGGTGTTGCTATCATCCTGTTTGAAGGGGCATTGACCCTAAATTTCAAAGAAATCAGAGGCCATGGCCGGATGGTGACTCACCTCGTGAGTTTCGGCATGTTGATTACATGGGCGTGTATCGTGGTGGGGGCATACTACTTTGTGGACTTCAGTTGGCCGTTAGCCGCACTGTTTGGTGCATTAGTCGTGGTAACTGGCCCTACTGTAATTGTGCCCATGCTACGCAGTATTCAGCCTAAATCCTCCTTAGGCAGTATCTTGCGATGGGAGGGAATCGTTATCGACCCGATAGGGGCTCTGTTTGCGGTTCTGGTTTACGAATACATTGTCTCTTCAGCCGACCCTACAGGACATGTACTTTCAGCTCTGGGATTAACCTTAGCCATTGGTTTAGGCTTAGGGGTCATCGGTGGCCATTTGATTGCCAAGATGCTGCAAGGGCATTGGGTTCCGCACTATTTGCGTAATGTGGCCGTGCTGACGTTAATGTTGGCGGCGTTCTCGTTTTCCAATGATCTGAGTGAAGAGTCCGGTTTATTAACCGTGACCATCATGGGGATCTGGCTTGCCAACGTGAAGGGCTTGGATATCGAAGACATCATCGAATTCAAAGAAACCCTAACCGTGTTGCTTATTTCTGCGTTGTTTATTCTGTTAGCGAGCAGGCTCGATTCAGGTACTTTTCTCTCGATAGGTTGGGGTGGTGTTGGCCTATTAGCGGTAGTGATGCTGGTGGCGCGTCCTTTAAGTGTATGGATCAGCGGGATCGGCACGGATCTTACTTCGGCGGATAAATGGTTTTTGAGCTGGATGGCACCGCGCGGGATCGTTGCAGCCGCGGTTTCTTCTCTGTTTGCAATCAAGCTTCAAGAGAAGCAATTAATCGAAGGCGCGGATTTACTGGTGCCAATGGTGTTCTTGGTCATCATTGGTACGGTTGTGATTCAAAGCCTTACCGCGAGTTGGTGGGCGAGAAGGCTAGGTGTGACTCAAGAGAAGGCACAAGGCGTTATCTTCTTTGGCGCGACTCAGTTTTCACGCCAGTTTGCCAAAGTGCTAGCGACACATAATATCAACAGTGTGCTTGCCGATACCAACTGGGAGAGCATTCGTTTAGCTCGCATGGAAAACTTGAATGTTTATTTTGGTAACCCAGCCTCAAGCCACGCGGAAAATAATCTGGAATTGGATGGAATAGGGCGTGCCATGATCGTGTCGCCTTATCGTCAAACCAACCCGTTAGTTAGCATGCACTATCAAGACGAGTTTGGTGAGAATAAGGTGTTTGAACTTGAGTCATCAGAGAATAAACATGAAAGGCATCAGGTGAGCCGCGATGGTAACAGAATCTTGTTTTCTGAAGGGATTACCTATTCCAAGCTTAACTCGCTGATGGCTCAGGGTAGCCAAATTAAGAGTACAGGTTTGACTGAGGCATTTGATTTAAAAGAGTTTAACGCTCTGTACCCTAAAGCCATTCCTCTTGGGATTATTATTGGCGGTGATTTCCGTTTAATTACACAAGGGTCTGAGTTGGAAAAACTCATATCAACGGAGTGTGAGCTAATTAGTTTATTACCGCCTTCTGAACAGACGGAAAAAGTTGAGACTCCAGATAAGTAGCAACGAGCACTGCATCAAAAGCGAGCCGGGCTGTTTCAAAGCGAATCTCTAAGTATCAAAAAAGCCGCAACCTTTTCACGCTGCGGCTTTCTAATTTTATTTATACTGCGCTTAAAGATTACTTCGAGTGAAATTGCTCACAAGCGATCATCGTGTTTTCGATTAGGCTTGCCACTGTCATTGGGCCAACACCGCCCGGTACAGGAGTGATGAAGCTTGCGCTTTCTTTCGCGACATCGTATTCAACGTCACCCACTAGCTTGCCAGATTCTAAACGGTTGATGCCAACATCAACCACAACAGCCCCTTTCTTAATCCAAGCACCAGGAATGAAGTTAGGCTTACCCACGGCAACCACAACAACGTCTGCTTGACGCACGTGGCCTTCAAGGTCTTTGGTGAAACGGTGACATGTCGTCGTTGTACAACCCGCTAGAAGAAGTTCTAGGGTCATTGGGCGACCTACGATGTTTGAAGCGCCAACCACAACCGCGTGCTTACCACGTAAGTCGATGTTGTAACGGTCAAGCAGCGTGATGATACCTTTTGGCGTGCAAGAGCGAAGCTTAGGCATACGCTGAGCCAAACGGCCGACATTGTATGGGTGGAAGCCATCAACGTCTTTCTCTGGCGTGATACGCTCAAGAACGTGAGTGCTATCAATGCCTGCTGGTAGAGGCAGTTGAACAAGAATACCGTCGATCTCTGGATCGTCGTTCAGTTGGTCTACCAGTGTTAACAATTCGTCTTCTGTCGCAGTGGCTGGCAAGTCGTAAGATTTAGATACGAAGCCAACTTCTTCACACGCTTTACGCTTACTTCCAACGTAAACTTGAGAAGCAGGGTCTTCACCCACTAAAACAACCGCTAGGCCCGGAGCGCGTAATCCAGCTTCAGTACGAGCTTTTACACGTGCAGCAACTTCAGAGCGAACCGTTTGAGAAATTAGCTTTCCATCAATATTTTGAGCAGTCATGAATTTCCTTAGTATTGATATTCAAGTTAGTGGCTGATGTTTTTGGCGCATTATTCCAGAAAATCTTTTTGATTACCATCAAGCAAACGTTTGCTTTGTTCTATTTTCCAACACTTATATGTTTGTTGCCCTTTTTTTACTCACTTAGATCAGAATGTTACATAAAGCCGTTGCTTTACTGATTCGAATTCGTATAATTCGTTCCTGTAGCGCGCCCTTAGCTCAGCTGGATAGAGCACCTCCCTTCTAAGGAGGTGGTCGAAGGTTCGAATCCTTCAGGGCGTGCCATTATTTAAAGGAACCCGATAACTCTCCGAGTTGTCGGGTTTTTTGCTTTCCTAACATAATAAAAATACTCTTCTTAAAGCGCCACTCATTTTCCTACGTTATTCATTTCATTCGGCTCATGTAATAGAAAGTTAAAATTGTTCGTTTTTTGGGGTTTACATCATTTGGTAATAAAGCCACTATGAATTCACGAAGAATAGACAAGTAAAGCTATTAGCCAGTTGGTTTAAGAATCAAACCTTCTGCTCAATAGCTGATTTAGAGGAAGTAATGGCAGGAAACAGTATCGGACAACATTTCCGCGTGACCACGTTCGGAGAAAGTCACGGTATCGCACTAGGATGTATCGTAGATGGGTGCCCACCAGGATTAGAAATTACCGAAGCAGACCTTCAAAGAGATTTGGATCGTCGTCGCCCTGGTACTTCTCGCTATACAACGGCTCGCCGTGAAGCGGATGAAGTGAAAATCTTATCAGGTGTATTTGAAGGCCAAACTACGGGCACTTCTATTGGTCTATTGATTGAAAATACAGACCAACGCTCTAAAGACTATTCCGAAATTAAAGACAAGTTCCGCCCAGGCCACGCTGACTATACGTATCATCAAAAGTACGGTGTGCGTGATTACCGTGGTGGTGGTCGTTCTTCAGCTCGTGAAACTGCAATGCGTGTTGCGGCAGGTGCGATTGCAAAGAAATACCTTAAGCAAGAATTTGGTGTTGAAATCCAAGCTTATCTTTCTCAAATGGGTGATATCTCAATTGATAAAGTGGATTGGAGCGAGATCGAAAACAACGCTTTCTTCTGCCCAGATGCCGACAAAGTACCTGAATTCGACCAACTGATTCGTGACTTGCTAAAAGAAGGCAACTCGATCGGTGCGAAGATTCAAGTGGTTGCGACTAAAGTGCCTGTAGGCCTTGGTGAGCCAATTTTTGATCGTTTAGATGCAGACATCGCGCACGCTCTAATGAGCATCAATGCGGTGAAAGGTGTTGAGATTGGTGATGGCTTTGATGTGGTTAATCAACGCGGTAGTGAACACCGTGACCCATTAACTCCAGAAGGTTTCAGCAGCAACCACGCTGGCGGTATCTTAGGCGGTATTTCTACGGGCCAAGATATTGTGGCAAGTATCGCGCTTAAGCCAACATCAAGCATTACCGTTCCGGGTGACACGATCACTAAAGACGGTGAAGCAACGCAGCTAATCACGAAAGGTCGTCACGATCCATGTGTTGGTATTCGTGCGGTGCCAATTGCAGAAGCGATGCTGGCGATTGTATTGCTTGATCACTTGCTACGTCACCGTGGTCAAAACTTTGGTGTGACAACTGAAACGCCAAAAATCTAATTCTGTGTATCTTTATTTAGTACGTATATGTTCTTCAATACTGAAGTTATAGATACTAAAAGGGGCTGTCTCGTTATGAGACAGCCCCTTTTTATAGTTAGTGCATTACGTGTTTTCGTAAGAGTAAGCGCTTAGTGTACCGAGCTTTCAGGATCAAGCTGGAACGAAGGTAAACGCCACTTGAATCGCACGGCCGCCATGCGCAGCAAGTAACCAACCACAAGCGTAACAATCGTCGCGGTTACGTCGTTAATGCCAAGTTCAAGCAAACCTAGGTATAAACCTGAGGCGACCAGTGCGACAGACGCATACAGCTCTTCATGCAATACCAATGGTGTTTGACGACAGATAAGGTCGCGCAGCAAACCACCAAAGACCCCGGTGACTAGCGCAGACACCATGCAGATCATTGGGTGTAGACCCATGGTCATCGCGACTTTAGTACCAATGATACTGAACACGATAAGCCCTAGAGCATCTAAACGAATGAATAAGCCTTTTAGCTTGATTACCCACTTAGCCAGCCCCGTTGTAATAACACCCGCGATACAGGTGATTGCCAGATACTGCGGGTTTTCAACCCAACCTAAAGGGTAATGGCCGAGTAAGATATCGCGTACTGTGCCACCGCCAATTGCCGTTGCACTCGCAACCAACATTACACCAAACCAATCCATTTTTTGTTTGCCAGCACTGAGAGCGCCGGTCATGGCTTCTGCCGTGATGCCAATGATATACAAAACACTTAGTAGCATTGCTGTAGCTCTATAATATAGGTCTATAAATTGGAGTCTTATAGGCCTTAGGGATATAAAAATGAAGCGCGAGTGTAGTAGTAAAAACACTGATTGACGAATGAATATTTGTACCGTGAATCGGCATTTCAGATTAGCTAAACTAATCATTCACCTCAAAGTAGCGTAATCTGGGATCAGCAATCGATTGTCACGGTAAAATATTGGGATCAACCTAATGCCATTGCCCGTGATAGGGCTTTACCGAATGCTTAAAAAAACGCAAAATGCCCCAGTTCTTTTTACTTAAATTTGATTTTATGACGCACCAATACCCAGACATCATCGATATTTTCAATCAAACCTTTTTCGAGAGCTACAATACCAAGCTTGAACTGGGTGCAGATGAGCCGATTTACCTGCCAGCCGATGAACAGGTTTCTCATCACCGTATCGTATTCGCTCGCGGCTTTTATGCGTCTGCACTTCACGAAATAGCACATTGGTGTGTGGCTGGTCCTGAGCGTCGTTTGTTGGAAGATTTTGGCTATTGGTATGAGCCTGATGGTCGAACTGAGTCGGTTCAAGCTGAGTTCGAAAAAGTAGAAATTCGCCCACAAGCGTATGAATGGATCATTGCGATGAGTGCGGGCTTTCCTTTTAATGTCAGCTGTGACAATCTACACGGCGATTTTGAGCCAGATCGTTTGGCCTTTATGAATAAAGTACACAGCGAAGTCATGGGTATCTTTAAAGCTGGTCTTCCGCCTCGCGTGAAAATGCTCTCTGAAGCATTACGCAGCTTCTACGATGTTGAACCTTTATGTACTAGCCAATTTATTGTGAAATAAGAGAATATTATGATTATCGAATTTGAAGAAAAACTACTTGAAGTAATTGATGCTCGCATTGAAAACGCATCAGACGATGAACTGTTTGCTGGTGGTTACTTACGTGGTCATATTTCTCTTTCTGTGGCTTCATGTGAAGAAGAAGGCATTGAAGATGTGGCTGAAGTAAAAGCTCGCATTGAAAAGAGCCTAGACGACGCTCGCTCTGAACTCACGCCAGCAGACCGCACTATCGTTAATGACCTTTGGGTTGAGCTACAAAACCAAGCTTAATCTAAGTGCGTTGAGACTATCCGCTCAGTCCCTTCCTTTCCATTTTGCTGAGCGAATAGTTATACCAATCGTAGTAAATCACAGGTCACCCTGGCTGGTTAAAATTCTCGATAACTGCGTTAGAATTTTTGATTGTAGAATAACTACTTATCGAAAAACCTTCCTTGTTCTCACGCCTTTTCCCTGCGTTATTTTTGAACACTTACTTATCGTGATTGGTATTATTTGAAACTCGTTCGAAATTTTTGAATGAGTCCGTTCATTTCTTGTGATGGTTCCATTTTCTGACTACGTTATTCTAATCCCACTTAACGGAATTACAGAAAAGGTCACATCATGAAAGTTATCGCATTTGGCGCAAGCACCAGCTCTACTTCTATCAATAAAGCATTAGCAACTTACGCAGCAAACTTGATTGAAGGTGCTGAAGTAAAAGTTCTAAATATTGCTGATTATAATGTTCCTATGTTCAGTGAAGACACTGAAAAAGAGATAGGCCAAGCAGAAGGCGCGCAAGCATTTTTACGTGACCTAGCAGAAGCTGACGCATTTGTTATCTCTTTTGCAGAACATAACGGTCACTACCCAGCCGCGTACAAAAATCTATTTGATTGGGCGACACGCATTGAACGTTCAGTGTTTGGCGAGAAGCCTGCAGTTTACCTAGCAACTTCACCTGGCCCAGGTGGTGCACAAACAGTACTTGGCGCAGCAACTGGTTCTGCTCCGCACTTTGGCGGTAACGTGAAAGCGTCAGTTTCAGTACCAAGTTTCTACGATAACTTCGATTTCGAATCTGGGTCTATCAGCAACAAAGAGATCGCCCAACAGATTAAAGACGCTGTTGCTAAGCTGTAAATACTGCTTCGTTTAGAACATCAGTTTAGAGCAACACGAACAACAAAAAGCCCGAGTGACATAATGTCGCTCGGGCTTTTTAGCTTTTAGTTTTAGATATTTCAGATGTTCAGGATGGCTGAACTAGAAACTACGGATTCGATTTAGAATGCTTGTCAGCAACCCATCCAGCCGTTAGTGCCTTGCCTTTACGCAGTCTACGCACCCACATTCTGCTTGGGTGGATGGCTTCTAGTACATCGACAGGTAAAGGCAGTGGATCGCCACAAATTTGTGACGCTAAAACCTCTGCCAGTAATGGAGCTGAGCTGAGCCCTCGCGAACCTAAACCGATAAAACAGTATAGGTTAGGGAAGCTTGTTACCGTTTCAACATCCTCAACCGAGTCACGCTGAGGGTTGAAGTTGTGCAGGTCTTGGTATTGCTCTTTGATTGATTCGAAATTGCCGACATTGCCGACAAAGGGTAAGTGGTCACGGCTTACGCTTCGAATCCCTTGGCGCGCTAGGTTGTCACTGGTGTCGACATCTTTTGTCCATGCTTGGTCTGGTAGCGACCCATGCAGGCGCTCGCCATTGTGCTGCTGAACCTCAATATCAAACTCTTGGTCGATGTTGGTTTTGTCATAGTTGGCGCCAATACAGTGGTGTCCATTGTTTGGGTTTTGTGGCGTTAAGTAGCCATCAAAGCACAACACTGTTTTGAGTTTACTGAGATTTTCCGTGGTCGGAATATGGCTTACTTGGCCTTTAACCGGAGTCAGTGGAACTGGCTGAGTTTGTTCAAACTGAGTGAACTTGTGTCCGTTCGCGACAATTACTTGGTCGTGCTTGGTTTGAATCTCACCTTGTGGTGCTTCAATCGTCAACAACCATTGTTGTTCAGCTTCGAGCCACTCAAGTTGAGTCACTTGATGTTGATAGTGTGCGCTCACTTGGTTGCTCTCTTCTAACTTGCCAATCAAACCTTGAGTAAGTTGAAGAGGGCTCAACCAGCCCCCCAGTGGAAAGTAAACACTCTCTTTATCGACCGGTAAGCCAATCTCTTCGTTGGCTTGGTCTGGCGTTAAACGCTGAATCAGGTCTGTGTGAAAGTTGCCTTCCAACATGCGGTTGAGCTTTTTAGTGGAGCCTTCGTCCCACATCAAAATGTTTACGCCGCACCAGCTGTGATCAAATTGGACAGACTGCGCCGCTTGATTAATAAATTGACGAGCAAACAGTAACCCTGGGCCAAATATGCGAGATACGTTCGAGGTTGCTTCACTTAACAACGGGTAAATCGCACCTTGGTTGTTACCTGAGGCATTGCCCGCAGCTTGTGGGTGTTCACAATAAAGGGTGATGTTTTTACCACGACGGCTTAGCGTTTTGGCTAATGCAGCACTGGCTACGCCACCACCAATAATCGCAATGTCCTGTGATTCTCTGTGTTGAGCGAGGCCATACCAAGGTTTGATGTTGGTATGAGGGTGCTTCTCGCCAAGTCGACCAGCAATCATTTCGCGCTTAGTACCAAAGCCTTTAACCTTCTTCATCTCAAAGCCAGCTTCAATCAAACCGCGACGCACAAAGCCAGCGGCGGTGAAAGTGGCGCAACTACAATCTTGTTTAGCCAGCTTGGCCATGCCGTTGAATAGGTTTTGATTCCACATCCCTGGGTTCTTGCTTGGAGCAAAACCGTCTAAGAACCAAGCATCAACTAAACCTTCACGTGGGGTAGGCACATTTGGCATACAATCTTTAATATCACCAAACCATAAATCAAGCGTGATCGCGCCATCACCCAGCACAATACGGTGACATTCAGGTAGGGCTATAGGGTAGTGTTCTTGGAGTTGCGTCGCATACTCTGCCAATTCTGGCCATGATTGATGTGCTTTGATGAGATCCTCTTTATTTAAAGGATATTTTTCAAAACTGATGAAATGTAACTCTTTGGTCATCGCTTGTGGGTTATCTTTAATAAAAGCATCGAACCATTGCCAAACTGCAAGAAAGTTCAAACCTGTGCCAAAGCCGGTTTCGGCAATCACAAAACGGCGTTGTTCATGCTCAAGCCAACGCTCTGGAAGGTGGTTTTGCTTTAAAAAAACGTAGCGAGTTTCTTCTAAACCGTTAACATTAGAGAAGTAAACGTCGTCAAATTGGTCTGAAACTGGTGTACCAGACTCATTCCATTCCAGTTCTGCATTAGTAATTGAAGTCATAAAATCTATCATTTTGTGATTTGAAGCGATATGTTGGTAGGGATTGTACGAATTTCTAGGAAAGCTGACCACTTTTGTTAGGCTTCTTAGTTATCATCTAGCTGAATTTAGAATTATAGGAATGTCACATGAAACGAGTCGTAATCACCGGTATGGGTATTGTTTCAAGTATCGGTAACAACGTCGAAGAAGTTTTAGCATCACTGAAAGAGGGTAAATCTGGTATTACCGCTTCAGAGCAGTTCAAGGAAAATGGCTTGCGCTCTCAAGTTTGGGGTAACCTAAAAATGAACCCTGCTGACCATATTGATCGCAAAAAGATGCGCTTTATGGGTGATGCAGCGGCATTCGCTTATCTTTCAATGGAGCAAGCAATTGCTGATTCTGGTTTAACTGAAGATCAAGTATCTAATGACCGCACGGGTATCGTTGCGGGTTCTGGTGGTGCTTCATCTCTAAACCAAGTAAACGCGGTAGACATCATTCGTGAGAAAGGCGTGAAGCGCGTTGGTCCATACATGGTGCCACGTACAATGGCTTCTACTGTTTCTGCTTGTCTAGCAACTCCTTTCAAAATCCGTGGTGTGAACTACTCTATGAGCTCTGCATGTGCGACATCTGCACACTGTATTGGTCACGCAATGGAGCTTATCCAACTTGGTAAGCAAGACGTTGTATTCGCTGGTGGCGGTGAAGAACTGGATTGGTCTCTGACTATGATGTTCGACGCAATGGGCGCACTTTCTACTAAGTACAACGACACGCCAGAACTGGCTTCTCGTACCTACGATGCAGACCGTGATGGTTTCGTTATCTCTGGTGGCGGCGGCATGCTAGTTATCGAAGAACTTGAGCACGCTGTTGCTCGTGGCGCGAAAATTTACGGCGAGATCGTAGGTTACGGCGCAACTTCAGATGGCTACGACATGGTTGCTCCTTCTGGTGAAGGTGCGGTTCGTTGTATGAAGATGGCAATGCAAAACGTTGATGGTGTTGACTACGTGAACACTCACGGTACTTCAACTCCAGTTGGCGACGTTAAAGAACTTGGCGCAATCCAAGAAGTCTTTGGTGGTAACAGCCCAGCAATTTCCGCAACGAAAGCGATGACAGGTCACGCTCTAGGTGCTGCTGGTGTACACGAAGCAATTTACTCAACGCTAATGCTAGACAATGGCTTTATTGCTCCAAGCATTAACGTTTCTAACCTAGACGAAGCTGCTGCTGGCTTAGACATCGTAACTGAAGCTCGTGAGCAAGAGCTAACAACGGTTATGTCTAACAGCTTTGGTTTTGGCGGTACGAACGCAACGCTAGTAATCAAAAAATACCAAGCTTAACTTAGGCTTGAGTTAGAGAGACAAGGTTAATCGTTAAAGGGTTGCGCTAGTGCCAATTCAACACGCACAGGTCACCCAGTAATAATGACCATCAGAACAAAGTTTTTAGACGTAGGTTTGTAAACGTGTTTTTTAAACATAGTTTTTAAATCTGGTTTTAGAAATTGAAAGGTTTCCAGAGCTTGACCAGTGCTGACCTTGGTTAGTACTGGTTGAACAGACGCAAGACTCTGTCTCCTGGAGAGCGAGATAGGATCCTTTTGTTCTGGATGTTTGCCCGATTGTTTATTCAATCGGGCATTTTTCGTTTTAGCCTTTTGATGTTGGGTGTTCACTTTGGTTTCGGTTCTTGTCTGTCAAGGCTAGGTGATTCAGCCCTTTATTTATAATGTATTCCAATTGCTACTCGACACCGTGTGTGGAATTTTGCACAATCATTTCAATTCACATTTAGGTCGATAGACCCCAACAAAAGTACTCGCCAAATGAAAATCTTAATCGACGAAAATATGCCTTACGCTGAAGCGCTTTTTAGCCAGTTAGGTGAAGTGACAATGAAGTCTGGTCGCACATTAACGGCCGACGACCTAGTTGACGTAGACGCATTGATGATTCGCTCTGTTACCAAGGTAAACGAGTCATTGATCAGCAAAGCCAATAAGCTGAAGTTTGTCGGTACTGCGACGGCTGGTATGGACCATGTTGACCAAGAATTGATGAAAGAGCGTGGCATTTTCTTTACTGCGGCGCCTGGCTGTAACAAGGTGGGTGTTGCTGAGTACGCGTTCAGTGCGATGATGGTGCTTGCGCAGCAACAAGGCTTCTCTGTTTTTGATAAAACGGTTGGTATTATCGGCTGTGGTCAAGTGGGCAGTTACTTAGCTAAGTGCCTAGAAGGCATTGGTATTAAAGTTCTGCTGAACGATCCTCTAAAACAGCAAGAGGGTGATACTCGCGAATTTACTGAGCTAGAGACTCTGCTTGAGCAATCAGACGTTATTACATTGCATACACCCATCACCAAGACAGGTGAGTTTCCAACGCATCACTTGATCAATGAGCAAGTGCTGAACAACTTACGTGCTGATCAAATCCTGATTAATGCAGCTCGCGGTCCTGTGGTTGATAACCAAGCGCTAAAAGCTCGCCTGCAAAAAGCCGACGGTTTCACTGCGGTTCTGGATGTGTTTGAATTTGAACCTGAAGTCGACTTCGAGCTTCTTCCGTTACTCGCTTTTGCAACTCCTCACGTAGCGGGCTACGGTTTAGAGGGTAAAGCGCGTGGTACCACGATGATCTTCAACAGTTATTGTGAGTTTTTAGGTAAGGAACAGCGTGCTTATGCAAGCGACTTATTGCCGACAGCGCCTGTACCTCAAATGAAATTAGATAGAGCTTGGGATGAAGCAACACTGCACAATTTGACTCAGTTGATCTATGATGTGCGCAAAGACGACGCCTTATTCCGTCGCAATATCGCTACGCCGGGTTCTTTTGACAAGATGCGTAAAGAATATTGGGACCGTAGAGAGTACAGTGCAGTCGAGTTAACGGGCGACGAATCTTGTAATTTAACGCCGTTATCTAAACTCGGTTTTATGGTAAAGCCAACTTTATAAAAGAGAGAAACAATGAGCCAAGAATTTAATATTGCTATTTTAGGTGCGACTGGTGCGGTTGGTGAAACCATTCTTGAAGTACTTAAAGAGCGTAAATTCCCTGTCGGTGAAATGCACTTACTAGCAAGTGAACGTAGTGAAGGCAAAACTTCCCGTTTTAACGGCAAAACAATACAAGTACAAAACGTAGAAGACTTCGATTGGTCTCAAGTACATATTGCGTTTTTCTCTGCAGGTAGCGAGCTTTCGGAGCGCTGGGCTCCAATTGCAGCTGATGAAGGTGTTGTTGTTATCGATAATACATCACGTTTCCGTTACGAATACGATGTTCCTCTGGTTGTGCCTGAGGTGAACCCTGAAGCAATTGCTGAGTTCCGTAACCGTAACATCATCGCGAACCCTAACTGCTCGACTATCCAAATGGTAGTCGCTCTGAAACCAATTCACGATGAAGTGGGCCTTGAGCGTATTAACGTTTCAACTTACCAATCTGTGTCTGGTGCGGGTAAGCCTGGTATCGATGAGCTAGCGGGTCAAACGGCTAAGCTTCTTAATGGTATGCCAGCTGAAAATTCAGCATTCTCACAACAGATCGCGTTTAACTGTATTCCTCAAATCGATGAATTTACAGAGAACGGCTACACGCGTGAAGAGATGAAGATGGTTTGGGAAACTCAAAAAATCTTTGCTGACTCTTCAATCACAGTGAACCCGACTTGTGTTCGCGTACCAGTATTCTATGGTCACGCAGAATCTCTGCACATTGAAACTCGCGCGCCAATCGGTGCAGAACAAGTGGTTCAGCTTCTAGAGAACACAGAAGGTGTTGAAGTATTCCAAGCGCTAGACTTCCCAACTCAAGTTCGTGATGCAGGTGGTAAAGACCACGTAATGGTTGGTCGTATTCGTAACGACATCAGCCATCACAGCGGCGTGAACATGTGGGTTGTAGCTGATAACGTTCGTAAAGGCGCAGCAACAAACGCAGTTCAAATCGCTGAAGTTCTGATTCGCGATTACTTCTAAGCTTTATTGCTTTGATAAACAAGCCTCACTCTTTAGTGGGGCTTTTTTAATCGATTGAAAATATTGTTAGTCAAATTGTGTGAAATTGCTGCGAATATTGTTGCTGCAACACATTTTTTGTTTTCATCTCTATAGTTTTACGTCATTTATCCGATATATTTAATAGATCATCACTTTTCCGAATTTAAGCACCTAGCTGAGCCTTTTATGTTTCAAATTTTCAAGCCGTGGTTAATGCCCTTTGCCTTTATCATTGCGACTCAGATTTCCGTTGTTCGTGCAGATTCCATTCGAGTTGTAGGACCTAATGGTCAGATACAATCAGCGCCTACGTTTTCAGAACCTCTTCAAAGAGCGCAATCGAATAGCGCTGAGCCTTCACGTTTCTATGGTCCAACTCGCGGCTCAGAAACATTGTGGTCTATTGCTTCAAAGTTACGCCCTGATAACTCCGTGTCAGTCCAACAAACCCTGTTGGCTATTTATCGCTTAAACCCACAAGCGTTTGAAAACCAGAATATCCATAGCCTGCTGCCTGCCAGTAATTTACGTGTGCCTTCTTTAGATCAAACACGTGCAAGTTCGACGCAGCAAGCTATCAACATCATGAACTCACATCTTGCTAAGCTTGATGCGCCAGTGACCAAGTCTGCAGCTTCAAAGCCAAAAGCAGTTCAAACCTCAAATCAATCGAATACTGGCTCAAAAACTACCACGCCTACAAAACAAGCCAGCTCAACTGAAGACGCTAAGAAACCTGCCTCGCTTGTTCCATCATCTCCAGCGAAAGAGATGAATAAGCTTGAGAAGCAGCTAGAGCTTTCAGAAACTGAACTACTGTCACTTGAAGAGAAGAACCATCAGCTTCGTTTGATGTTGTCGAATGTTCAATCGGAAGTCGATGAGTTAAAAACAGAGCTCAGTGATGAAGACCGCATTCGTAGCGAAGTGGAAAAGCTGCTTGATGAAGAGCGCAGAAAGAACGCCGAAATTGAAAAAATGGCACCAAGTGCACTGGACGAACTGTTATCGAATGGTTGGTTAGTGGCGGCTCTTGCGATTATTCCAGGTTTGCTACTTGGTTTGATCATTGTGATGCTGTTAGGCCGTCGCTCTAAAAATGCTGAGCAACAGCAAATCACTCAAGATCAACCTATTCAGCCACAACCAAGCAGCGTTGCGCCTATTGCATTGGGCGATGAAATGGACGACCTGAACGAACTCTCTTTAGACGATGACTTGTTTGGCTCAGAAGATGATGCCAACAAGTTGTTTGACGACCAAGCACTGGTTGAAGAAGACGATGTATTTGCTGGTTTAGATGAATCTGATCTTGATTTCAATCTGGATGGTGAAGACGATGACCCGTTTGCCAGCATTGGTGAAAATGGTGATTTAGATACTAACTTCGACGATCTAGATTTAGACAGCAGCAACGGTATCAGTGTTAATAGCGAAGACAAAGCGCTTGGTCTTGAAGAGATGGAGCGCGCGCTAGACAAAACAGCGGAAAGCGCACTCGATAGTGATGATGTTGACTTTGACCTTTCTGATGATAACGCAATGTCTGCTGATGACATTGAAGCCTTGTTATCTCAAGAGGGTGAAACTGAAGATCTAGGTTCCAACGAGCTAGACCAGTCTCTGTTAGATGATCTGTTTGCTCTTGATGATGAAGATGACGACAGCTTCGACATTGATGCGTTGATTTCTGAAGAGCAAAGTGATTCGCCGTCTAACACTGAAACACCAGCAAGTGATGATTTTGACATTGATGCGCTTATCTCAGAGCAACAGACTGATACTGCTCCTGAGAATGTAAGCAACGACGAATTTGATATCGAAGCTCTTATCTCGGAACAGCAATCCCCTCAACCTTCGGCTTCTAGCGTAGAAGATGATATTGACGATATCTTTGCTCAGGTTGCCGCTCAGAACGATCAAGCGAATGATCCTTTTAACCTCGATAGCGACGATGAGATTGCCACTAACTTAAACAGTGGTTTGGCGTCTGATGATGATATCGAGAACATTCTATCTCAGTTCGATAAGCCAATCGTAGATGAAGAACCTCAAGATAGCGTTGACCTGCTTGATGAGCAATTGGCAGGGGATGACGTTGATCTAAGTAACTCGACAGACCTCCTTGATGAAATGTTGGAAGACGAATCGGGTGTAGAGTCTGAAAGTGAGCCTTTAGGTTTTGACTCCCTATCTGAACTTGAAGAGCTTTCTGGTTTATCGACGGATGATGACCTAAACATCGCAGAAGACAGCACGGAAACCTTGGATGAATTGATAGGCGATTCTGACGATGATGATTTCGAACTTGATGCCGAAAGTACCGACTTACTGGATGATTTTCTTGATAGTGAATTGTCAGGTGATGAGCTTTCAGCGGATGTACAAGAATCAGAATCTTTAGACCCGTTTGATGACTTACTGACAAGTGGCATTGAAGATGCGCTTGAGTCTGAAGAGAAGGCGTTTGATAAAGAGCTTGATGCAGCCTTTGGTTTTAACAACGTCAACGAGGAGCCGGAAAAGGACTCAGGCGTTGCTCTTACTCCGTTAACCTCAGAAACATCTGACGTTGAGCCTGAGCAAGCGTCGGACATTAGTGAAATAACACAACCTGAAATCGTTCGTGATGAATCGCTAGATTCGGAACTGATCCAAGAAAGTGCTGACGTTAAGCCAGAAAATGATGAAAACTTCAATCGTGATGACTTTATCGATGACTTGTTCGGTGTCGCACCGGCAACGGATGCTTTGCTTGATGACTCGCTAGAAACAACAGACGAAGCGTTGATTGATGAGTTAATGACTTCTGATGACAATGATTCGCTGCAAGCGACAGAAGAGCCTGTTGAGCCCTCAATTGAAAATACGGTTGAACTAGAGCAAGCGTCTCTTTCAGATAGCAACCAAGCATCAGCGGACGAAATTGCATCATCGGTTGAAGATGACGAACTGGATATCGACTCGCTGTTATCTGAGAATTCTGATTTTGACAAACCAGCTTTTGAAGAGCGAGTTCAAGAAGAAATTGCGTCACTAGAATCAGAACCGAAAGAAGCCGACGTACAAGAGCAGCGCGAAGACATTGCTGCTAGTTTTGAAGAGCAAGCTTCACCATCATCTTTAAATGATATCTCTGAATATGAAGAAGAGACGGTTGAAGACTGGTTAGCTGAAGCGATCGACGATGTAGAGTCGCCTGCGGACGTAGCTTCTGATTTTGACTTTGAACCGAAAATCCAAGGTAGTGAACAATTTGAAGATGTTGTTGAATCCTTGCCAGAGCCAGAGCCAGAGCCAGAGCCAGAGCCAGAGCCAGAGCCAGAGCCAGAGCCAGAGCTAGAGCCAGCTCGTGCTGCAAATATGCCAGAGATCATTCCGAATGAATTTGGTGTGCCGCAAGACGATGATTGGCTGATTGAAGACGATACGTCTGCACCAGAAGTATTAGCAGAAACTGATGTAACACCAGAACCAGTAACACCTGTTGTTGAACCTCAGTTAGACGCTGAACCGCAAGTTGAAGCTACACCACAAGCGGAAGTGGCAGAACAAGAAAGCGAAGAAGAATTCTCGTTTGATGACTTCGAACTTCCAGAGTTTGGTGAAGAAGACGCACTGGCGGAAGCTGATGCTGCGCCACAATCAGAAATAGCGAAACAAGAAAGCGTAGATGAGTTCTCGTTCGATGACTTTGAGTTGCCAGAGTTTAGTGAAGAAGACGCACTAGCGGAAGCTGATGCTGAATCAACACCAGAACCAGTAATGCCAGCTGTTGAGTCTCAATTAGATGTTGAACCTCGAACTGACGCTCAGGGTCAAGACGACGAAGAGTTCTCGTTTGATGACTTTGAGCTACCAGAGTTCGGTGAAGAAGACGCACTAGCAGAAGCTGATGCTGAATCAACATCAGAACCAATAACGCCTGCTATTGATTCTCAACCAAGTGTTGAATCACAACCAACCGCTGAGCCTCAACTAGATGCTGCACCAAAGGCTGAAACTGCTAAACCAGAAAGTGAAGAAGAGTTCTCGTTTGATGATTTTGAGTTGCCAGAATTCGGTGAAGAAGATGCATTAGCTGAAGTGGTGAGTGAGCCGGATGAAGCTCAATTAGAACAAGACCTATCTGATGGTACAGAGAAGTTCGAGTTCAATGACCTTGATCTTCCAGAGTACGATGAAGAAAGCGCAAAAGCGGACTCTGTTTTAGATGATATTGAGCAAAGCAGTGCTGAGCCAGTAGCAGAAGATGAAGACGTAGAGTTCGATGAGCTTGATTTACCAGAATACGGTGAAGATGAAGCCATCTCAGACGCGTTTGCAGAGAAACCAACACCACTGACTTCTTTCAGCCCACAAGGCGAAGAGCAAGATGCGTTGCATGATTTGTTCGCGAACCCACAAAGCTTCAGTCAGGCTGAAGATTTCTCGAATCCACAAGACTCTGAGTTGGCTGGTTTTACACAGCCAGAAGAATCACTGAGCACAGCTTCTGAGCTAAACTCAACGCCTACAGCGGTTCAAGACGAACCACTAGAAGGCTTTGATGACTTTGATGAGACAGCATTAGCTGAGCTGCTTTCTGAAGATGTTCAAGACTCTGTCGACAACATGTTTAATAAGCCATTGGATGCAACATCGATTGATAGTGCAGGGCTAGATATTGATGCCATGCTTGAAGTTGGTGGCGAAGACTGGAAAGGCTTTAACCTAGCGCCAGAGCAACAATCGAGCATGCATCATGATGTGCCTGACGACCAACAAGAGATTTGGGCGTCGGCTGAACAGCAAGCTGAACCGAAGATCAAAGAAGAGAATTGGGCTCAACAAGACAACCTAACCGAATCAGGCAGCAGTCGTGATAAGCAATACATGACGATTGATGAACTGATGGCTCAAGTCGAGCGAGAAGGTGAAGAAGTCACTAATCCAGACGATGAAGAGCTTAAACTGGATGTTGGTCTCAACGAATTCCCTGATGTTATCGGTGATATTGGCAATTATGATGTCGACAGTAATGCAGAAGCTGCGGGTAAGCTTGATTTGGCTAAAATCTACATCGAGATGAGTGACTCGCATGGGGCAATTAAGCTTCTAGAAGAGGCAATCGTTGACGGCAGCGATGATATTCGTCGAGAGGCAAAAAATCTTATCGATTCGTTAAACGGTCGATAAATTAACAAATCATAAAGGGTAGCGTTGGCTACCCTTTATTTTTAGATGATACAGAGCGCTATTGTTTGATTTGCTTTCCTAAAAGCATCGCCTAGGTCGATGCTGATTGTTTATTGAAGTTTTAGCCCCATCCTATTTGGGCTAGCACTGATTTCCGTATATACTTCTCGCCCATTTTCAAAGAGAACAAGAACATGAAAATTGCTTTAGGTATTGAATATAACGGTACCCACTACTTTGGTTGGCAGCGCCAACGAGACGTGAAAAGTGTCCAAGAAGAATTGGAAAAGGCTCTTTCAGTTGTCGCGAATCACCCTGTAGAAGTTATGTGCGCAGGTCGTACAGATGCCGGTGTTCACGGTACGGGACAAGTCGTTCACTTTGAAACTAATGTCGATCGTAAAATGGTGGCATGGACAATGGGCGCGAATGCCAACATGCCAAAAGATATTGCGGTTCGTTGGGCGACAGAAGTGAATGAGGATTTTCATGCTCGCTTCTCAGCAACTGCCCGCCGTTATCGCTACATTATCTTTAACCATGCACTTCGCCCTGGCATTTTGAATTCAGGCGTGAGCCATTATCATGGCCATCTTGATGAGAAAAAAATGCACGAAGCGGGTCAGTACTTACTTGGTGAGAATGATTTCACTTCGTTCAGGGCAACACATTGTCAATCCCGTAGCCCATGGAGAAACATGATTCACTTGAACGTGACTCGTCATGGACACTACATTGTGATTGATATTAAAGCGAATGCGTTTGTTCACCACATGGTGAGGAATATTACTGGTAGCCTTATTGCCGTAGGTAAAGGTGAGCAGAAACCAGAGTGGATCCAGTGGCTTTTAGAAGCTAAAGATCGAAAAGTAGCCGGCGCAACTGCAAAAGCGGAAGGTTTGTATCTTGTGGATGTTGATTATCCTGAACATTTTGAGCTACCACGAGAGCCAATTGGTCCTCTATTTTTGCCGGACAATTTGAACTAAATGTGAGACTTAGGTTCAAAAAATATTACGGTTTAGTGCGTAAGATAGTGCCAGAAAATAGGTACAACCAGTTTTTTATCTACAGTCGCTGTTTTATGTGCTTTAATTCCCACGCATAATTCCCAAATTTATTTCTTTCGCAATCAAGCGGAAGAATCGAAACAAAAAGGTCTTCCATGAGTTGGCTTGAAAAGATTTTAGAAAAAAGCAACATCGTAACATCTCGTAAAGCGTCTATCCCTGAGGGTGTTTGGACTAAATGTACTTCTTGTGAGCAGGTTCTGTACCATGCAGAACTAGAGCGTAACCTAGAAGTATGTCCAAAATGTGACCATCACATGCGCATGAAAGCACGTCGTCGTCTGGATACCTTCCTAGACAAAGGTGAGCGTGTTGAACTCGGTGCTGATCTTGAGCCACAAGACAAGCTGAAGTTTAAAGACTCAAAGCGTTACAAAGAACGTATCTCTGCTGCTCAAAAGAACAGTGGTGAGACAGACGCATTAGTTGCAATGAAAGGCGAACTGCTTGGTTTACCTATTGTAGCGTGTGCTTTTGAATTCTCATTCATGGGCGGCTCAATGGGTTCTGTTGTTGGTGCTCGCTTTGTGAAAGCGGTAGATACTGCTATTGAGAACAACTGTGGTTTAGTTTGTTTCTCTGCAAGTGGTGGTGCTCGTATGCAAGAGGCATTGATGTCTCTAATGCAAATGGCGAAAACCAGTGCAGCTCTAGAGCGCTTATCTGCGAAAGGCCTACCGTTTGTTTCAGTAATGACTGATCCAACAATGGGCGGTGTTTCTGCAAGTTTGGCAATGCTTGGCGATATCAACATTGGTGAACCAAAAGCACTGATTGGTTTTGCTGGACGTCGTGTAATCGAACAAACGGTACGTGAAGACCTTCCTGAAGGTTTCCAACGTAGTGAGTTTCTTCTAGACCACGGTGCTATCGACATGATCGTTGACCGTCGTGAGATGCGTCAGCGCGTTGCAAGCCTTGTTGCTAAAATGACCAACCAGCCTTCACCATTAGTAGTTTCTGTGAACGATTCACCGAATGAAGCTACTTATGAAGTACCAGAAGCGCCAGAAAAAGGGTAAAGTACCTTCTAACAAACCAACTTAATTATGGTTATGAGTTAGATGAGTCAACAACCTATTCCTCAAGCCACATCCTCTTTGGAGATGTGGCTTGATTATTTATCAAACATCCACACAACCGCTATTGATCTTGGATTAGACCGAGTTCAGGCCGTCGCCTCTAAGGCAAACCTTACCAAACCTGCTCAACATGTTATTACTGTTGCCGGAACCAATGGCAAAGGCTCTACATGTGCACTGATGGAAGCGATTCTATTGGACGCTGGTTACTCAGTTGGTGTCTATAGCTCTCCCCACTTAATTCGCTATAACGAGCGTGTTCGTATCAACGGCCAAGATCTATCTGATGAAAAGATGGTTCAGTCTTTCGATTTCATTGAAAAAGAGCGTGGCGAAATTAGCCTGAGCTTTTTCGAATATGGCACTTTAGCTGCGTTACGTGCGTTTCAAACTGAAGCGGTTGATGTTGTGCTATTAGAAGTTGGTTTAGGCGGACGTTTAGACGCTACCAATATCGTTGAGCATGATGTTTCTGTGATTACTAGTTTGGCTGTCGACCATGTTGACTGGCTTGGTGATGACATCAATGTAATTGGCTTTGAGAAAGCGGGCATTTATCGTAGCGGTAAACCAGCTATTTGTGGTCAACCTAAACCACCGGTAACGGTTGCGGCACACGCTGATGACATTAAGGCTGAGTTCTACCAAGTTGGTATCCAATACACCTATGATGTTGACGGTGATACGTGGAACTGGCGCAGTGGCGCATTTCAACTGGAATCGCTACCTATTCCAAACCTACCGTTACCTAATGCTGCAACTGCGTTGATGGCATTGGGCACATCAGAGCTTAGTATTAGTGACGTGAACGTTGTTAACGGTATGAAGAATGCGCAGCTTCCAGGGCGTATGCAGCAAATTAGCGAACAACCCGTGATTGTGCTTGATGTGGCGCACAACCCTCATTCTGCTGAATATTTTGCGCAGCAAGTTACGAAGAAGTATGCAGGTAAAAATTTACACGTTGTAGTCGCCATGCTTCATGACAAAGATATCCCAGCGACATTGGAAGTATTAGCGCCAATCGCAACTCATTGGTATCCAGCTTCATTACAAGGGCCACGCGCAGCGACAGCCGCTGAATTGTGTCAAAGCCTACCTGACAGCGTAGAGCAGCATTCAAACCCTGTCGCAGCGTTTGAAGCGGCTTTAGCTGCTGCTAAAGGTGACGATGTTGTGTTGGTTGTCGGTTCTTTCCATACCGTGGGTGAAGTGTTGGAGCATTGGCAGAAAAAAGGAAACTAAATGGCAAGTAAATTCCAAAGCCGATTAGTCGGCACCATCATTTTAGTGGCCATTGGCGTGATTGTATTGCCCGATGTGCTAGATGGTAAGAAGCTCCACTATAAAGAAGAGTTTGCAAGCATTCCGATTAAGCCTGAGCTTGATAGTAATGTTGAAGTGTTTGAAGTACTCGATCCCGTTGAAGATCAGATAGCGCTACCGGATTCTCCGGTTGAGCAAGTGGTTGAAAGTGGTCGTACTGACAATTCAAACACGCAAACCGCGTCTTCTTCCAATAATAAAGAAGCAGACAAAGTGGCGGTCGTGGTTAAGCCAGTACCGGAAAAAAATGAATACCAAGACAGTGCTTGGATTATTCAATTGATGGCTTTGAAGAATGCTGACAACGCAAAAAATGTTGTTAAGGATCTGCAAAAGCGCGGTTATCAGGCTCACACCAAGCAAGAAAAAACTTTTACGCGAGTAATTATTGGCCCGGATGTCTCTAAATCCAAACTTGAGCGACAAATTAAGGAATTAGAAAAAATTACGGGTTCAAAAGGCCAGTTGCTCAAATTTAAACCGTTAAATCCATAAGAAAACGTTTGCGTCAGCATTTTTTCTGTTAAAATGCGCGCCAACTTAAGATGAAGAATTCATGAATTGGTTAGATTTTGTCATTTTAGGCGTGATCGGCTTCTCTGCCGTGATCAGTTTAGTTCGTGGTTTCGCTAAAGAAGCCTTGTCACTCGTAATTTGGTTTGGAGCATTTTTTATTGCTAGCCAGTACTACGCTAAATTAGCAATGTACTTCACCAATATCGAAGATGAGATGTTTCGAAACGGAACTGCGATAGCAGCATTGTTTGTTGCAACGTTAGTTGTGGGTGCCTTAGTTAACTATGTCATCGGTCAGCTAGTTCAGAAAACAGGCCTGTCAGGTACAGATAGAATCCTCGGTGTCGTCTTTGGTGGCTTACGTGGTGTTTTGATTGTTTCTGCAGTGTTGTTTTTCATGGATGCGTTTACTGCATTCCCAAGTTCTGAGTGGTGGAAGAATTCGCAATTGGTTCCGGAATTTAGTCGAATCATTGCGCCGTTCTTCGAGCATTTACAAGCAACATCTAGTTTCTTATCTGGCGCGCTCTAGCGCCAGTTAATGTCGAAAAATCGAGGATTAGGACATGTGTGGTATTGTTGGAATCGTGGGTTCAACACCTGTAAACCAGTCTATTTATGACGCTTTAACGGTATTGCAGCATCGTGGCCAAGATGCCGCTGGTATTTGTACCATAGAAAGCAATCGTTTCCGTCTGCGTAAGGCGAACGGTTTAGTAAAAGATGTTTTTGAAGCAAAACACATGCAGCGCCTACAAGGTGAAGTTGGTATTGGCCATGTTCGTTATCCTACAGCGGGTAGTTCAAGTGCGTCTGAAGCTCAGCCTTTTTACGTAAACTCTCCTTTTGGCATTACGTTGGCACACAACGGTAACCTGACGAACGCAAATGAAGTTCGTGAAAAGTTGTTCGAAAAAGACCGTCGTCATGTAAATACAACCTCTGACTCTGAAGTTCTACTGAACGTATTAGCTCATGAGATCGATACCGTTAAAGGTAACGTGACTTCAGATGACGTTTTCCGCGCTGTTGCAAATGTGCACCGTACAATTCGTGGTGCTTATGCTGTAACTGCGATGATCATCGGCCACGGTATGATTGCATTCCGTGACCCACATGGTATTCGTCCACTGTGCCTTGGTAAGCGTGAAGTTCAAGGTAAAACAGAGTACATGGTAGCGTCTGAATCGGTAGCACTCGATGCTGTTGGTTTTGACTTCATGCGCGACGTAGCACCAGGTGAAGCTATCTACGCAACGTTTGACGGTGAGCTTTTCACTAAGCAATGCGCAGACAACCCACAACTAAACCCATGTATCTTTGAGTTTGTATACTTTGCACGCCCAGATTCATTTATCGACAAAATTTCGGTTTACAGCGCACGCGTTGAGATGGGTGAGATGCTTGGTAAGCGTATTAAAGAAGAGTATGCAGACTTAGATATTGATGTGGTTATCCCAATTCCTGAAACATCGAATGATATTGCGCTACGAATTGCTCAAGCGATCAATAAGCCATACCGTCAAGGTTTCGTGAAAAACCGCTATGTTGGTCGCACGTTCATTATGCCTGGTCAGCAACAACGTAAGAAGTCGGTTCGCCGTAAGCTCAACGCAATCCGCTCTGAGTTTAAAGGTAAGAACGTTCTTCTAGTTGACGATTCTATCGTTCGTGGTACGACATCAGAGCAAATCATCGAGATGGCTCGTGATTCTGGCGCAAACAAGGTTTTCATGGTATCAGCGGCTCCAGAGGTTCGCTTCCCTAACGTTTACGGCATTGATATGCCGAGCGCGACAGAGCTGATTGCTCATGGTCGTGATAACGAAACGATTTGTAAGCAGATTGGCGCAGATGCTCTGATTTTCCAAACACTACCAGATTTGATTTCTGCAGTAGGCATGGGCAATCAAGACATCGCACGCTTCGATACATCAGTATTCAACGGTGAGTATGTAACGGGCGATATCGACCAAGCGTACCTAGATTTCCTAGACTCTTTGCGTAATGACGACTCAAAGGTTCAACGTGAGATTCAACAAGATCTTGCGAACTTAGAGTTACACAATGAAGGTGCTTAATTAGCGTTTCGTCAGTAATAAAGAGTTTTTGCTAGCAATGATTCAATATTGCTAGCGATACAGAAAATAAAAAACCAGAGCATCGGCTCTGGTTTTTTTGTTTGTGGAGAAGGGGATTGATCTTAATGAATGTGGTATGCGATCACAAAATCAATAAACAATCTAACTTTCTCTGGTAGATGGTCTTTGTGGTTGTAAAGCATATAAATATCACGAGGGTTAGCGCTCCAGTCTTCTAAGACTTGTACTAAGCTGCCATCTTCAATGTATTCACGAATCATCACGTCAGGCATCAGGGTAATACCTAGGCCTTCTGAGCAAGCTTGTCTCACGACATTAAGCGCATTGGCGTTGAAACGGCCTTTCTCGCTATTTACCACCGTCTCTTCATTCGAATTACTCAGCTGCCACTTAATCAGCGGGTAGCCTTTGAGTAGCGAATGGTTCGCTAGCTCTTCAGCATGGCTTGGAGCTGGGTTCTTCGCTAAGTACTCAGGGCTCGCGATAAGAATATCTTTGACTTCACTGATTTTGCGAGCGATTAGGCTTGAATCACGCTGCGGGCCGACACGGAAAATGACATCCCACTCAGTTGGATCCAGCTGATCTGCTTGGTTGTTCATCATCAGCTCAATATTGATATCAGGGTATTGAGTCATGAATTCACTGAACATTGGCATCATCATGCGCTTGGTCAGATTTGAGGGGGCCGTAATACGAATCTTACCGGAAGCGCCTTTGCACACGTCAGTTAACTCTTCTGCGGTAGAAGAGAGACGTTGCAACAGCGGAGAGCATTCATTGAAGAAACGTTCGCCTGCCTCTGTTAAAGAAAGTTTACGCGCGTGTCTATTGAGAAGCCTAAGGTTCAAAGAATCTTCCAAGGCTTGGATGCGTCGTGTGATGGTCGCAACCGGAATCATAGTCTTGCGCGATGTTGCGGTGTAGCTCCCATTTTCAACGACGAGTCGAAAGAGGTTTAAATCATCTAATTTCATAAATCCAGACACATTTGTTTACAATCTCATCTAATTTATACGTAACAGTGAGATCAATGTTTGCGTTACGTCAACTCGTTGCACTATTTACAAGTATTCCAACCCTGGTCACGAATTACCAGCAAAGAGTGCAAATTTGTGTATTTAGCATTTTATTACTAAGTTTTATATTAGTTCTTAGAACAGATAACAATAATAATTCGACTTAGTTTTGTGAGGTTATAGATTATGTACAAAACTCACAGTCAGCCAGTAATGACCTCGGCTCAGGAAGTAATTAACCAAAAATGCGTGATGTTGGTTGATGATGATCCTATTTTTCGCCGTATAACCAGCGCGTACCTAGACAAGGTCGGTTATAAAGTGGTTGAGGCTGAAAATGGACTGGACGCTCTGCAAAAGCTTAGAGACTCAGCGCCAGATTTAATTGTGTGTGATTTATCAATGCCAATACTTGATGGCATAGAGCTTGTGGAAGAGCTCAGTTTAGAGTACCCGTCACTGCCTATGATCGTGGTGTCCGGCACTGATGATATGTCTGATGTGGCGAAAGCCTTGCGATTTGGTATTAAAGACTTTTTAGCGAAACCGTTAGAGGATCACGGTCATCTAGGAAGTGCGATTGCGAATACATTGACAGATTCGTTCGATAACATTTCAGACCAACGAGATTTTTCGAGCCAGTGGTTCTGTGTGGATGACGGGGGAGAGATCCCTGAAGACCAAGAACTGCATTGGCACCTGAATTACCTTCAAGATAATCCAAGCGCAGCAAAAGATTTACTGCATGCGCTGCTTCCAGAGAAAGATACGCGACAAGGCTCATGGCGTTGCAGTTACCGTTTACTGCAATCAACAGAGATGATGCCACTTGTGTTTGATTATGCGTGGATGATGAACGGGCAATTTGCTTTTTACCTCGTCGATTCATCGTCTTCTGATAATGGCGGCTCAGCAACAACATTGTTGGTGAGAGCGCTGTTCCACGATTACATAAGAAACAGAAAAGATTTTAATGTTGATCTCAAAGATATTGCTGAGATCTTAGAGAAGGGGATTCGTTGCTCTAAATGTTCTACCCCAGTGAATGCCTTGTTTGGTGTTGCCGACCTTGCCGAGGGAACCATCTCCATTTTACCTGCGGGCTTAGATGGGCAATGGTCGAATGGTGAATTGAATCAACATATTGCAGCAGGTGAGCGCTTGGGCGAGAACTGCAAGAAGAACTTTATAACGCGGGACCTTCCGATCGAACAGGGCTGCCAACTTTCGTTAAGCCTACTTGGAGCGGCAAGTTTTAGTTTAGACATACACCAAGGGTCTACCGATTAACCCTATATTTCCTCGGTTTTTGTGAATAATTGATTAAGGTATAGTTGCGCAAATGGTGCGGCTATGCCTTTTTTGTTAAATGTCGATTTAGCAAAGCGGGTTTGGTTCGCCAGATACTTACCTTTACTAACAAAAACAAGAAGCAATCATGGCAGATAACAAAGACTTTCAAGACCCGTTTAATGTATTCTATTTTTTAGGCTTTCTAGCCGCATTTTTAATGATCCCATTGCTACCTGCAACACTTACGTTGATCCGTGTATTCAATGGTTACGCAACATTCTAGTTAAGCTGTCGTCGCTGATTAACGATAGCTAACTCAAGGAGGCCACAATTAGCGTTCGAGTTTTAAGTCTCAATATTGCTGGTGGCCTTTGCATATTTCTCGCAGTTCTAGGGATAGTTTTACCTGTTCTGCCAACCACACCTTTTCTCCTTCTTGCTAGCGCATGCTTCATGCGAAGTAATCCGAAAGTTCATAAATGGATGCACGAGCACAAAACGCTGGGTCCTTTACTGAACAATTGGTACCAACACGGTGCCGTAACCAAACAAGTTAAAACGCGCGGCGTATTCTTTATCTTGTTGAGTTTTGCGTTATCCATCTACTTTGCCCCTATCATGTGGGTCAAGGCCTTCCTAATTTGTGTACTTGTTATTCTTCTCACATGGTTTATGCGACTTCCAACTCATGAGTTGGTTGCTGACAGCAAAGAAAATCACTACCATTAAGCCAGTGTGCCTGCTTGTACAGCGGGCGTTTATTATTTCAGCAATCAGAGTTATGACTCTCGTTGCAATGAATACCAATCGTACCTTTCCTTAATTCCAAGCGTTGATGTTTGATTCGTTGACGAGAGTTTGGAAAGCGGCCTAATGAAGTGCATAAGATTATGAACACAGAAAAAATCTCTCTGATCAAAGCAAGCATCAAAAGCATTCCTGATTACCCTAAAGCGGGTATTTTGTTCCGTGACGTAACAAGCTTGATGGAAGATCCTGCCGCGTATAAAGCGACAATCGATCTGCTAGCGGAAACATACAAGGACATGGGCTTTACTAAGATCGTTGGTACTGAAGCTCGTGGTTTCTTATTTGGTGCGCCTTTGGCACTAGAGCTAGGTGTTGGTTTCATTCCTGTCCGTAAACCTGGCAAACTGCCTCGTGAAACTGTGGCACAATCTTATGAGCTTGAGTACGGCACAGATACGCTAGAAATCCATACTGACGCTATCGTTGAAGGCGATAAAGTGTTGATGGTTGATGATTTGTTAGCAACAGGCGGTACGATTGAAGCAACAACAAAGTTGATTCGTCAACTAGGTGGTGTGGTAGAACACGCTGCATTTGTTATTAACCTTCCAGAAATCGGTGGTGACAAGCGCTTACAAGGCTTAGGTCTAGAAGTGTTTAGCATCTGCGAATTCGACGGTCACTAATCCTTTTCGGAATTATTCATGAGCTATCTTGCGTTAGCGCGAAAATGGCGACCAACCAAATTCAAAGAAGTGGTTGGTCAAGCCCATGTTTTAACAGCATTAGAGAATGCCCTTAGCCAGAATAGGTTGCACCATGCATACCTGTTCAGCGGTACACGAGGTGTTGGTAAAACAACCATCGGTCGCTTATTCGCTAAGGGACTCAACTGTGAAACAGGCATTACCTCAATCCCTTGTGGTGAATGTGCAACCTGTAAAGAGATCGATGAAGGTCGTTTTGTTGACCTGCTAGAGATTGATGCGGCATCACGTACAAAGGTAGAAGATACCCGCGAGCTTCTGGACAATGTTCAGTACAAGCCGGCACGTGGTCGCTTCAAGGTTTACCTTATCGATGAAGTACACATGCTTTCTAGGCACAGTTTCAACGCGCTTCTAAAGACGTTAGAAGAGCCGCCTGAGTATGTGAAATTCTTGCTCGCAACGACTGATCCGCAAAAGCTTCCAGTGACGATTTTGTCGCGTTGTCTGCAGTTTCATCTTAAGCCGATCAGCGTTGATAATATTCACGAACAGCTTGACCACATTCTTGAACAAGAGAGTGTGACGTCTGAACCTCGTGCGCTAGGGATGATTGCTCATGCTGCTGACGGCAGTATGCGTGATGCTCTGAGTTTAACGGATCAAGCTATCGCATTAGGCAACGGTAATGTCGTGACAGACACCGTGGCTCACATGCTCGGTACGCTAGACACCGACCAAGCTATTCACCTGCTTGAAGCGATCAGCAGTAAGCAGCCTCAAGTGGCTATGGCTTGTATTCAAAGCCTTGCTGAGAACGGCGTAGAGTGGGATGGTTTGCTGAATCAGCTTGCGACTCAACTGCATCGTCTTGCTATGTTCCAAGCTCTGCCATCCACATTAGATAAAGCACAACCAGATGCTGAGAAGCTAGAACTGTTGAGTAAGGCGCTAAGCCCTCAAGACATTCAGCTGTATTACCAGATCGTGTTGAAAGGTCGTGAAGACTTACCATTGTCGCCAACCGCTCGTGTTGGCATTGAGATGGTGGTTTTACGCATGCTGGCATTTAGACCAACTGAACAAGTGGTTGCTACGGCAATCTCGACTCAGTCGACAAGCCCAGCGCCAGCTTCTGCAGTTCAGAGTGTTGCTCAGCCAGTGAGTCAACCTGCGCCAGCTCCGAGACAGCCTGCTCAGGTGCCACAGTCAGTTCCGATGCAGCAACAGGCACCTCAGCAGCAACCTCGTCAACAGGATATGCAGCAACACAGCCAAGCACCGCAGCAGAGTCAGAGCCAATATTCAGATTCACAAGGTTACGCTGACCATTCCGGCAACCAAGGTTACCCTGAACAGGGTTACCCGCATAGTCAGTATGATGCGCCACCGGCTTATGACGAACGTCCTAGCTACGGTGCAGAGCAGCCTCAACAATCGAATTATCAGAATCAAGCGCCAGCTCAGCCGCAAAACGCTGCACCTTCAGCGCCACCTGCTTCTGCTGCTCCGCAAGGACAATCAGAACGTCCGGCTTCACCTGTCAGTGGTTTACGCCACCAATTGCGTTCTCAACGCAGGGGCAGTACAACACCGGACAGCAAAGGTTCAGCGCCAAAAAAGGCTAAAGCGACACCAGCTAAAACTTCAGTTCTTGACCGAGTTGCTCAGCAACACGGTGGCTCTGAGCGGGTGTCGCCAGCTTCTTTATCTGCCTCCTCTGCAGAAAAGGTAACCAATGATAATGAACCTTATCGCTGGAAACCGTCTAAACCTGTAGTGAAAGAGGTGAGCAAAGAGCTTACACCTACTCAGATCAAGCGTGCGTTAGAGCATATTAAGACACCAGAAATGGTCGATAAATTGCTTCAAGAGTCGATTGCTCAAGATGAATGGTCCGCCACGATTCAAAAGCTAGAGACAGCCAAGCTTGTTGAACAGTTAGCATTGAACTCAGTGTTTGCTAAAAACGACACATCAATCACTTTAACGTTAAGAGCGAGCCAAGCTCACTTGAATACGGACCGCGCGCAGAGCGAACTATTACAGTCGCTCAATACTGTGCTCGGAGAAGAGTGTCATTTGAGTGTTGAAATCGGTGATGGTGGAGAAACGCCACTAGAATTACGAGAAAGGTTGTACCAAGGCAAGTTGAAAGACGCGTTTACCAGTTTGGAAAACGATGCCAACGTACAGTTTATCGAAAGACGTTTTGCTGCAGAACTCGACAGAGACAGCGTTCGTCCTATCTAGAATACTTTCTCGTTTAGTGACCGGCATATCATCCCAGATAAGCAAATCTGAGAACTGAACATCGAGGGGTTGAATCACACTGGCTTAACCCCCATTTAAGCACGTATAGCTTAATTAATTTTAATAAACCAATTAGACCAGAGAGTATTAACATGTTTGGTAAAGGCGGTATGGGCAACATGATGAAGCAAGCCCAGCAAATGCAAGAGCGCATGCAAAAGCTTCAAGAAGAAATCGCAAATATGGAAGTTACAGGTGAGTCAGGTGCTGGCCTTGTAAAAGTAACGATCACTGGTAGCCACAGCGTTCGCCGTGTTGATATCGATGAAAGCCTAATGGAAGACGATAAAGAGATGCTTGAAGATCTTATCGCTGCTGCTTTCAACGATGCGGCTCGTCGCGTTGAAGAAACTCAAAAAGAGAAAATGGCTAGCGTAACTGGCGGAATGCAACTTCCACCAGGTATGAAGATGCCTTTCTAAGAAACTATTTCTAAAGGTTTATTCAAGCTGCGGTTTATCTTGAGTAAACCGTTACTTGAAAATTAGAACGGTTAAATATGCGTACCAGTCATATGCTGGAGCATTTGATGGAGGCCTTACGTTGTCTACCTGGGGTTGGCCCCAAGTCGGCGCAGCGTATGGCCTTTCATTTGTTACAGCGCGATAGAAAAGGCGGCCTACAGTTGGCTGAAGCTCTTAGCCAAGCAATGACCGAAATTGGTCACTGTAATGAGTGCCGTACTTTTACTGAAGAAGATACTTGCCACATTTGTACCAATCCTAAACGTCAGGAAAATGGTCAAATCTGTGTAGTAGAGAGCCCTGCAGACATTGCAGCTATCGAAGCAACTGGCCAATACTCTGGTCGTTACTTTGTTCTTATGGGTCACCTTTCACCACTTGATGGCATTGGTCCAAGTGATATCGGTCTCGATGTGCTGGACTACCGCTTACGACGTGGTGATATCTCTGAAGTAATCCTAGCGACCAACCCGACAGTTGAAGGGGAAGCGACAGCGCACTACATTGCTGAGCTATGTAATGCCCATGAAGTGAACGCAAGCCGTATCGCTCATGGTGTTCCCGTTGGTGGTGAGCTAGAGCTGGTGGATGGCACCACGCTTTCGCACTCCTTACTCGGTCGTCATAAGATCTAAAAAAGCCGCTTGGTGAATTATCACTGAGCGGCTTTTTCTTTATTAAGGCAGTCTGAATATCTTCCCTATATTCACTTTAGCTGAATATCACTATCTAATTAGAAGCGGTAATCGACAGACACAGTAAACTCGCTGTTGTTTGGTACAGATAGTTCAATTAAATTGCCTTCAGAATATGATTCGAACATATGACGGTATTGGAAATCGGCAGAAACGTTTTTCATGATCTTGTATTGAACACCGGCTTGTAAACCGTACACAAAGTCAGTTTCTTTAGATTTAGCTGAACCATTCTCTGAAGAGTCAATTAGATCAATATACTCGCCTTTAAAAGTGTTTTGTGTCATACCAACCGTCGCGCCACCAAATACGGAGAACTGAGAGTTAATGGCGTGAATATAGTCATAAGATAAAAGGAACTCTGTCTGAGCTAAATCTAGATTAATTTCGTCCTGATCCTCACGGCTATGCCATAGTTCATTGTCACCAGTAAAGTTAATCGTACCAGTAATTCTGTGGTTTTCTTGAATGTAAGCACCGCCACGAATATGGAAAGCAGCGCCTTTGGCTGTTTTACTTTCTTTAAAGCCAGGTCCAGTGATTTGAGCTTTAGCTGAGTGGTAACCCAAACCACCACCAACAAAAAACTCGGTTTTAATTGGTTCTGGCATTAATTCAGGGGTTGGTACCGATTCGTTAGCGAAAGCTGTTGTTGCCGTTAAAGAAGAAAGAGCTAGTACAAGTAGTGTTTTTTTCATTGTTATGTCCATCGGTATAGGGAATGGGGTGCATTATGCGCAGCACTGACAACTGCGGCTAATGATTCAATGGAATAGCCCTGTTAACCAAAAGTTATCAAGCTAGAGGTGACCGATGTGATAGGAAGATACAGGTAGAGCTTTATAAGTAACTAAACGACATAAAACACAAAGCCGCTAATTTAACGGCCTTGCATTTATTTAACGTAGGTTTTTATTGAGTTATAGGACTTAATCTGAACCTCTCACTGCTTTGTAGATCATTGCGCCAATCACGGCACCAATAATCGGTGCAACCCAGAATAGCCATAATTGCGACACAGCCCAATCACCGACAAACACAGCTACGCCAGTACTTCGAGCGGGGTTCACTGAGGTGTTGGTTACAGGAATGCTGATAAGGTGAATTAGGGTTAAACATAGACCGATAGCGATAGGTGCGAATCCAGCCGGTGCTTTTGAATCGGTTGCGCCCATGATCACAAACAAGAACACCATGGTCATGATGACCTCACAGACGAGTGCAGCGGTAAGTGAATAGCCTCCAGGCGAGTGTTCACCATAACCATTTGAAGCAAAGCCTGATGAGACAACGTCAAAACCTGCTTGGCCGGAAGCTATAACAAATAGCACGCCACCCGCGATAATACCGCCAATCACTTGGGCAATAATATAAGGCGCAACATCTTTGCCATCAAAGCGACCACCACTCCATAGACCGATGGTGACAGCTGGGTTGAGGTGACAACCTGATATATGCCCAATAGCAAAGGCCATGGTGAGTACGGTTAAACCAAAGGCGAGGGAGACCCCGAGTAAGCCGATACCTACATCGGGAAAAGCAGCGGCCAACACGGCGCTACCACAACCACCTAATACCAACCAAAATGTACCGAACATTTCTGCGATATACCTATTCATAACTATCCTTATTAATCTTTACCAGTATCAATAAGATAGTTTAAATTTATCAAAGTTGTGAAATCTTGGGCATATATAAAAAGAAAAGTATTGTTAGGTTATTGCTTCGAGCTCAATAAGGTTATCAAGTGCTTCTTGATCTGTTTTTCCACAGATGACAGGACAAGCTTTAAATTGGTGACACACCTTGGGGCGTGAAGACTGACCAAATAGCTTACAGAGATTTTGCTCATTTAATTGAATGCAACGCACGCCAGCAGGCTTACCATCTGGCAACTAATTGTATTTATTTCAATCAGGGACCTCTAGTCATCTGCAAAAACTAAACGAAAAACGCATTTTTATCTGATGTGAGGTGATAAAGTTAAATAAAACAACTGGTTGAAATAGATAATGAAAGAATTGATTATCGAGCTTGCTGAGAAATGGCACAGTTATTATGAATTAAAACATGTTGATAGCTCTAATAGAGCTGATGAGCTAATTAATAAGAAACTAAAAAACGTATTAGTTCAGACAAATGAACGATTAGGTTTTAAGTCGTTGGTTGTTGGGGCGTCAAGTGGAGAGGGGAACATTACAAGAGGACCATGGTTTGCTAGCTTTGACTCTAGGATTACTAACAAGGCTACACATGGGTTTTATGTTGTTTTTCTATTCTCAACAGACATGAACACGATAACGCTTGAGCTAGGGCTAGGTGCAACACAATTTACTCGCTTTTATGGGCAGAACAAACAAGCATTACAAGAAATAAGAAATGCAGCTTTGAGAATGCAGTTACATGCGATGCCATACTTGAATAGCATCGGTGATGTTGATTTTGTAAGTCGAGTTAATCTTGGGGTTTCTAAAATAACGGATAAGCGAGGTTATAGCCTTCAAAGAGGGTATGAAGAGGGGGCTGTACTGCACATTACGTATGACATCAACGAGTCGTTGGATGAAGACCATTTAATCAGAGATTACGATAAGTTCGTTCGTATTTATCAGTCGATGGTAGAGGATAAGGCAACACCGGATAATGACGCCTTACTTTCAATCTCGATACAGCCCGAACAATTATTATCTAAAGCTACCGATGCTGAATTTGTAGACTTTGTGCCTAGAGTAGCTTCAGAAATGAAGAACTCATCAGGTGGCTCTTCTAAAAGTAATAACTCCAAACGTTCTTCAAACCGAACTACTAAAGAAATTGGCGACTGGGGTGAGGCATACATTTTAAAGCGCGAAATTGAACATTTGTCACTAAATGGAAGAGAAGACCTTGCAGTTAAAGTCGTTCATGAAGAAGCCCAAAATAATAGACCAGGATGGGACATTACATCTTATGACGTAGATGGAAGCATTAAGCGGATAGAGGTTAAATCCACCGTTTCAAATAGTATGAGTAGTCTCAATTTAACTGCTAACGAGTTGAATGCGTCGGAGGAGTTTGGGGATAGTTATTTTCTTTATCTACTCACTGGTGTAAATGCAAAAGGTGCTAAAAAGGTAGAAGTACTACAAAATCCTTTCAAGTTAATTAGTTCTGGTGTTGTGCAAGTAAAACCAAGTGCTTACGAACTGAAACTGTATGGAAGTGAGTAACTTTGGAGTGTTTTTTGGAAGATTCAGGTTTTAGTAATAGATTAAAGTTCTCAGACTGGAGTAATGCTTCAATACCTTCTGTATCAGCTGGAGTTTATGCCATTTGGAATAAGGATACATTGCTCTACTGTGGTATGTCTGGAAGAGAAATCGAGAAAGCTATTGCCCTGGGGAAAAGCAAATACGGAATGGTAACAAGACTAAATAGCCATGCTTCGGGACGCTTAAGTGGTGACCAATTTTGTGTCTATGTTGCCAATAGGCTAGTCATACCACTTCTAACACAATCGGATTTAATGGACTTTTCTACAGGTAAGTTAACGCTTGATAAATTAACTAAGAAGTACGTTAGAGATAACTTAGACTATCAGTATCTACTAGTTCAAAGTAGTGCAGAGGCAAGGTTAATGGAGGACAAGGCGCGACGTGGTGAGGTTTTTGGTGTGAAACCACTCTTAAACCCTTTGTAGCTCCTTTATTTGATAGAGCTGTATTTAAAATCGCATACAAAAGCTATCAACCGAACCTGGCTTAACTGTCAGAGTCGATGAGGAGCTTGCCTGGAAAGTGTCACCAATACATTAATCGCCCTAGCAGAAATGCTGGGGCGTTTTTGTATCTATCGTTATGCTCTTTTGGGTGGGCGGTGCTTTGTCCTATCTGTGCAGGAGTATGAGTACCTGTATCTTTCCCATTCTCTGAGCTCAAATTGGGTTAGGACTCTTCTAATTTTCCTTTGTGGGGTAACTTCGCCCGTCTCAAAGTCGATAACGTCAGCTAGTGTAAAAGTGTCCAAGTTATAAATAACACTATTGGCTCTACAAGCGTCAGACCATTCACAAGCCTTTTCGTAGCTTCCCAGTGCGTAGACTGCGAGTTTAAATCGCTTTTCAAGGTAATGCGTCGTACAGGCCATAAATGAGGGTGAGAGCATAGTTACAGCTTCACCTTTGTGGTTTGCTACCGTCCGAGTTAAATCACGTTCATTGAGCACATTGAATAGTCTCCCTAGGCTGCTTTTTGAGTGGGTGGTGACTTCTTCAATCTCACGAAGACTCTTGTTGGTAAAGCAATTGTCTTTCTTGTCAAAGACTTTTCTTGACTGTTTGTTTCTAGAATGCACCAAGCTGAGTAATAGCTGATGTTGAGGTTTAGTTAAAGGGTGTTTTTCTCCTTTCTTTTGCATGATGTTCTCCTAAGTTTTTGGGACATTGAAATCTCCATTAACATAAATAAAAACAATTGGTTAGATTGTTTTTGTGAGTAAAATGCTATTGTATGTAAGTAAATTCATAAAAGGCTTGTCTGACCTTTGACGTTTCACCAAATAACTAGCAACAAAAAACACACCCTTTAAGATGGCAAATTACCATCAAGGTGTGCTTTAGTGTGTGTATGTTGATACCACTTCGTATCGGGCGAAACCATAACAAAAAGCATACAGAATGTCAATCTGTATGAGATGGTTGCAATAGTAAAGTATTGTTTTTAATGACTGAAATTGTAAGGGGTGACGGGGGGAATGTGGCAAGGTTATTTTAACCTTAAATTTTTTCCTAAAAATCGAAGTCTCGGTATTAAGGTACCCTGATTAACAAAGTAGAAAATTTATCAGGATTTCCGCCTATCACTCACCTTTTTCCTTCTTTGCTTTTTCTTGAATAAGGTTTTGAAAGCGCTCCGCTGCTTCTGTTGTGATTGTGACAGTTGAGTTCTGAATGGTGACTACAGACGAGCTTCCTCCCATCGTTAAAAAATGAACCGTGTACCCATCACATTTAAAGAGAGTGTTGTAAAAGTAAATGTCCGCTTTACACGATTTTATGTACTTAACTGTTAGCTCTGGATTGAACTGGTAATTCACAGCAGCAATAGCTTGATTTCCAAATGAGAAGAAAATCAAAAAAGTTTTATACAACCTACTAAGTTTCATTAATTTTGATTCCAGTCTGATTCGTTTTGTTTTTGTTGCTCGGTTATTGGCTTTTTAGCTTCGTGAACGAATGAGCTAATTATGCGAGCAAATAAAATTACCAGAATCAAGCCGCTGACTATCATAAATAACCCTAGGTAACTTCCAAATAGCACAGCTATAGCAGGGATAAAAATAGGACATAAAATACAGATTATGACTATTAAAAGAAAAGGTATCATCACTTGACCTTATTCAAACAAAAATGGTCGCAAAGTGTACATTTAGAATGGCATGTTGTAAATGGGTTTTATTTTGGCTGTGTACTTTAACAGTGATTCAAAAGCATACCTTATGAGACTGTACATAAAGCTGTCTCAAAAGTCTTGAATTCTAGCTTTGATACATGTAATGCTGAAAGTATTAAGAGGTTTTGAGACAAAGGGGTAAGCATGGCACACGTTGGATACATTCGAGTTAGTACAGTTGAGCAATCCACCAGCAGACAGTTAGCTGATGTGAAACTGGATAAGGTGTTCGAGGAAAAGGTTTCAGCAAAGACAGTAGACAGACCACAGCTACAGGCGTGCTTGGAATACGTTAGGGATGGTGATGTGCTACATGTTCACAGCCTAGACCGTATCTGTCGCAGTGGTGCTGGTGATGCGGTAGGGCTGGTGGAACAGATGAACAAGAAAGGTGTATCTGTGCAGTTCCACAAGGAAGGAATGAGATTCGATGGTGCTATGAGTGCAGCACAGAAAGGTGTGCTAGGGATACTGGCAGCAGTGGCACAGATGGAAAGGGAGCTGATTAAAGAGCGTCAGGCTGAGGGTATTGCAGCAGCCAAGGCAGCAGGTAAGCACATCGGTAGACCTAAAGCACAGGTGACGAAAGAGGATGTCCAGAAGCTATTAGATAATGGTGTGCCAAAAGCTAAAGCAGCCAAGGAGTTAGGGATTGGTAGAGCTACACTGTATAGGTTACTTGGTGCACAATGATGGTATAATCACGACACTAGTGTTTAGTGAGTAACCTAATGATAAAAAAGATTTTCCTGTGGAAACTAAAAGCGATAGCAAAGAAAGCTAATACTGGCAGAGTCGCACGTAGCGGAGAGGAAGCTAAAGCAGTTGATTGCTACAGTATTACGATGACGAATAAAGATGGTCGTTATCTGGTCGAGCGCATAAGTGCCAACAAGATTCATGTACTAGAGTTGAACCAAGAAGGAACTAGGTTCGATAAACAAGTAGAGTTGAATGTCGATTCCTTTGATGAGTACGACTACGACATCACTCACTACTATGGAACCGTAAACATAGGTTACGAAAGCCGAAGTGAGTTCTTGCTGAATGAACTTACAGGTTTATACATTCTTAGAGCTAAGTGGAGTTCTTCGAAGTATCTAATCCCTGCATGGTGGTGGCGAAGGAAAAGATTACCAATGCCAACAAGAGAAGCAGCACTCAAAGCGGTACTGGATTTGTCTGAGACGCAGGGTCATAGGAAAGTCGATACATTGAAACTTATGTATGAAATCTACACCTCAAAAGCAATTCATAACAGGAAGTATCATGATTTGTTTAATCGGTTAGAACTGGTGCTTGCTTCATTAGCAGAGTCAGATGAATTATCGGTGCAGGGGTACGGTGAGCATCTGGTGAAAGGAAAGGCGCTAGTAACTTATGAGCATCTTAAGGAAGAAAGGGAGAAAGAGGAAAAATCAAAGAGACAAGCTAATACAATGAAGTGGCTAACTGTAGTTTTGGCTACAACAGCAGCATTCCAATCTGGCTTGATTGAAACAAGTTATCATACGAATGTTGATTGGATTATTGAGCCAGTGTATCAAGCTATACAACTAGCAAAGGAATGGATTAGTAACGTGGCACTTTAGTGTGGCACTCATACAAAAACAGCGCTATCTCAGAAGGCGATAACCTAGTGAAATAAAGCTGTTTCCAAACATTGGTGGAGCTAGCGGGAGTCTTTTTAGAGGTTGGTTAGTCAAACTCTAAGACAACAGGTTGTTCATTCGTATCAGTATGAATCAATTCCCACCTTGTGAAATCACTACTAATCTCAAACTTATCGTCGAACGTGAACCATTGGTTACCCTCGGTTGGGTATTTGATGGTTATCGACTTGAAAGCATGCAGTAATTGTGTGTTGAATTCTTCACGTTCTAGGTCGGTAGATGGCTGTTCAAGCTGAATGTCAGTGTAACCCTGGACTTCGGCTTCTAGCTTCTCTTTGGTCGCTTCTAGTTCATTCAGTTGCGCTTCAAGCTGGTCTATTTTTGCTTTACCACGCTTGGTTGGAGCTTCACCTAGAATGTCGTAGAGATTATCCACTTTCTTTTCTAGTTGCTCGTACTGCATAACAAGAGCTTCAAGTTGACTCTTTTTTGCTTCGACTTCTGAAAGGTTAGACCTAAACAACTCACTACTAACAGACTCAAGAAAGTCTAAGAAGATAGGCTCAAACTTGTTGTAATTGATGTTCTTAGAATTAGGACATGCAACCCTTCCTTTAGCTTGGCGGTTCTTACACATCAAATGCCCTGACCATGTTGGTCGAGACGGTCTAGGCGCAACATACACAAGATTAGAGCCGCACTCACCACATACAAATAACGAACGGAACAAATTCTTTGAGTTCTTAGCCCCTGATTTACGGGTTGTCTTTAACGTACTTTGAACTTTCCAGAAGTCAGTATCACTTATGATGCCATGTTCTACGATGCGTTCATCTTTACGTAGGCGAGCGATGGCGCTAGGAGACCATGAAGGGAATGATTGATGGGCATTCTTGATACCTTTGCCTGCTTTGAGGAGTTTGTAGATACCTCTAATTTCGTCAGCAATGTCGCCTTTTACTGTGTAACCTTTTCTATCTGCATTGAGCTTGAGGTACTTAGGGCAAACGGAGTTTTGCGCTACTCCATTCTCTTTGCAAGTCGCCCAGTATTCTTTTGCTCGTTTACTTTTCTTGTCTGATTCTTCACGGCTAGTAGCTGATTTCACCAATTGAATTAATGATGTCTCCAGTGAATCGTCAGAGTGCGTGTAAATTTTACCGTCAGATACAGTTACAAGGTCAGCATGCTCAGTGATGCTGTTTATGATTGTTTGGCTATCACGAATCGAGGCTCTGCTTATGCGGTCAATAGCTTCACATAGGATTGTTATGGGCTTTTGGTAAACACTGTTTTCCAGGTCATGCACTAGTTGACCTAATTCGCCTTCCAGCTGTTTTGAGTGGTAAGCAGATGTACCTTTGTCGGTGTAGGTGTGGTTGGGTGATGGTAGCTTATGGGTTAGCCTGTATGTGTCACAGAGCCTTAATTGACGTTCTATTGATGAACCATCACGTTGTTTGGATGAGCTGAATCTGGCGTAGTAGAGGACTGTTGTCATGTCACTTTCTCAAGATAAATAAGATTAGCCATCGCCTCCTCATTTGTCTTTCCACAGAAGTCGAGTTCTGCCTTGAAATCACTACATACTTGAGGGCGTTCAGGCTTGCCAAAAATGGTACACAAGTTCCCGTCGTCAAGGTACTCACAACGTATGTTAGCAGGTTTACCTAAAGAACTAATAGTAGGTGCAATACAGCAAGCACCACAACCAAGTCTGCATTCCATAAGTTATTGTTTACCTTTGCTCAATAGATTACCAGCAGGCTTGCCATTTGGCATTCCAGGAATAGCAGATGTAATACTTGGAGCGACACAGCATGCTCCACAACCTAGGCGACATTCCATCAAATTAAACTCACTAAATAACAGGGTGCGCGATAGTAGCAAAAAATGATGAGAGTGACAGCTGTTGATTGAATCAAAGAATGAACAATTATTATCCTTGAACTTTTTATGGGCTAGCGGTATAACACGCACCCCAGTAAAAGAGTAAGAAGTAATCCTATGACGAATCCATTTTGGCAAGAAAAGACACTAGAACAAATGACCGAGAATGAGTGGGAATCACTGTGTGACGGTTGTGGTAAGTGTTGTCTACATAAGCTAATGGATGAAGATAGCGATGAAGTGTACTACACCAATGTAGCGTGTAGCTGGTTAAACGACAAAACATGTTCATGTAAAGATTACCCGAACCGCTTCACTTCAGGTGAAGAGTGTTTGAAGCTGACTCGTGACAAGATCGATGAATTCCATTGGTTGCCAGATACTTGTGCCTATCGTCTTCTATCTGAATCTAAGCCGATCCCTGAATGGCACCCATTGATCACGGGTTCTAAATCAGAGATGCATGCAGCTGGTGAAAGTGTTCGTAATAAAGTGGTTTACGAAATTGATGTTGTTGATTGGGAAGACCACATCTTGAACCACCCAAATCGTTAATGATTAAAGAAAAACAGTCGCTCAATAGCGGCTGTTTTGCTATTTGGCGTCACCTAAATTTGAAACTTACTTAGTTTAAAGGCTTAAAGGTTTAAAACAAAAAACGCCCCGAAGGGCGCTAAAGTTAAACGAGCAAAAAAGATTCAGGCTAGTTTACTTGTTGTTTAATGTACTCACCTAGTTCTGAGTGGTGCATGATTTTCGAAACTGGCAGTATCTTTTCAGCAGGACCCCAAGCAAACACGTTCACTGGTGTGTGAGTGTGTGTACCTGTACCCCAAACGATGTTTTGACCTGTTGCTTGTTCTCGAGCAAGTAGGTTGCCACGGTCGTTATATGGGAAGAATGCATCGAAATCGTTGATAGCAGGCACTTCTTCTGCCGACAAATATTTGTGCTGAGCCAATCGGTATGGGTTCGGCTTACTTGCTAATACATTTTTCGCTTGTTCAGCTGTAATAGGGAACTCACTGCTTTTGTTGACGATCTCAGCGAGCTTTTCAGGTGTTTGCTGCGCTTTATCCAGCTTCTGAAATTCGCTGATCATGCCGTAGTAGCTTTGCTTCTGATTATATAAACCATCGAGAATATCGAATGCACCAAAGTTAAAGTTAGGTGCATAGTCGCGGTCGGCGAAGGCTTCACCAGAACGTTTCTGTGGTTTTGGTAGGTCGTTAGAAGAGTAGCTGAAGCCAAAAGATCCTGTTTCATGGTCTGCAGTTACAATCACGATCGTGTCTTCACGATCTTTTGCCCATTCATACACTGTTTGGATCGCTTCATCAAATTTGAGCAGTTCATGCAGCATAGTGCCTGCATCGTTACTGTGTCCCGCCCAATCTATTTGGCCGCCTTCGACCATTAGGAAAAAGCCATCTTCATCTTTGGATAGGATGTTGAGCGCTTTTTGTGTCATCTCTTTCAGGCTTGGCTGAGTTCGTTCGCCACTCTTTTTCTTGTTGCTGTAAGCGATGCCATCATCCATGCCTGAGTAGGCGAACAGGCCAAGTAGTTTATCGCCCTTAGCGTCGTCTAGCATGTTGCGATTAAACGCCAGTTGGTAGCCGTCTTTTTCTGCTTCAGTCAGCAGGTTACGGTCGTCTTTACGCTTCGATTTGAGATAAACATCACCTTGAGTTAGTTTTTCAAGTTGCTTATAGGTTTCACCTTTGTCGTTGGTCGATTTAGGGATCCAATGACGCAGTCCTCCAGAGAGCATCACATCAGCGCCGGTTGCTAGCATATCAGATGCAATTTGATTCTCTAAAGAACGGTGAGGTTGGTGAGCGGCGAAAGAAGCAGGGGTCGCGTGAGTTAAGCGCGTGTCGGAAACTAAGCCGGTCGCTTTGCCTGCTTTTTTCGCTTTCTCAAGTACTGTCTCAACATGGTTACCCTGAGAATCGATACCGATCACCTCTGAACCGCTGTAGATACCCGTTGCAAGCATGGTCGCAGAGCAAGCTGAATCCACTACGATTGCGTCTTCCGGATGCGTTAGGGATGAACCAATAACCCCTTCTTGAGCAAGTTGATAAATGGCCGTTTTGTTCCCTTTATAGATTGAATTTGGCGCTTGGTTTGCGTAGGTTTCCAATAAGCCAACTTGCTGAGGTCCCATACCGTCGCCGATCATCAGAATGACATTTTTGATTTCTGCTGAAAGTACGTTGAATGAGAGTGTAGAGGTTACCACTGCGGTAACAATTGGTTTCATAAAGTGCTTCATTAGTTATCCCTTTTTATATAAGCGGGATGATTAGAACACCGATTTGTGTCAAAGTCGTTTCATATTTATTTCATCAATATGAAATTGAGCAATAACTCAAGTTTTTAGAAAAGCATAAAAAAAGGCTCACATCTCTGTGAGCCTTGGTCGTATTTAGGAGGGTCCAAATCAATGGACTGCGTCATGGCTAATGTCAAGCAAGCGGTAAGTCTGCAACCACCTGGTTGAACGTGATACGAGCATTCTGAGCTTGCTCAGATAACTCGATCTTTTTCGCTTGTGCGGCACTAAGATTACTCTCGGCCAACTCAAGTGCTTGTTGTAGATTCTCTGGTAACTCGTGAGTTTCCATTTGTGAACCTTGTTCTAACACATAAGCGCGAATTTCTTTCTTCACTGCGGCAAGTTCTGTGTAAGCAACACGCTCAAGTTCTGCGGCTTCTTGCGCAGCATCTTTTTCTTTCTCAAATTGAGCCAGCGCCATACCTTCTGCAGACCAAGGGTCCATGTCTGGCAGTTCTTCGATGTTGATCGTTGGCTCGATGTACGCATCTTGATGGCGCAGGTCTAGGTTTGTCGCACGAACCGCTGAAATCATCAACATGACAGAGATAGCAAGCAGCGGCAGGCCACCAACAATCGCCGCCGTTTGTAGAGTACTTAGACCGCCCAAGAACATTAGAATCGTTGGTAGGAACGATAGAGTAAATGCCCAGAACATACGGTTCCAACGCATTGGTTCTTCTGTCACGTTGTTTTGTACAACAGACGCTAGGATGTATGAGATTGAGTCAAAGGTTGTCGCAGTAAAAATGATACACAGTAGTGTAAATACCGCGATAACTAGTGTGCTCATTGGCAGTTGGGCAAGCATCGAGAAGATAGCTTTGGTTGCGCCTTCAGCATTCAAAATAGCAACGACATCTAGCTCACCAGAAAGTTGCAGTGATAAGCCGTAGTTACCTAAAATCATGAAGAATAAGAAACAACCTAGAGAACCAAAGAAGATCGAACCTGACACCATTTGTTTGATGGTTCTGCCGCGAGAAATACGCGCAACAAACAGACCCATACTTGGTGCAAATACTAGCCACCATGCCCAGTAGAAAATTGTCCAGTCTTGTGGGAAGTGAGTATTTTCAAAGGTACCGTAACCACCAAATGGTTCAGCCCAAGTTGCCATCACGAAGAAGTTAGATAGTAGACGACCAATTGAGTCTAAACCTGTTTCTAGCATGAAGATTGTTGGACCTGCAATCAGAACGAAAGCCAGTAGACCCATCGCACCCCAGAAGTTGATGTTACTTAGGATCTTGATGCCTTTTTCCAATCCAGCATAAGATGAGTAAGCAAAAATCGCAGTACACACTAAAAGAACCATCACTTGCGTTAGGTTATTTTTAGGTAGACCAAATAGGTGATTCAGACCTTCAGTGATTAGAGGTGCAGCTAAACCTAGCGTTGTTGCAGCGCCGCCTAATAGACCGAAAATGAAAAGGATATCGACGATTTTTCCAGGTACGCCTTTACTGCGGTGTTCACCAAGAACAGGCATTAACGCACTAGAGATCTTTAGAACTGGCTGTTTACGTACATAGAAGAAGTAAGCGATAGGAATCGCCGGGATCAGGTAGATAGACCAAGCGATTGGTCCCCAGTGGAACAAACCGTAAGTTGCAGCCCAACGAACCGCTTCTTCACTCCCAGGTTCTAGTTGGAAAGGCGGTGATTGGTAGTAGTAAGCCCACTCAATACAGCCCCAGTACAAGATACTTGCACCGATACCGCCACAAAATAACATTGCAGCCCATGATGCTGTTTTGAATTCAGGCTCTTCATCAGCTTCGCCCAGTTTAATTTGTCCCATATCACTGAACACAACGTAAACCATAAATGCACAGGCAGCGAGGCCTAGCGCAAGATATAGAAATCCAAGTTGGTCAGTCATGAATGTTTTCGCAACCGCAATCCAGTCTGCGCCCTGTGCTGGGAACAAAATTAGCGGGAAAACTATCGTGAGTAGGAGTGCAATCGCACCAAAGAAGGTAGGCTTGTCAATAAGCTCAAAAGTGTTTTTCACGAGTATTATTCCATTAAAATGAGAGCGGAATTATGGAATGAACTCGTTTTTTAGACCAAATCGGGTCTGTTGTCGTGACGACAAATCGCTTCAATGCAGAGGGAAATCTGCGGTAACAGGAGAGTAAAGTTAGATTAAAGCGAGTAGGATGCCACCAACGGTTGCCGCTGCGGATAAGTATTGCCCTGCTGAATAAGAACCATCGTCCTCTTCTTCAATCTTATCTGGATGATCCATACCTAAAGCGCCATGAGCAAATGACTCTACCTTATCGGTAACGGTCGCGTTTTCAGCTTCGACTTTTTTGGCTTCTTTATCGATTTCTTTAAGTGCAGATAATAGAGCTTTGCCTTCATCAGAAAGCTTGACGGTATTTTGTTCAACCTTAAGAGGTGCAGGCTGTTCAGCTTCAGTGCTTTTAGCTTGTGCATTCATTTGCGAAGGTGAATACAGCTGAGTATTACTCGTTCCTACTGGCGTCATATCGCCCTCCTTACTTATCCTTAAATATAGTATCGGCAGAGGTGTGAAAAACTTGTGCAATTAATCATCGATAGTGATGTTTTTTATTCGCACATTACATTTTCTTCTGCTTGGTTAAATTGTCTGTTTACTAAGCAAGTCCTGTGCCGATAAGAATGTTTGATTTTAGATGGAGTTAGGATGAATGACGGGAATGTGATCTAGTTCTGACGATGGGCTGATTATCTAGGATTAGCCCATCGACTCTTTAGCTTAGAAGAATGGTTTAGTCACATTCTAGGCTAGCACTGCGTTTTGACAGGTGCTTGTATGCCTTCATTCGGCTCTCTTTCTTAACAAAGCGAGCCGGTGGCGAGAGAACTTCAAGCTGATAATCGCTGTTATCCGATGTGATCTCTTCAACTGGGCTGATGATGGCGATTTTCAAATCAGGGTTACGGCGTAGAATTGATGCCGCCGTCCCTAAACCACCCTCGGTGTGGAACATGCCTGCTACATGAATCACTTGTTTATTCGGATTCGACGCTAGGTAATCCACTATCGATTCAGCCATGGTTTCATCCCAGGTTACTTGAGCGGCAAACTGCTTTTCTGTTTGCTCTGGCGTGCCGTGATGCATAGAAGCCATGAACTTTTCTTTGTATGGGCTATCGCCAGTATCCACTTCTGCAGCAATCCATAGGCGTTGCTCGGTCGATAATTGGTCTAGGTAAGGCAATCCTTTACGGCCAATGCACTGAACGAATGGCTTTGGTGCATTTGCCGCAATAACATCGACGTCGTTGGCTTTTGAGAACTCAACTAACGCGCGGTAATCACTTTCGTAATTTGGCCACGCCGTTGCTTGAGACATGAGAATTTGTTCGCCAATTTCACCGTTTAAGTATTGGTCGAGTGTGGTTTGGTGCTCTCGAGTGAACTGTTCCATTGAAAGTGTAATGTTTGATGTTGCATTGCGGCGCGCTTTTAAGAAATCAGTTTGAAAGCGGTGGATGGCGGAGTGAGTATGCCATTCGCCAATAAGAATGACGTCAGCGTCTAGCAACTCTTGAGGTAAAGCGTTAAGTGAGAGTGCTTCGCCTTGTGGTGAGGCAAACTGGTAATCGTAGTAGGTGGAAACGGTTTCCGGTTGAACCACTTTTTGAGAAGTGTTTTCTGAGGGTTGATTAGCACAAGCTGTGAGAAGAGTGGCTAATCCGGTAAGAATAATACGTCGCATGAAATGCCTCCTTGAAGAACACGCATACTAAAGGAGGCAAGATGAGATTTCAATGCAAACGATAATCAATATCAATTAAACCTGTTTGCGATACACTCTTAGCATAAAGTCAGCTTCACAGTTGAATTGCTCTGCGTTGGTGAGTTGTTGTTTAAACTCTTCAGTCGCTTTCCAAGCAAACGGCGTCATCTGTAGTAGGTCGAATGCATCTGACCCCGATAGTTCCATCATATAGTTTAGATGCTCTTGGTGTTCAAGAGTAAAACCTTCGATCAATTCAGGATCTTCATCGTGTAAACGCACACCATCATAAATGGCGTCACGCAACTGATATAGGTGTCGGCTTGCCGGTGTTACTGTAATCACGACACCATTGTCTTTAATTGTACGTTGGAGCTCTTCTGCCTTACATGGTGCATAAATGCGTAGAATGCCGTCTAAGCTGTTTTCTGCAAAGGGTAGACGATGGCTAGAGGCAACAGAGAAGTCGACTGCTGGGTAGCGTTTAGCGGCGTATTTGATAGCAATCTTAGAAATGTCTAGACCAAAAATAGCACCGTTTTTATCTTGAAGATTCAACGCAATTTCGTTGGTGTAATACCCTTCGCCACAGCCAATATCCAATAGGCTAGGATCTGTGTCTGGCAGGTAGCTAGAACATAAGCCGACAACCGCTTGGCGCATTGGATCGTAATGGTTGCCTTCAAGGAAGCGACGACGTGCCTGCATCATCTCTTTGTTGTCACCTGGATCTTTTGAACGTTTATGGTGTGCTGGCATCAAGTTGACGTAGCCTTCTTTTGCTAAATCGAACTGATGGTTCTTTTCACACTTAAACGTACGATCGTGTTGAGATAAAGGTTGGTGACACAAAGGGCATTGGTAAGTCATGACGATCTCAGAGGCATATAGTTGGGCGCAGATTCTATCAAAAAGGTCAGCATCAGGCTAAATAAAAAAGCCAAGAAGACCAGTCATTAGAGTGGTGACTTTACGGCTCGTCATAATAAAAATCATAGCTTAGGTTTAGGTCACGTTTATCTCCGTTTTTTCTGGGTATCGTCTACCTTTCCCTACTGTTTAATTAGAAGCTGATATGACAAAGAAAATCATCCTAGATACAGATCCGGGCATCGATGATGCAATGGCCATCCTATTTGCAGAGGCTCACCCTGAGATTGAGCTAATGGGTATTACTACAGTTTATGGTAATGCGACGATAGACAATGGTACTCAGAACGCACTCTATTTGAAGCAGAAGTTTGGTATGAAGGCACTTGTAGCAAAGGGTACTGATAAGCCCTTAGTTAGAGATCCTGTTGGAGCTACGGTTGTGGTTCATGGCGAAGCAGGGTTTGGTGATGTTAAAGCACCAAGTGCGCTAGAGGTTACAGCGATTGAAAAGCCGGCTTATCAGTTCATTATCGATAGTGTTCGAGCTGAACCGGGAGAGATCACTCTTGTGGCTGTAGGCCCTCTAACTAACCTTGCGCTTGCTCTTGAAGCGGATCCTGAAATCGTCGACTTAGTAAAGGAAGTGGTCATTATGGGCGGGGCCTTTGGTGAAAATGACCACAGAGGTAATGTGACTCCATTTGCCGAAGCGAATATACATGATGACCCTCATGCAGCCGACAAGGTATTTACAGCTTCATGGCCTGTTGTGATTATCGGTCTTGATGTTACTGAAGAGAGTTTTTTTACTCGGCAATATCTTGATGATCTGCGAGACGAAGCAGGTGAGGTTGGACAGTTCATTTGGGATGTTAGTCGTTACTATTTAAAGTTCTATTCCGAAAAAGTGGGAATGGAAGGGTGCCATGTTCATGATCCATCAGCGATTGCTTATGTCATCCAACCTTCTTTGTTTGAATGTCGAAGTGGTGCGG